>JBDRCM010000023.1:0-4946 GCA_043821725.1 bacterium | reverse complement strand
TGGAATGGTTGAAATTTATGAAGATCTCAAAATCTTTTTAGAAAGAGACAATACCTCGTTACGGTTGCTTTTAGGCGAAGAGCCTACCGTAAAAGCATATCAAGTTAAAAACCCTGCCAAACAAGATCCTGACTTTCCTGAAAAATATTTGAAAAAAGATTTGGAAAATTTACAACTAAAAGAGGATTTTCAAAAAGTTGCTGATTTACTCAGCAAATATATTAGCAAAGGGAAAAATACAAAACTGCAGATTAAAATATATCGAAAAAATTTCCTACATGCTAAATGCTACATTTTTGGAAATGAAGAAGAAAATGCAATTGGAATCATAGGCAGCTCAAATTTCACAAAGCAGGGACTTTGTGGGAATCTCGAATTAAACCAAGTGGAGGATAATAATGCAACAGTAAATTATATTCGTAAAAATTTATCACAGCATCCATCACATCGCAGTTGGTTTGAGGATTTGTGGAATGAAAGCGAAGACTGGTCAGGTGTTTTCAAAGAAGAAATTTTAGAATTGAGTAAACATGGAAATGTTTGTTTCAGCCCTTATGAAATGTATATTCATGCTTTGTACCGCATTTATGGACAAGATTTGCTGGATGAAAAAGAAAATAAAGTAGAGGCTGATGACCCTAATTCCGGCAAACCACAGTTGTTGAAATTTCAAATACAAAATGCTAATAGCTTAATTAAAAAATTAGAAAGACAAGGTGTTGCCATGCTTTCTGATTCGGTTGGTTTGGGAAAGACTTACACTGCTATAAAAGTTATCGAGTATTTTTACAAGATAAAAAATCAACGGGTTGTTGTTATTTGTCCGGCAGGATTAATTTCACAATGGGAAAAAGCATTTGCCGATTTTAAGTTAGAAAACCCACCACGAATTTATAGCTTACAGGATGTGAATAAAATAAATCAGATAAGAGATAACTTAAAATATATTCCCGTTGGTTTGTTTGTTTTTGATGAAAGCCACAACCTCCGCTCGTCAGGCGGTTCACGATTTGATGTTTTTATCCAGTGGCGACAGGAGAATGAAAAAGCAAAAACATTGTTAGTTACAGCCACTCCCATAAACAACCAATTAGCTGACTTAACCAACCAGATAATGTTAGGCTCAGGAGGTGAAATTTTTAGATTAGGGAGATTTTACGATCGTAGCAAACAGAAATATTTTACCCTGAAAGAACGACTTGAATTACTGCAAACTGATATGCGAAAACAAATTCGTGAAATGGGTTTTATTGATTATCAGCAAATCAAAGAACAGCTAACACCTTTGTTGAATCGATTCATTGTAAGGCGAACAAGACAAGGCATTGAAAAGGAATATCCTGATGGATTATCCATTAACGGCAAACTTCAAAAATTCCCTAATTCAATTCCCGACAATTTATATTATGAAGTTCCCAATCAACTTAAAACACAATTACAAACCATGGCAGCAAGTGATATTCAATTAACACAAGCGTATCAGTACACCATTACGAGTTTAGCTGAGTTGGAATATCTGGCTCATCCTCTGGATTTATTTTCACATTACACTAAAAGAGAAAAACCCATTCAATCATCTTTAGAAATTTTATACACAGGTATACTTTCGATTGGCTTTCCTTGTTATCGCTATAATATTTACCGATGGGCTTATTACGGTCGCAAACGAGGTGAACTGGAATTAAACGCAGATGATAATCGTGAATTGTCAAGACAAATTGGTATCTATGGGATTTTCAGGACAGTATTTCTAAAACGACTTGAATCTTCCCTTTCGTCAATCAATAAATCAATTAATAATTACGAAAAGAAATTACTTGATTTCAAAGAGAAATTGGAAAAATTCAAAAAAATTGTTTCTGTAAAAAATTTATCAAAACTCAATAAAGCCATTGAGACATACAACGAAGAATCTGCGGAAGAAGATGAGTTGGATTTTGACATTGAAACCTTTGAGCAAGACAGTGAAGAATTTAATTCTATTCCAGCAGACGAAGGCATTTTTAATGTTCAACAACTAAAAATGGATATAGAGAAAGACCTTTCCATTGTAAAAATCCTGAAAGAGCAAATTGCCTTATTAATTAAAAAGGACGATAAAATTCAAGAGTTGGCTAAAAGCCTCAATCAAAATGAAGATAAAAAGGTTTTAGTGTTCACTTATTTTACTGACACACTTCAATATCTTCAAGATAATCTTTCAAAGTATTTGGTAAATAATCGAAATATTGAATTTGCCTTAGGCAACAAAAATGAGATTGAAGATTTCGCCAAACGATTTGCCCCTGTTTCAAAACAATATGAATTAAAACAAGGTGAAAAAGAAATTGATTATTTAGTAGCAACTGACAAACTATCTGAAGGACAAAATTTGCAAGATTGCGGTATTATTATTAACTACGATTTGCATTGGAATCCAGTACGAATGATACAACGAAATGGACGCGTTAATCGTTTAGGTTCCTTGCATCAGAAAATTTTTATTTATAACTTTCGCCCTACTGAACAGTTAGAAAATTATTTGCAATTGGTACGGAAATTAGAAGATAAAATCAATCTCATTCGTTATACCATTGGTTCAGACCAATCTGTTTTAGATGAAGAGCCTATTCCACAGGATTTTACCGAAGACCTTTATAGCCGTGATGAAAAGAAACGATTAGAAGCCTTCCGTAAAATATTTGAAACCTCTGAATTGCTTGCTGCCGAAGATTTATTTATGGACGACTTGCGGGAGTTTGCCCGTAATGAACAGTATGATGAAACATATAAAGAAAAAATAAAACAACTTCCAAAAGGCAAATGGGGCAGGGTGCAAATGAAAAAAGAGGATGATGAATATGTTCATTTAGCCCATCTTGCAGCAGGAGAAGATGATAATTATGAAGCAGGATATTTTGTTGCCTTTGATAAAAATAAAAAAGGAGAGCTGTATACAACTACAGAAGGATTGCTGGCTATAAAAGCCACAAGTAAGCAAAATCAACGATTTAATGATAATTTTAAGAACAAAGCATCTGCCGAAGATTATATTATTGATTTTATCTTAAACTATCAGTTTTCAGAAGATGAGCATAAAAACAGTTACAATAAACCTCAAGAAGCAGCTATTGCTTTTCTTAAAAATAAAATGTTTGAATATGGCTATCCTTTTAAGGATATTGAGAATGTAGAAAACTGTATTTTATATTCACAAAATGCGTACATTAATAAGCAAAGCATGGTTTTGGTAAGGCTGATAAACCGATTAGTACGAAACAACAAACCTGTAGGTGATGATGAAATTAAAAAATTTATTAGCTTGGCACACCAATATAAGCCCAATGATAAAACAGAAAAAGCACCTTTAACAGAGATTATTCAGATATTTACATAAAATAAAAAGGCTATCACAAGGATTAAACGATATGATGACACTACAGGGATTAAACGATATTTTAAGCAATCTGGCATCGCAACGCAACAGAGAAAATGTATTGGAATTTTCTTTCGCATTACTCGAATGGATGGGGCTTGCACCAAATGGAGACAATAAGCCTCAACTGCTTTCGCCACAAACGCAAAAACTCAGGGAATATCTTGCCCATGCACCCATGACAACGCAACCGCAACTCTACAGGCTTAATGCTGATGGGCAAAATATTCGTGTACGGTTTGCTGTGTTAAGAAAAATTAAAAAAGAATATATTAGTCAATTGGTTGATAATGATCCCGGTCTTGCAAGCTATCAGGCATCAATGAAAGGCATTATTCAACTACCAGACAGGGAACAATATGTTTCGCCTCAATCGTATTTTATTCATTTTATCACCACACCCGACTATGATAAACTACTCCTTGTTTTTAATCATGGCGACCAGAAAAGAATACTTTCATTTCGCAAACGGCTTACTCAAACGCAACACAATAAAATTATTCAGCAATGGATTAGTATTGCTCAAAAATCAAAACCTGAAATTGCTGAAATATTTTGGAAAAGCCTTGATGTTAAAGAGGTAAATAAGGAATTTTATAAACAAATCAAAGAACGATTTGATGCTTTGGTGGGCATTGCAAAGGCTTCCAAAATTGATGTTGAGGAAAACCATCTAAAGCAATTTGCTGTTCGACTTATTGGACGATACATTTTTTGCTGGTTTTTGAAGGAAAAAGGGATTATTCCTGAAGAACTTATATCTTCTTCAACTATCGAAAAACATAAAACTGATTATTATAAAAATTACCTGCTGCATCTTTTTTTTAATACCCTCAATACCGAAGTACAACATCGAAATATTGAGCTTAACACCCTGAGCAAGGTTGAAAAATCCGATGAAGAGTTGAGAAAATTATTTGATTTAATTCCTTATCTCAACGGCGGTTTGTTTGAAGAAAATGAAGACGACAAACCATTGCACTTTCTTGAGCTGAATGATTGGTTGCTTAACTTTGTTAAAACGCTCGAAGGCTTTGATTTTACTGTAGATGAAAGTAGCAGCCAGTACCAACAAGTAGCCATTGACCCTGAAATGTTAGGACGAATTTTTGAAAATCTTCTTGCCAGTCAATCCCCTGAAACAGAGAAAATGGCAAACCAGCGAAAAGCTTACGGTGCTTTTTATACCCCACGGGAAATTGTAGATTACATGGTGAATATCTCCTTAAAAGCATATATAGAACAGGCACTTTTACCGAAAGAGGATAATATTGCTACTGTTGAGGAGTCAAACAGAAATAAGTTACAAGCTAAAATTGACAAACTTTTTGATTCCTCTTGCACAGAAAATCCTTTTGATAAAAACGAAACACCGCTTGTGCAAAACGCCTTGCGAGACATTAAGGTTCTTGACCCTGCTTGTGGTTCTGGTGCTTTTCCAATGGGTATGTTGCTGCGGCTGATGCAACTTCGTGGAATTGTGGGCAATTCGCTCAACAATTCCTACGAATTGAAAAATGAAATTTTGAGC
>JBDRCM010000022.1:0-4056 GCA_043821725.1 bacterium | reverse complement strand
AGTGAGAGAAATGAAAACTTGTTTTCATTTCCGAGCGAGCGCAGGTAAAATACCCCGTGGTCTTGCCACGGGGTAGAGTCGCAGACATTATGCCTTTTGACCTGATACCCTGTGCTCTTGGCACAGGGAGGGGTTCATTTTCCTTCCCGACTTTCCTCATCTGCCTTTTTTAAAAATTTTAAAGCAAATAAGGAAATGAAGGCGGGAAGAAAATTCAAGGAGGGGAAAACAACGCAGAAAGAGGTGAAAAAAAACTTGCTCTGATTTTTCACGGTCTAAAATTCCTTAAATAGTCCTTGATAACTTCATTTTGCACTTCTGTATCACGCGCCATACCCAGCAATTTAAACACGTAATTCTTGTCATCGTCAGATAAATTTTCTCCTCTTTCCATTCTGTCCAGATATTCTCTTAAAATCACTTGTGCAGGATTGTGGCATTTTTCCATAGATCACTCTCCTGACAACACAACGCAGTTGTTGTCATCGTCCATGGCATAGCACATTAGCCACAAACGCATACAATATCGCGAGATGGCTTGAAAAAAATCATCTTTTTCCGGATCTGCGGGCAATGGAAATTCCCTCTTTAAATAATCAAGAAATTCAAGTTGCCCTAATTTGAGACAACCATATTCTTGCATGATTCGGTCTATGTCGTCCACGCTTGTTCTCCTTTGGGTTGTCAAACTCTCCTTACTTAAATACAACCAAAAAATGACCGCTTTGTCAAAGTCGCAATAGTGAGGTTCGCTAAACAATTCATGAAATAACCGGCTTTCTGATAAAAACAGCGTTTGACAAACCAAAAAACAAATGCTAAAATTTATCAACCAAGACAGGTTATACCTGTCTTATATTATTCTAATGAAAATAAATATGAAGCACACAATAATAAAACTACCAAAATCACAGATTGAGTTGAAAATAACAGTTGAACCCAGCGATTACGAAGAAGACATGAAAAAGGCCTGTTTGCGCCTTTCCCAGCGGTCTGCAATAAGTGGATTCAGGCCGGGAAAAGCTCCCTATGATATTGTTAAAAAACAAATGGGAGAGCTTCAAATATTAAAAGAAGCAATGCAATCAATTGTGGAAACAAACTTGCGCAAAGCGCTTGAATTGGAAAAAATCCAAACAATCGGCATGCCAGACATAACCATTGAAAAAATGGCACCCGGCAATGATTTTATATTTAAAGCAGTTGCCGCTGTTATGCCGAAAATCAAACTGGGCGATATAAGTAAAATAAAAATTACGAAAAAAAATACCCCTGTTGAGGATAATAAAGTTGATGAGGTTATTGAAAATTTAAGAAAAATGCAGACAAAGGAAGTACTGGCAAATAGAGCTTGCGCACCTAATGACAAAATTTTAATTGACATGGACATGCAAATAAACAAAGTCCCTGTTGAAGGAGGCCAAGCAAAAAACCATGCTGTGTATTTATCTGAAAAGCATTACATACCGGGTCTTAACGAGCAATTAGTCGGGTTGACAAAAGGACAAACAAAAGAATTTTCCCTTAAATTTCCAAAAGAACACTACCAAAAGCATTTGGCTGGCAGAAATGTTGACTTCACAATCAAGGTTATTGATGTTTTTGAGTTACAGCACCCTGAAATTGATGATGCGTTTGCAAAATCACTTAGAGTTGAAAATTTGGAAAAATTAAAATCCATACTTAAAACAAACCTGCAAGCCGAACAAGACCAAAAGGATGATCAAAAAATTGAAATTTTTGAAAAACTTATTAAGGATAGCGAATTCAACGAAATTCCCGAAGTGCTGATCAACGCTGAAAAACAAAAAATGTTTCATGAATTAAAGCATCGTCTTACAGAGCAGGGGATCAATATTGAAAAATATCTGAATGATTTGAAAAAGACCGAGCAGGAAATATACAATGATTTTACTGAGCAGGCTAACAAGCGCGTAAAATCAGCGCTTGTGTCCAGAGAAGTTGCGTCTCAAAACAATATAAAGGCAGAAAAAAGTGAGATTGAAAAAGAAATTGATCTGATTAAAAAATCATATCCAAAAGACGAAAACGTTGAAAAAAATCTCCAAAATCCTGACGTGCTCGGCACACTCGCGATTGCAGTGCAAAACAGAAAAGTGGTACAATGGTTAAAGGAGAAAGTCATTAAAGACAAATAGCCACTAATTAAACCACATGCTTTTCGGCGCGCACGTTTCCATGGCCGGCGGATTGCCAAATGCTCCGTTAAATGCGGCTTCGCTTGGGTGCGAAGTTTTTCAATTCTTCACCCGTTCTCCTCGCGGAGGCAAGCCGCCGATTATAGACAAGAAAACAATCGCGGATTTTCTGGCCAACTGTAAAAACTTCCAACAAAAAGAATGGTATGTCCATACTCCGTATTTTATAAACTACGCGTCTTCCAATAAGCGAATAAGTTATGGCTCAATAAATGTCGTACGCCAAGAATTGGAACGCGCCGACTGGCTGAAAGCAAAATACTTAATGACCCATCTTGGAAGCTATAATGATTTAAGCAAAAAAGACGGCTTCAAGCAATTGATAACCGGCGTTCACCAAACACTGGATGGATACAAAGGCAAAACCGGATTTTTAATTGAAATTTCAGCAGGTAGCGGAAGCATAATAGGTGATAATTTTGAAGAAATAGCTGAAATAATACATCATCCGAAATTAAAAAAATTCAATATCAATGTGTGCTATGATACACAGCATGCTTTTGCCGGCGGTTATGATATGCGGGATGAACAAGCAATTGATAAAACTCTTAAAAATTTTGACAGCACAATCAATTTAAAACGTTTGCGATTATGCCATTGTAATGACTCTAAAGTGAAACTTGGATCTCGTAAAGACAGACACGAGCATATTGGCGAAGGACTCATTGGGCTTGAGGGGTTCAAAGCAATGTTGAAAGACGCTCGCTTAAAAAACATTAATTTCATTTTGGAAACAAAACATGATAAAGTAAAGAAAGATATGCAAATATTGAAAAAAATCAGGCGACCTTTATAGGTCTTTTCGCCAATTGCGCTTCCGCATTTAAAAAAAGAGCATAAATATATTTAAATCTTTTCTTATGTCAGAACTTCAAACAATCGTTAATCTAATAAAAAAAGTCAACATATTACTGATGGATAGGTTCCAGCCAATCGGCAGTGAAACATTAACAATGAAAAAAGACGAAGAAATAGTAACGCAGGCAGACATGGATTCCAATAAGATTATCACTAACTTTCTTTTAAAACACTATCCAAATGATGATATTATTAGCGAGGAAGCTGAAAAAATAAACAACCCGGGCAAAAAAACATGGTATATTGACCCGCTTGACGGTACTACAAATTTCGCTTACGGATACAGATCTTTTGCAACATGCGTTGCTAGAATAGATGAAACCAATGATGTTGAAATGGGCTTTATTGGACTGCCTGCTTACAATGAAATTTTTTGGGCTAAAAAAGACGGCCTTGCCTGGATGAATAACCATCAAATTCATGTTTCAGATCCCAAGCGCCACAGAAGCCGAGATATGTTTTTATTCTGCGGAGGACATTCCAATGAAGGGCAAAAAAAATTCACAAAAATATTGCGCAATATAAGCCCAACAACAATGCGCTTTAGATCACTGGCTTCAGCAGGAATAGAATTCTCATCTGTGGCATGTGGTAGAGCTGATGGATGCGTGCTCGTTGAAGTCCACCCATGGGATGTTCTGGCCGGAGCTCTGCTTGTGCGCGCCGCAGGCGGGAAAGTAACCAATTTTCAAGGCAAGCAATGGACAATAAATGACCAAACAATTATTGCCAGCAACAATGCTTGTCATGACAAACTGCTGGGGTTGGTTAAATGAACCCATCCCTGTGTCAAAATCCTACTAAACGGAACCCCTGTTACGCTACATTAATGAACCCCCCCTGTGCCAAGAGCACAGGGTATCAGGTCAAAAGGCATAATGTCTGCGACTCTACCCCGTGGCAAGACCACGGGGTATTTTACCTGCGCTCGCTCGGAAATGAAAACAAGTTTTCATTTCTCTCACTTCGCTTGGTAATA
>JBDRCM010000021.1:0-14832 GCA_043821725.1 bacterium | reverse complement strand
TATTACCAAGCGAAGTGAGAGAAATGAAAACTTGTTTTCATTTCCGAGCGAGCGCAGGTAAAATACCCCGTGGTCTTGCCACGGGGTAGAGTCGCAGACATTATGCCTTTTGACCTGATACCCTGTGCTCTTGGCACAGGGTTGTTTATTAACATTAATAAATGGAAATAGATCAATCAATTTTAGAAGTATTCTTCCCAAAGAATACTTTAGAATGGTTTAAAGTCATTAAAACTAAGACAGACGAAGATAATGTATATATCACTCTAGAAGAAAACATATCACCAGATATACCACCCGAACAAAAAGATAAAAAAATTAAAGCAGTTAAATTTCACGATATCACCATCACCGACTTTCCCCTTCGTGGTAGACGAACATTACTTACCTTTCGTCGCAGGTATTGGAAAATCGAAGGTAGTGATAAATATTTAAAAAGAGACATCAAACTATCTTTTCCCGGCACCCAACTTGAACAAGAGTTTGCCGATTTTTTAAAAGAAGACGGCGGACGAACAAGCGGTCTCACTAAGTTCTATCGCCGTGTCTCAGCGTCTCCCGATCAAAGAATTTGAAAAACAATACAAAGATCATCTATCTAATTACCACGATTGGAATCAAAAAAATCATTCGGATAAATGGTTGTTGTTTGAGAATAATATTGGAGAGAAATTATCCATAGATGAAACCTCAATATCCAATGGTGAACTTTACACCATAGTTACCAACAAGACCGCCAAGGGCGGTCGTGGTTCGTTGGTGGCTATGATAGAAGGAACCAAAGCCAGTGATATATCAGCTGTTTTAAACAAAATATCGTTAAAACAAAGAAATCAAGTTAAAGAGATAACAATGGACTTTTGTCATAGTATGAAGACAGCCTGCCGGCTGTCTTTTTGTAATGCCAAAATTGTAAATGATAGATTCCATGTTCAAAAACTAGTCAGTGAAGCTGTTCAAGAAATGAGGATAATAGAAAGGTGGAAAGCTATTAAAGAAGAAAATGAACAAGTTAAGATAGCCAGAGAAATGAAAATACCGTATCGACCGACCACATACCAAAAAACAACTTCTTGCCAGAAGTCGTTATCTTCTTTTTAAACCAAAAAGTAAATGGACAAACAATCAACTCCAAAGATCGATTATTCTTTTTAAAGAGTTTCCACAACTTCAAGAAGCCTACCACCTGTCTATGATGTTTAGAGCATTCTACGAATGCTCTAAAACAAAAGAACAAGCAAAGTTAATGCTTGAACGGTGGTATACAAAAGTAGAAGAAAAAGAATTTGATTCTTTTTTAACAACAATGGAATATTTAAAAAATCACGAAAGTACTATTCTTAATTACTTTACTAATAGAAGTACCAATGCTTCGGTTGAATCATTTAATGCCAAACTCAAAGGATTTAGATCAATAGTAAGAGGGGTGAGAGATAAGAAGTTCTTTCTGTTTAGAGTGAGTAGGATATATGGGTAACCCTATATTGCGTATGAGCCGTTTTTTAGGTTAATGCTTAAAAAATTTAGACAGAATCATTGTACTTATATTTGCGAAATACTGTATGCCCGAAATAGTATGCTAGAAATACGAAAACTACAAAAAGTAAGAACCTCTTATCCGTCTAAAGAAGATACACATATATCCTCAACAGTTAGCTGGAGTTCTCTATTTCCGTTCCATTCATTTATTGAGATTGTAAATACCATGTCAATTTTATCGTTTGGTTTAAGATTGTTTTTCCAGTCATCAGGATGACGAGAACAGTCGCCCAATCCAAATCCAATTGTTTTTCGTATTTTATGCGAATTATGTTTGACTAAGATTCGCAAATGCTTTTGATCCTGCCCCACAGGATTCACTGACATTACAGTAAGATTTTTTGTAACATATTTTGGCTCAGGATTGCCAACCCCAAACGGCTGGAATTTATCAAGCAAATCATAAAGCTTCCAATTTACGTCTTCCAATTCAACTTGCATTTCAATATCAAGCGATGGAATAAGTTCAGCAAAATCAATTTCTTTGTTTGCTTTTTCAAGCAGTTCGGTTTTGAACAGCTCAAACTGTTTTTCATCCGCCACAGTAAGTCCGCATGCTTGCGGATGGCCACCATATTTTGTAAAATATTCTGGCATTGATTGCAAAGCATTTATTAAATCAAACTCATGAATGCTTCGGCCTGACCCATTGATTCCTTCTCCTGTTTTGGCAAATGCAATGGCAGGTTTATGGTAGCAATCCTTAAGCCGGCCTGATATGAGTCCTAAAAGTCCTGTTGGCCAGTTTTCGTTGTATGCAAACAAAATGGCATTGTTTTGCTGTTTTGTTTTTTCAATTTGTTTTTTTGCTTCATTGAACAGTTGGTCAGTAAGACGCTGCCTGTCCAAATTGTTTTGATTAAGCTGTTTAGCCAGAATTTTTGCCTGTGCTTGATCCTCGCACATCAAAAGATTAAATGCAGTATTTGCATGATCCATTCGTCCGGCCGCGTTTAGTCGCGGTACTATTTGAAATGCGATTGTTTGCGCGTCTATTTGTTTTTTTAATTGTCCATTTTCATCGCACAATGATGCTACTTTAAAAAGCTCCAGCAATCCGACATTTTGCGTCTTATTAAGCACAACAAGCCCGTATCGTGTGAGAGTGCGGGATTCTCCAATCAGCGGCACCATATCGCCGACAGTGGCCAGCGCTACCAAGTCCAGCATCCATTTTTCAAATCCTTCATGCGTCTGGTCATTATCAAGCGTATCATTTTTTTTATTATGTTTTTTTAGCAAACCTTGAGCGAGCTTGAATGCAACGCCTGCGCCGGCGAGTCCTTTGTCAGGATAGGTCTCATTTGGCATCTTCGGATGGATTATTGCGTCGGCTGACGGCGATTTTGGCGGAACTGTGTGATGGTCCGTTACAATAACTTTTATTCCTTTCTTTTTCGCCAGTTTGATTTCTTTTACATTACTGCTTCCGCAATCGCATGTGATTATGAGGTCTATTTTTTCTTTGGCCATCTGTTCAACAGTATTCATATTTAGGCCGTATCCCTCATCTTCTCTGTGAGGAATGTACACGCTTACATTTGTTGATCCCAGCATTTGGATTGTTTTGATCAAAATGGCGGCTGAGCACACTCCATCAGCATCATAATCGCCGTGCACTACGATTTTTTTCTTTTTTTTAATGGCCTTGAATATTATATCGCAGGCCTTGTTCATTTCCTCAAATAAAAAAGGGTCGTGAATATCTTGCGAATAATCCGGATTTAAAAATTCATCTATTTCGCTCTGTGTTCTTATATTTCTGCTCCAAAGCAGTTGGGTTATTATTGGCAACTGTTCAGGGAAACAAGCCATAAAATCATCAGGCGGTTGTGGTATTAAATTCCATTTAGTTGACATAGGCAAATGCGTCGTTAAACAAGAATAGCTTCAAGATTTTAATAATGGGTCTGTTGCCAAATGCGCTTTCGTGACGAAATGGTATTTGGCGACAGATCCTAATATAGCGCGGGCATAATGGTAAAGAAAAGCAACCCTATAATTCCAAGAATTGAAATTACCAGCCATACTTTTTTAGCTGTTTTAGGTTTCATATGTTTTTTGATTTACGTAATTAAATGGGTAATTAAATGGGTAAATGTTTTTCGTTGTTGCTGAGGCAGGCTTGGCTCAAAATTAAGACAAATCATCTTTTCAGTACCGCGATATATGCTTCGTTTGGAATATCAATTTTGCCTTTGCCTATTGACATCATTTTTTTCTTGCCTTTTTTCTGCTTTTCCAGCAACTTGCGCTTTCTTGTTACATCTCCGCCATAAAGTTTTGCCGTTACATCTTTTCGCATGGCTGACAGTCGTTCTGCCGCAATAATTTTTCCTCCCACTGTGGCTTGAATTTTAACCATAAATTGCTGGCGAGGCAGTGTTTTTTTTAAGGATTCAACTATTTTCTTTCCGGATGCGAAAGCATAATCTCTCCATACCAAAGTGCTTAATGCTTCAACCGGCTCGTCCGCGATCAAGATGTCAAGACGCACTACATCAGTTGATTCGTATTTTTTAAATTCATAGTTCATTGAAGCATAACCGGAAGCGCATGTTTGCAGTTTATCGTAAAAATCCATAATAAGCGAGCATAATGGTATGCTGTAGTGCAATATGGCGCGCATTTCGCCGCCAGAACTAAGATATTCAGTGTTAATATATTTTCCTTTTTTTTCCGCCACAAGCGACATTATATTTCCAATATGTTTTTTGGGAGTAATTACATCCAAATTCATTATGGGCTCAAGTATGTCAATTATTTTGGTTTGATCAGGAAGCTCCTGCGGGCTGTGTATAATTTTTTCCGTGCCATCCGTTCCAATCAGTTTGTAAGCCACGGAAGGAGCTGTAATCAGCACGTGCAAACCGAATTCGCGCTTAAGGCGCTCTTGGAAGATATCCAAATGAAGAAGTCCGAGAAAGCCGCATCTAAATCCGAATCCAAGAGCAGGGGAACTTTCAGGTTCAAAAAAAAGTGAAGAGTCGCTTAATTTGAGGCGATCCAATGCTTCGCGCAAAGCTTGATAGTCGTCTCCTTCTTTTGGAAATATTCCGGCGTAAACCATTGGCTTGACTTCGCGATAGCCGGGCAGTGGATCAACATTTTTTCCTGACATTCCTATTGTATCTCCGACTCTGCAGTATTCTATCTGCTTGAGTCCTGTTACAACGTACCCTATTTCTCCATTTTCCAGCTTATCTGAGCTTTGGTATTGCGGAGTGTAGTGGCCAAGTTCCAGTACTTCAATTTCTTTGTTGGCGCGCAGGAATTTGATTTTGTCGCCTTTTTTTAGGCCTCCGTCTATAATTCTCACTGACGCTATTACTCCGCGATAGTCGTCATAATGAGAATCAAATATGAGAGCCCGCGTTGTTTTTTCCGCATTATTGGTTGGTGGTAAAATATTGGTTATAATGCGATCAAGAACCTCCTTAACGCCCTGTCCTGTTTTTGCAGAAACCAGCATTATTTCATTTTCATCACATCCGAGCAAGTGCATTATTTCCTGTTTTGTGTTTTCAATATTGGCGGCTGGCATGTCTATCTTGTTTATTACCGGTATGATAGTGAGATTCTGCTCAATGGCCATGTACAAATTTCCAATTGTCTGGGCTTGCACTCCTTGAGTTGCGTCAATAAGCAATATAGCGCCTTCAACTGCGGCCAATGATCTTGAGACCTCATAGTTAAAGTCAACATGGCCGGGCGTATCAATCAAATCAAGAATATATTTGTTGTATTTCATACGAGCCGGTGTCAGCTTAATCGTGATTCCTCGTTCGCGTTCAAGATCCATTGAATCAAGTATTTGCGACCGCATATTTCGGCTTTCCACAGTTTTTGTTAATTCCAAGAAACGGTCGGCTAATGTTGATTTTCCATGATCAATATGCGCTATAATGCAAAAGTTGCGTATGTTTTCATTCATAATGCTAATTTTTCAAGTCAATATTTTCAGAAATTTTTATTCCTCGTATTTTAAGCCATTTTTTTCTGAAACTGCCTGTGAATTGTTTGAATTCAGGCAGATTAAGAAAATAACACATTAAACAATAAATTGCCAGTCCTGCTATTCCCGCGATAAATCCTTGACTGAATATTCCCCATAATTTTTCCTGATCTACAATGCGCGCCAGAGGGTATTTTGCCCATTGTATCACTATTGCCATTGCAAGTGATGCAGTTGCGATTTTCCACATTGAATTGAAAATTCTATGTCCATCCAGAAATTTGGTTGTATCTCTTAAATAATACGCGAGCAATGTCATATTTATAAGAGCGCCGATTGATATTGCCAATGCCAAGCCAGGAGTGCCAAGTTTTTTCATAAAAATAAGAGCCGCAATAATCGTGATAAGCTCGGAAACAAGTGCGATTACAAATGGAGTTTTAGTATCTTGAAGTGAATAAAAAGCGCGCGCAAAAAGAGGGATAAGCGACTGTGCAAATAAACTTAAGCAAAAGAATGCCAGCGTGTCTGCTGTATTTATTGTTGAAGTCCAATCAAAGGCCCCGCTTCCCAGTATCACTCTTACTATTTGAGCCCGCAAAAGAAGCATCAGCACTGATATGGGGGCAATTAAAAAAAGTATTTGTCTGATTGTTTGCGAAAGGGTTGAAATAAATTTTTTTTCGTTTTCACCTGCGACTGCTGAAGAAAGAATTGGAAATGCCGCTAAAGCAAATGGAATTCCAATAATGCCTGCCGGAACATCCTGAAGATTTTTTGCATAACTGAAAATAGCCAAGCTTCCGAGAGGAAGCAGGGAAGCAAATATGGTCATTACAACCATATTAATTTGAGTTATGGCCATTCCAAGAGTTCGCGGGATCATTAATTTGGCAATCAAGCGCGTATTTTTATCCTTTAAATTAAAGTTCCATTTCCATCTGTAATTCATTTTATATGCTCCATAAATTTGCAGACAGCAATGAAGCAGGGCGCCTAATACAACTCCCCATGCAATTCCTGATATTCCAATGAGCGGAACAAGAGCCACAACTCCGAATATGATGCCAACATTGTAAAAAATCGGCGCAATTGAATATATTACAAAACTGCGAAATGACTGCAAAATTCCTCCCATTACCATGGAAATGCCCAAAAGCAAAGTTGAGCAGAGCATTATGCGCGAAAAACGCACAGCCAGTATAAATGTTTCATTATTAAATCCGGGCGCTATAAAGCCGGTGAGCTGGGGCGCAAAAATAAAGCCAAGGGCGCATAATGCTATTAAGCATATTGCGAGTATGTTTAGAACATTATTAGCCAACTTCCATGCTGGTTCTTTGTTGCTTGAAATGGTAATCAACTTGGTAAAAGTCGGGATAAAGCCGGCGCTTAATGCGCCAATTACAAGCAGTCCATAGATCAGGTCGGGAATTTTAAAAGCGGCTGCATAAGAATCCATCACCATTCCCGCTCCATAATGATGAGCAAAAATTCTGTCGCGAAGCAGACCCACGATTCTACTTAGAAAAGCGGCGCCTGAAATCATAATTGCGGCGCCTGTAAGGGTTTTTGACTGGTTGTTTAGGAATTTTGAAAGCATTGCGCAATATTTTTTGTGGATTTAATAGTTCACTATAAGTGTAGCCATAACAGTTCCGGATTGTCCTTGGATGCCTGTTGCTTGGAATGTACCGGAATGGTTGTCTTTTTTAAAAGAAAAACCAAAGCTGTTGTTCATTGAATAATCATTTTCAACAATGAAGTTTTCTTTTTGGAGTTCGGTTTTAAGATGAGCATATATGAATTCCGGATTTGCCGGCAAATCCTTCCATTTTATTTTGACTATACTTCTGCTGTCGCTTACCTGTGAATTTACAACTTTCCACATATTTTTAAAGAAAGAGGCCGGAGATGCGGACAAGCTGGCGTTTACATCACTGCTGTCAAGCGCTGAAATGAGGGGAGACAGAATTATTTTTGGAAAAAACGCTGAAGCTGATATTGCCCTGTTCTTGTATTTTCCGTTGATGTAAATGATCTCATCAATATTTTGTTGGTCATATACGGCAACATCTTGCGGAAAATCATTTGGAACTGCTGAAACATTTTGTGGACCTGCCCCAAGCCACAGCTTGAGTAGAACTATAATTAAGACAATAAAAAAAACAAAGCATCCACAGCCGCCAATGCAGCTCCTTTTTATGCTTGAAAATGCCGAATATTTTCTTGTTAGTTCTTCAATCGGCGGATCTTTGATTTCAACGTCACTTATTATGTCTCTTCGCATAGCTTTGCTTATTGTATCAAAAATATCGCTTTTTGTATAGAAGGGTTTGTGATATAATAAACTTGGTTTAAGTGCCGGATATAAACTATTTATAACCTAATACAAAATTATGCAAATCTCTTTTCATGGCGCTGTTGGACATGTAACAGGATCATGTTCACTGGTTGATAGCAAAGGACTTAAAATATTGATTGACTGCGGATTATTTCAAGGTGGCTCTAAAGAAGAAAAAAAGAATTACCAACCATTTGGTTTTGATCCAGGTGAAGTTTCCGCTGTAATAATAACTCATGCCCATTTGGATCATGTCGGCCGATTGCCATTGCTTGTTAAGAGGGGATTTAATGGACCGATTTTTGCCACGCCTGCAACAATAAAGCTGGCAGGTTTGATTTTGCGCGATGCAGTTTCAATAATGGGATATGAATTCAAAAAATTCAATGAGCCAATGCTGTATGATTTGGATGATGTAAATGCTGTTGAATCACAATTCAGCATTGTTGATTATGGCGAAAAAAAAGAAATCAGTGGACAAAAATCAACAAAAAGCAAAGCAAATTTTATTTTTCATGAGGCAGGCCATATTTTCGGCTCTGCTTTTGTTGAACTGCGCGCCAATAACAAGACAGTTGTTTTTTCTGGAGATTTAGGTAATACAGATGTTCCAATACTAAAAGAAACAGCTAATATGCCGATCGGCGTTGACGCGGTAATTTGTGAGTCAACTTATGGAGGACGGATTCACGAAGCTCACACAAATGAAGAGCGTGAGCAAATAATTGAGAAAACAATTATCAGCGCCATAAAGCGGAATGGAGTTTTAATGATTCCTTCTTTTGCTTTGGAGCGCACTCAACAGCTTTTGTATATTTTAAATAAATTGATTGACCGCAAGCATGTTATTCCGGCATTGCCGATTTTTCTTGATTCGCCATTGGCAATCAATGCCACTGAAATTTATCGGCAGTATCCGCAATATTACGATTCAGCGGCAAAAAAATTATACAGTGCTGATGATGATCTTTTTTCATTTTCATCTCTTAATGTCACCAAAAGCGTAGATGAATCAAAAAAAATTAACAACGTGGCCGGCCCTAAAATAATAATCGCCGGAGCCGGCATGATGAACGGCGGGCGCATTCTTCATCATGCAATACGATATATGCCGGATAAAAATAGCACCTTGCTGTTTATTGGATATCAGGCAAACGGCACTGTTGGCAGGCGCATTTTAGAGGGGGAAAAGCAAATAAAAATAATGGGACAAAAAATTCCCATAAGATGTTTTGTTGAAGCCATTGGAGCTTTGTCTGCCCATGGCGATCAGAACAAAATTTTGGATTGGATCGGAGGCGCGAAAACACTGCCAAAGCAGGTTATATTCAATCACGGCGAAATTGACCAGTCAAAAATTGTTGCAGATCGATTACGCCAGGATCTCGGACTAAAAGTTAATATTGCTGAAGAAAAGAAAAAATATTTGATTTAGTTTTAGCATTTCATACATACATAAGGGCTTCCAATTTTATGATTGGGAGTTTTTTTGTTAAATTTTGGTGACAGACCCATAAGGGCTTCCAATTTTATGATTGGGAGTTTTTTTAATTTCAACAATAGAACTTATTTAAAGCTGTGGATAAAACAGGCATGAATTCCTTGCTTATAGAGAAAAAGTGGTATATAATGGATGTCAGTGGGGAAAAGTGGGGATAAGTGAAGCCCCGATGGGCATCGGGGAGAAACTCGGCACCGAAAGCATAACGGCTTTACGCCTTTATCCACAAACAGGAGTTTGCGGCTTTCTGGTGCAGGGTTATAACGAATATATGTTTATTGGCGAGTATTCACATACTTTAGACAGCAAAGGCCGTCTGGCTGTGCCGATTAAATTCAGGCAGAAGCTGAAAAAAGGAGCTGTCGTAACTAGGGGATTGGACAACTGCTTGTTTTTGTATGAAAAAATAGAATGGTTGAAGCTCGCTGAAAAATTAGCATCATTGCCTATTAGCCAGTCAAAAGCAAGAGCTTTTGCGCGCTTAATGCTTGCAGGAGCAATGGATGTCAGTCCGGACAGCCAAGGAAGAATAAATTTGCCTGAATATCTGCGCAAGTTTGCTCATTTAAAGAAGACAACAATAGTGGCCGGCCTTTACAACCGCTTGGAAATTTGGGACCAAAATATTTGGGAGAAATATAAGAGCGAAACAGAAAGTCAAAGCAATGAAATCGCCGAAAAAATGGCAGAGCTTGGTATTTAAGCAAAATAATTTTCTATTATGCGACATGAGCCGGTATTGGTAAATGAAGTTTTAAGCGCTTTGAAGGTCAGTAAATCAATGAAAGTTATTGACTGTACGCTGGGCGATGCAGGTCATGCTCAAGCAATTCTGGATGTTATTGGCAAAAACGGATGTCTGCTCGGAATTGACGCAGACGCTGAAGGTTTATTAAGAGCTAAAAGATATTTATATAAATACGAAGACAATTTTATTGCAGTAAGGGACAATTTTATAAATCTAAGCGATATAATAAAAAAAAATAATTTTCCAAAAGCCGATGCAGTTCTGTTTGATCTTGGCTGGTCATTACAGCAGTTTACAGAAAGGAGTAGGGGATTTAGTTTTCAAAATTTGGATGAGGACTTGGACATGCGGTACAGCGTAGATCAGTCAAATAAAGGGCTCAATGATATCACAGCAGAACGGGTGATTAATGAATATTCAATACAGCAATTATCCGATGTATTTAGGCGCTATGGAGAGGAAAAACTGCATAGGCATATTGCAAAAGCCATTGTAGTTCAGCGCAAAATAAAGCCAATTAAAAAAGTAAGGCAATTGGTGCAGATTATCAGCGAACAGTATAAAAAGCATGGAGGTTTTTTTGGGCGATTGAATCCGGCAACAAAAGTTTTTCAGGCCTTGCGTATAGAAGTTAATTACGAGCTTGAAGCATTAAAACAAGCATTGCCTCAAGCCGTTTCAGCGCTTAAGCCAAGCGGACGTTTGGCAGTAATTACCTTTCATTCGCTTGAAGACAGAATAGTAAAAAGATTTTTTAAAGAGCAGAATGAAAAAACAATATTTCTGCCAAATAAAAAGCCGATAGTTCCGACATCAGAGGAAATAGCGAAAAATCCACGAAGCAGGAGCGCAAAATTGCGCGTTGCAGAGAAAATTTAGTAATAAATCAATAATCTAATATGTCATTTAAGCGCAAAGTGGAATTTCAATACAGAAGCGTTTGTCGTTTTTTCTTGTCATTTAGAATGCCAACATGGATTACTTGCAAAGCAATGCGTTTATTTTTGCTTTCAATTATAATCTTTTTCGGATCAGCATATATAATAAAAACGGCTTCTAGCGCTTCAGGTGGCTATGAAATGCAGAAATATGAAGGGCATATTAATTCATTGCAGGAGGAAATAAAGAAAATTGAGAGTTCAATTGCAGAGGAAAGTTCAATGGCTATCATAAGCAAAAGATTGGAAGGTCTTGATATGGTTCAAGTTGACAAGGTGGTTTTGTTAGATAGTCAGGTTGGCTCTGTTGCAAAAAGATAACAATTTTTAGCATTAAAGATTACCAGCGCTTTTTGCTTGCGAAAAGTGTTTTTTTGTGATATAATATATATCAAATAATTTAATCCCTAAGGGATTTCTTTGGGGCTAATCATATATTTATGAGCGACAACAATACACAGCAAAATTCAGCTGAAGAACAGGAAATTTTGGATGCGGCCCAAGCTTTGGGAGCGCGCATAGGCCATTTGATTTTTATTGCTCCGCTGTCTGATGACGACAGGGCAGAGATAATTAAAGCCCTTCCTTTTCTTAATGCTCAAGAAATGGATGATTTGGCTAATATGCTGGAACAAGCCGTAAAGCAGAGCTCGGGCGATGTGGCGAAAGACAAGCTTAATGCCGATATTGCCGGCATTATTGAAGATTATCAAAGCAAAAAAAAGGTAATTGATGAAAACGCCATGGAAGAGCTGAATGACATTGAAAGGGAACTGGATGAGCTCGGCGTATAATTATTAAACAAATATGTCCGTTATTACAAACAGCGCGGACCAAGATTTAAAAGAGCGTTATGACCGGCTCTCACTTTTGTATTTGAAATTCAGAAAAGAGCTTGATGAAATATCTGAAAAAGAAGATAGATTGGCTCGGAAAATAGATCAAGCAATTGATCATGAAAAAATGCATACTGTTTTAAAATATATAAAAAATATTAAACAAAATTAAAAATAAATATATGAATGGCGATGATGATAAAAATATCGGCTCAGCTCCTGATGATAAGGAAAAAATTGATGACTCGCGAGAAAAACAATCAAGAAAGAAAGTTAACAAAAAGCGATTATTAGAAAGCATGGAAAAAGTGAATGCAAGCCACGAAAGCGGGCGTGGAAAAGACAAAAAAAAGCTCCGAGCAGAGCAAAAAAAGAACAGAAAAGAACTTGAAGAAAAAATTAAAGCATTAAAATATCAGATTGATGACGTGTCTGAAAAAGATACAGTCGAGCATTTGGCAAAACTTGAGGAATTCACGCGAAGAGTTGAAGACGCGGTTAAAAATAAAGAAACAAAGAATGAATTAGTCCGTGAAATTGATGCGCTTGGGCTTCAAATTGTGGCTCTTAGGACAGAAGCATTGATTCAACAAGAAAGAGAAAGAACTGAGAAATTAAAATCACAAAAAGAAACAATTTCCTTTTTAAGTCAACAATACCAAGAGTATGCAGACAAAGCGGCTGATTTAAATTTGGAAAACGCAATTGACGGCTTAGAAAAATTTGAGAATATAATGGAAAAAATACAGCCACAACTCGGCAAAGAAATAATAAAACAAGATAAGATTGATACCCTGACAGAATTATTGGAGGGAGTGATTGAACTTGTGGATGATGAGATTGATGGAAAAAATAGATTCATTGAAAAACGAAAAAGTACAGTGGAAACCATGAAAGCCAAACTTGAAGGTTTAGAAAAATTTATTACTAATTACAAAGGAGTTCTAGACAATGAGAAAGAAGTTGAACTCAAAATAGCTACCTATAGAGGGAGGTTGAACGCATTATTAGAAGACAGTGAACTTTATGCCAGTAAGAGTTTTGTGCAAAATACAATTATAATAATAGAAAAAGAAATTGGTGATTTTGTGGAGGGTATTGTTAAAAATGAGGAGGCAAATGTTGAAACAGTTGGATTTTTTAAAATTGCATGGGATAAAGTATCTGATTTACAAAATGAACTATTGGATAAAGAGAGAGCTCAAGCAAAAAAACGAGAAATCGTAATAAAGGCAATTAAAAAAAGAATTCTTGAGATGCAAGAAAAAATTAAAGAGCAGTTAGAAGTTTTAAGTGCATTGGAAAAAAATAAAATACTGAGTGATCAAACGGTGTTTTATACAGAAAAAAATGGATCAGAAATTAAATTAGTGCGAGTGTTTGAGATTTTAAATGATATTAATTTTAATAATTTGATAAAACAGGTAGATCCTAAAGTTAATGATAAAGGCGAAACAGACAAAAAATTTAGGGGCTATTTGAATTACATTGATGATATAAAAGAAGCAGTTGGTAAAGTATTTGAACAAAATAAAGAACTTATTGAAAAAATGTTTGAAAAAGCAGAGGAAATAGATGCAAAAAACAGTACTGATCAGTCACCTAATAAAAAAGTTAGAAAAACAACTAAAAGAACAGTTGGAAAAAGACCTGATTTTTCATCTGCTACTCTATTTAAGAGTAGGATGAAAAAAACGCCTGATTTAGAAAATTTAACAAAAAAACAACTAAAAGAAAGAAAAATAACTCAAGAAATTCAAGAAATAGAAGCACAGTTCAATCCATTTAAAGAAAAAATGGAAAGGTTAGACAAATTTCCGTCTTTGCATAATGAGGAAATCCTTCTTGATGACAATAACAAAATCAAGTTTAAAAATTTTTTAGCTAAAATTAATCAAATTAACTTTAACTTATTGTTATCAAATAATTTGGAAAAGTTGAATGAAAATGGAGAGTTAGAAGAGAAAGATCAAAAAAAATATGATGAAAACATTAAGTATTTGAAATTTATACTGCAACAGCTGATTGATATTTTTGAAAATAATGGCCTTATCAAACAAGCATTAGCAAAAGCAGAGGAAATAGATAAAAAAAGAAAAGTATCTGAAGAAAGAAAAGACAGTAAAAGTGGTAATCATGATAAACAACAACCAGAGTCAGGTTCCGATAAACAAGGAGACAGGCAATCAGAAACATCAACTACGTCGGATGCGCAACGCAATAATAAAGAAGATGAATTTGATGGAACAAAAGAATTTGAAGAAATTGATCAATTGGTGGCAAAAATAAAGGAAAAGTTGAAAAAAGAAGTTCAAGACAAAAAATTGGGCGATTTGAAATATAAAATAGTAAAAGAATATAAGTTAGGCAAAGATGAAAAAACCGTTCAAGAAAAAACTGCTCATGGCAATGGTGAATTTACATTTAGTTTTCATTTCAATAGCATAAGAAATGAAATGAGCGAGGTTTGGAAAAAATATAAAAAATTATCAGAACAACGCACTAATAGCGAATCCACTTTAGAAAATAAAGCAAAATTTGATGCGCATAAAGATTACATTGAAAAATGTCAAAAAATTCTGGAACAAATGGATGACGATCTTGATTCAAGGGGAAAAGCATTAGAAGAAATAGCTGGTGACGAAAAATTGCAAGAATCGCGATCTAATCATCTGGATAAATTACAAGAGGAAATAGGGGAATTAAAAACATTATTAAATAGAATAAAATTAGCTGATGGGTACGGAAATATTGGCAACGATTTGGAGGAATTAGAAAAAGAAGCTGAAGGGGTGAATAGAAATGCACAAGATATCATTAATAACGAAGATAGTAGTAAAGAATCAAAAGCAATATATCAAGAATGGATTAGAACTGCTGATATACAGTCCGGCACAGTACAGAGAATAATTTATCAATTAAATGAAAAATTTATGGATTTGCTTGAGGAGGAAACAGAAGAAGATGATAA
>JBDRCM010000020.1:0-24385 GCA_043821725.1 bacterium | reverse complement strand
CTCGGAAAAGAAAAATTATCATTTTTCTTTTCTCTCGCTTCGCTTGATAAAAAATTTTGAGGTCTATCTGTAAGATAAGCCAAGAAATTTTGAAACGATTTTGGCCATAATTTATTAATTGCAGTAGAAATGGTATTTGGCGACAGACCCACTTAACATCGGGATTGCATTTTTTTGATTTTAACCCATCTGCTCTTGAACCTCGCTCACAAAATCCGCAGTTTTCTTTTCAATTCCCTGTCCTAACTCAAATCTGGCATACTCTTTAATCACAGATCCATCAGCTAAAAGCTCTGAAACTTTCTTTTTATCGTCTTTAATGAACAGCTGATCAATCAAGCAAACTTCCTCAAAAAATTTGTTGAGTTTTCCTTTGATAATATTTTCAATAATATTTTCCGGCTTGCCTTCGTTTTTCAACTGTTCTGTAAAAATTTCCTTTTCCTTGTCAATAACTTCAACAGGAACTTGATCGCGATTCAAATATTTCGGAGCGGCAGCTGCAGAATGCATTGCTATGTCCTTTGCCAGTACGCTGTCTGAACTGTTTGTAAGCACGATAAGCGAGCCGATTTTTCCATTCATGTGAATATATTCACCAAAAACATCAGTGTCGCTCTTTGTAATTATTGCAAACCTTCGTAATGAAATCTTTTCGCCGATTTTAGCCGTGCTTTCAATCAGAAAATCGTTAACGGTTATTTGTTGGTTTAGCATTACCTGGTCAAGCGCTTCATCAACCTTAATCGGTTTGTTGGCAAGCAAATGTGCCGTCAATAAATCAACAACATTCTTAAAGCCATCATTTTTTGAAACAAAATCGGTTTCGCAATTCACCTCTACAACTACTGCAGTGTTATTTTCAGCTTTCACATTTACTATTCCTTCAGATGCGATTTTGTCAGATCTTTTAGCGGCCTTGATTATGCCTTTTTTTCGGAGAAGCTCGCCGGCCTGCTCAATATTATTATCGGATTCTTCCAAAGCGTTCTTACAGTCCATCATGCCCGCTCCGGTTATTGAACGTAGTTTTGAAACATCAGAGGCAGTTATAGACATAGTGGTTAGATATAATTAAATTAACAATTTATTGTGCTGTGGCTAATTATAGCCCTGTGGTTAAATACAATCTTCACGACATGGATCTGTCGCCAAATGCGCTTTTCACGACATGGCCTTTACACATCTTGATCTTTTACCAAGGCCTTTCTTTCCTGCTTGCCTGTTTGTATCGGAGTATTGGCAACTTTTATGCTCATTTGCTTTTTTTCCCATTCAGCACGACCCTCATTAACTGCTTCTGCCATTAGCATTGCCATCATTTTAATTGAATTGACTGCATCATCATTTGCCGGAATAATATATGTGGCTTTTTCCGGATTGGTATTGGAATCAGATATTGCTACTATAGGAACATCCTTTCTATTAGCTTCAGCTATGGCTGTCTTGCTTGTGCGCATATCAGAAACATAAATGGCGTCAGGCATTTCTTTCAAATCAGCCAATCCAACCAAATATTTATCCATCTTTTCCAGCTTTTTCTTAAGCATTTGTCTTTCCTTTTTTGAATATTTTTCAATTTCTCCGGTTTTGAATTGGTCTTTCAATTCGTTGTATTTGCGCAATCTTCGCCTTACCTCCACAAAATTAGTTAAAAGTCCGCCTATCCAGCGCTCTACCAAATACGGCATTGAGCAGGATTCAGCCGCCTCTTTGACAATAGTGCGCGCCTGGCGCTTTGTTCCCACAAATAAAACAACTTTGCCTTCTGTAGCCAAAGCTTTCACTATCTTGAGAGTTTTTTCCAGCTCTTGAGCTGTACGCTCCAAGTCAATTATATGTACTCCGTTTCTTAGTCCGAAAATATATTGCTCCATTTTCGGATGCCACCTGCATGGCTGGTGGCCAAAATGCACTCCGCATTTCAACATTTCCATTATTGATGGAATTTTTACCATATTTTTTTCCTTATTATTCCGCGCTTAAAACGCGCAGACCTTACCGACTTTCAGCCAATTAAAGCGCAAAACGCCATTAAAAGGCAGGAAAAATGAGTCGGTGAGTGATTAATTAATTTTTAATGGTGAAATTATACAATACAAGCAGATTTTAGTCAAGAGGCAAAGTAAAAACACTAATAAACCCGACCCAGCAACAAACCGCCGTGTATCACGGGTAAATTTCTTATGCAAAGTATCGGCTTTGCCGACATATCTAAACAAAATTACCCTCTTACCTTATTGCAAACAACAGGGCTTCTAATAATCAGTAACTACTACTTTTGACCCCTGTTTTTTAACAATTACTTTCTGCTTGGATTTCCAGTCCAATTCTCTAATAATTTCAACGGGAATTGTAACATAAAAACTCCCTTTTTTGCCGTTGCGCGACAATTTGCGCACCGCACGTTCTTCAATTTTTCGCCGGGACATATTTTTTTGATTTACGTAATTAAATGGGTAATTAAATGGGTAAATATTTACCCATTTAATTGGGTAACTAATTACCCAATTATTATACCACGCATTTGCATAGAAAACAATGAACCCCTCCCTGTGCCAAGAGCACAGGGTATCATGTCAAAAGGCATAATGTCTGCGACTCTACCCCGTGGCAAGACCACGGGGTATTTTACCTGCGCTCGCTCGGAAATGAAAACAAGTTTTCATTTCTCTCACTTCGCTTGGTAATAAAAAAATGAAAGCCCCGGCAGAATTAGCCGAGGCATGAAGTTGGAAAGAAGACGGATTGGTTGGAAAGATGCAGGATAAAAAATGAATCTGATAGAACACCTATGCCGCCATCTTCCCAAATGTCAGGCCATCTTTCCAGTACACCATCTCGGCCTGCTGTCCGCAGTTCGGGCAAAATCTTTGCGCGCGCAGACGCGCGCGAAACTCAACCCACTTGGCATCTGGAACTGCATTGGGCTTGCATTTCGCACAGCCCAGAACGTGCCCGTGCTTTGGTGGACCTGCACGTTGGATCTTGGATCCGCAGAAAACGCAGTACGCAAGCCCTATACGCAACGCAATCCTGCAACATTTTGGTAGCGCTGACTTCTTGGTTGATTTTTTCACGCTTGAACCTCCTAACATCAAAAAGATGTTGAAAAAACAGAAATTATGAGCAATTTTGGTTATTTATAGCACTAATACACTGCCAAGTCAAGTAGAAATCTTTTGCATTAACGCATATTGTATAGATATTATCACTTTAAATCTCTAAATATGACATTTTAACTTCCCGTTGACAATGTTTACAGCGCTGTTGACATAATAATTCTTGTGTGATAATATACGCGCGTATAAAAAAATAATCCAACATAAAACTTTGTTCGTAAATAATCATTGATGTTTAATATGAAAAAAGACATACATCCCAAATACAATCAAGATTGCAAGGTAAGTTGTGCTTGTGGCAGGACTTTTACTACCGGCAGTACAGTTACTGAAATACGCGTTGAGCTCTGCAATCAGTGCCATCCTTTTTATACCGGAAAACAAAAATTCGTTGACACAGCCAGAAGAGTGGAAAAATTTGAGCAAAGAGCTGAAAAGAAAAATGCAATTGCAATTGAACGCAAGGGAAAAAAAGTGAAAAAGGCAGCTGTTGCCGCCAAAAAAGAAGTAGATGAAAAAAAAGCGGCAAAATCCGTAAGTAAAAAAAAGCCCTCCCCAAAAAAATCCGTAAAATTGGATAGCCAAAAAAAGCCAACTAAAAAAAATAAATCCGTAAAAGTCAGTACAAAGAAAAAACAGAGCGCAAAATAGCTTTTATAATTTGAAACAGATCTTTTTTAGGGTCTGTTTTTTATTACCAAGCGAAGTGAGAGAAATGAAAACTTGTTTTCATTTCCGAGCGAGCGCAGGTAAAATACCCCGTGGTCTTGCCACGGGGTAGAGTCGCAGACATTATGCCTTTTGACCTGATACCCTGTGCTCTTGACACAGGGAGGGGTTCATTAACGCGACGTGCAAATTCCCTGTTGCTTGTGGAGTAGCACGCGAGCGCTTTGCGCCAATTAAACCGACCCGATAGCCGAACATTATTTTTTACAAAATATTTTAAAACTTGTAATACATTAAACATATGGAGACAAAATACAAAGAAATTAAGCAAAGATTTTTAGAGCTTGAACAGATGTTGTCAGATACAAACGCAACTAAAAATCCGGCACAGCTTAAAAAAATATCGCAAGAATATTCTGATTTAAAAGATGTAGCTGATAAAATCACAGAGCTTGAAACAAAAATCGCAGATATGAAAAAATCAAAAATTCTTGCTGAAAATGCAAAAGATGAAGAGCTACGATCGTTAGCGCAAATGGAAATGGGAGAAACGCAAGAAAAAATTGCCTGTTTGAAGAAGGAGATATTTGAAATTGTCAGGCCAAAAGATCCAATGGACAAAAAAGATGTTATAATGGAAATACGAGCCGGAGTTGGAGGCGATGAATCAACCTTATTTGCCGCGGAATTGTATCGGCTATACAGCAAATTCGCTGAAACAAACAACTGGAAAGTCAAACTGATTAGTTCCAACCAGATAGGTATTGGCGGGTTTAAGGAAATCATATTCTCAATCAAAGGCAAAAACGTTTACAAATGCCTTAAGTATGAAATGGGGGTACATAGAGTACAGAGAGTGCCAGAAACGGAAAAGTCAGGCAGAGTTCACACTTCAACCGTCACAGTGGCAGTTTTGCCGGAAATAGAAGAAACTGAATTCAAAATTGATCAAAAAGATTTGCGGTTTGATACTTTCTGCGCGAGCGGAGCTGGAGGTCAAAGTGTTAATACAACTTATTCAGCCGTTAGAATCACCCATATTCCGACTAACACAATAGTTCAATGCCAGGATGAGCGATCGCAAACATCCAATAAGATAAAGGCGATGAATGTTATGCGCGCGCGATTGTTTGCTTTAGATCAGGAAAGGCAACAAAAAGAAATCAAAGATAAAAGACGCACGCAAATAGGAACCGGCATGAGATCTGAAAAAATACGCACTTACAACTTCCCGCAAGACCGCATAACCGACCACAGATTAAACAAAAATTTCAATAACATTCCGTCTATTATGAACGGTAATCTTCGCCAGATTACCAACGAACTTCAAAAGGATGAGCAAGACAATGCTTAACATACTTAAAAAAAATAGAACTCTGCTGTTGATCATAATGGCCATTGGCCTGCTGTTGCGCTTTATGGCGTTAATGAAATATGGCGATTTTTGGTTTGATGAGATGTTTAGCTTTACCTACAGCCAAAAACCCATTATTGAAAGCTTGAAATTCTGGAGCTGGGAAACAAATCCCCCGCTCCACATGCTCATCCTGAAAGTTTGGTTTGTCTTTTTTCCAGCCAATGAATTTTTTGCCCGCCTGCCAAGCGTGCTGTTCGGAGTTCTCTCAATATTTTTTATTCATTCCCTTGGAAAAGCAATGCTCAAACAGCGTACTGCGCTGGTTGCCGCAGGATTGATGACTTTTGCTCCATTACAAATATTTTATTCAGCAACTGCCCGCGGTTATTCATTGCTGATTTTGCTTGCCATTGTTTCCACTTTGCTTTTTCACAAAATATACATAGCCCGGCAAAACAGTTCAACGCGCATTAAAATACTTTTTGCTATTATCAATCTATTGCTTATCTATACGCACTTGACTGCGTGGACAATAATTATTGTGCATTTGGCGCTATTATGGTGCATTAACAAAAAACAATTAAAAAACTACATATTGATAAACACATTGCCTATGCTTGCGTATTTGATTTGGGCAATTCCCGCAATAATGAACAAAATGACGGCTGAAGTTATAAACAACGCATGGTTTTTTAATATTCAATCCGGGTTTAGCGATATTATTGAAAGCATCCAGTTGATAATTATCGGTCCAACCGACTGGAAGATCGGACTAATAATAATATTACTCATAATTTTCGCTTGGATCGCCGTGATAGCAAAACAAATAAAAACGAAAATCATAAACCAAAATTTTATTTTCATTTCAGCTCTTGCCATAACTCCAATTATCATAATGGGATTATTCTCCATTTGGAGCGCCAGATTCTTTATAATATCAGCACCTTTTCTTTTCATTTTAATATCATATTTGGCCACTAACATTATAAAATCAAGAATCGCACTGTGCGCACTTATTGCGCTAATGCTCGGAGGCGGGCTGTTTAATTTTTATGCTTATTCCCTGCCAATTAATCAATGGAGCAGAGTGAACGAATACATAGAGCAGAATTTCAATGAAAACAAAAGACAGATTTTTATATGCAATAACTATATCTATAACGATTTGCTTGAAAGATATTATAACAAAAAATTGCCAACGTTGATGTATAACGACTCCGCATTAAACCATGATGAATATTTCATAAAGCAAAATTTTATTCGCTTTAATAGAGAGGAGCAGGTTCTGCTGGATTGGCTTGATGAAAATAATATAAAGGATTACGAAGAAATATTTTATCTTGAAAACAGGACGGTCGGCATTCCAATTGACAAAGCGCTGGAAAAAAAGGGCTGGCTTCTCAAAGACGAATCAAGCTTGCGCTTTCCTGAATATTCTTTAATGAAGCTGTATGAAAAAAATATCTGATATAAAAAGACAAAATCAAGGATTGATAAGCCGAGGGCTTGACGCGCTAATTGCCAATTCTATTAAAAAAAATAAAGAGTTTGTATTGTCAAACCCCGATTACAAGCTTGGCTTTTTTCAGAGTGCTCAGCTCATTTATTATATTTTTCTGCTTAAAAGAAGCTGGCCATTGGCATACATCCTAAACAAAAAAGAATTTTTCAATCTTGATTTTTCTGTCAATAAAAACACGCTTGTCCCGCGCCCTGAAACCGAATTAATGGTTGAACTTGCAATTGAAAAAGCGCGCGGCATTCTTAAAGACGAAGGGGAAAAAATTGCTCTTATAGATATTGGCACAGGGAGCGGATGCGTTATTGCATCAATTCTAAAATCAATAGACAACAAATCCTGTCGGGATGGCAAACGCATCCAAGCCATTGCAACTGATATCTCTTCAAGAGCTTTAAAGGTGGCGAAAAAAAACGCGCGCGCCCATCACCTTAAAATTAAATTCATAAAATGCGACCTTCTTGATCATAATTTTTTAAAAAATATGCAAGAAAGAGATATTATATTAACGGCAAATCTCCCCTATCTTACCGCAGAGCAAGCCAATAATGAGCCATCAATTGAACGAGAGCCGAAAAAAGCATTGATCGGTGGAAAGAACGGGCTTGAACTTTATGAAAAATTAATAAAGCAAATCAGTGAATTGCGCGCAAAGGCCGATTGGAAGAATGAAAAAGTAACATGTTTTTTTGAAATAAATCCGAGTCAAAGTGAATTGATGAGCCGAATAATTAACAGTGTACTGATGAAAGCCAACACAACCGTTTATAAGGACTTATCTGAATTGGACAGAATTATTGAAGTTGTTATTTAATTAAAAAAATCCCATTGCTGGGATTTTTTTGTATAACTATGTTGATTGGGAAACTGACTTCCTTCCTCTTTCTTCTCAACTTACTTCTTATCTCCGCCTTTATCAGCGCCTTTTTTATCAGATCCTTCTTTGGCTTCGCCCTGTTCTTTCTTTCCTTCTTCGGCCTCGCCTTCTTCTTTCTTTTCTCCTGCAACTTCAACTTTGGCTACATCAGTTTCAGACTCTTCCAGGGCCTTTATTTCATCTTCAGTCATGGCAGGGATTACCTTTGCAACCGCGTCTTCAATGTTGGCATACTCAATAATAACGCCGACAGGCACAACCAAATCTTTTACGCGAATAATATCATCAAATGTTTTAAGCGAGTTAAGATCCACATTAATTTCAGAAACAAGATCCTTTGGCAGACAACGAACTTCAACTTCCTCAACATTCTTAACAAGAGTACCGCCGGCTTCCTTAATGGCTGGAGATTCTCCGATAAAATTAAGTTCAACGGTTGCTGTCATTTCCTTGTCCATTTCAATTCTGCGTAAATCCACATGGCTGATGCGGTCAGTAACAGGATTATATGCAACATCCTGAACCAGCACCTTACCTTCATACTTGCCGTCTATTTCCAGATCAATCAAAGATGAAGATCCTGCTTGATCAAAAAGTTTGCAGAACAGGCCATTTTCCAATGAAATGCTTGTTGTATCTTTTGACGCTCCATAAACAACGCCTGGCAGAATTGATTTGCTTCTAATTTTTTCTCCTTTTTCCGTGCGTGTTGTTGATTTTAATTTGTATTCCATAGTATTTTTAAATAGAAATTTTTTCAATAAATAACGCGCTTTCAGCTAATTCATAGCCCTCCAAAACTTCGTCCATAGCAATCGGCTGAGTATGGTTTAATCGCTTTACATCTTCAAAGTTCAAATCCGTCACCATACCTATTGCGCTTAGCCCATGCCCGACTTCCATGATCAAAGCCAAAAAACATGTACTGCAATTATTGCATGTAATGTGTGCTAAATAAGTGCTTTCATTGGTGTCAATAAACTGCCGTGTGGCTTTCTTGCCATACTTTAATCCGCAAGTTGGACATTGGCTTATCAAATTAAGCGATTTTTGCCAAAATTGCGACTTTTTTCCATTGTTTGAGGAAATTTTATTCATACCTCATAAATATATGGCTTAATACTAATATATTAACGCATCAATGTCAAGGCTGGTCATATACTGCCATATATCGTATTGCTTCAAAACGTAACAATCGCGCAAAAGAAATATTTTTAATAAGGTGCTGCTGACCAATTCAAAGACAGGCCACGGCCTGTCTTTGATATAGTGCAGATGATCAATACTACTTAGAATACTCCTGTTTTGGGAAAAGCCGTATATGCATTATTCGCAACATTGTCATTTGGATCCTTAACTATTATTGGTTCATTTCTCATTGAAGTGCCCCGTGTTGTCCCATTATCTGTTAACTCAACGGTTAACACAGATAATAAGTCCCCCTGGGCGTCTTCAGTCCTAATTGAATATTTACTTGAATAATCTTTGCAAGTTGTTATGCCATTATTAACATATTTAATTACCCCGTTTATTTCCCAGCCTATAACGCCAAGAAATGGGTCGTGACATATTCGAACTCCTCCAACTTCAGAAACTCCGGCATTGATGAAACCGCTATTATGAACCAAATTGCTATTAATTGATCGCGGAACGACTAAACCGTCAAACGCTATCTCAATCTGATCTCCAGCTCCGACAACACCGATAATATTGTTATTAGTCAGAGTAACACGGGCGTATTCAGGCCCAGTGGTGTCAAGCAGGTAACCGTTTCCTGACCCGCTTAAGTACTGACTTGGCACACTGGCAACCTTGGGAATCCATGTGAAATCACTCGTATTGTCAGTCCATTTTAAATCGCCGGGATTGTCAAATGTACCAACAGATAATATCTTTGTTGTTAAATTAGCTGTTCCGTTCCTTAACCCAATATCTCCTGTAATCATTAATGTCATGGTCATCCCTTCTGTAATAATTGAATTCTGACTTTGATAATCACATTCCCAATTGGATGATGATAAAGGAATACAATTCGCCACGCTTCCGGATAGACAAGACGGAGATTGTCCTCCATTCGTGCTATCAATGCACATTTTTAAATTATTCACTGTTATTTCAGAAGGTAATTTATTTAGATTTACATCAAGTGACTTTAAATATAATATATCAATATTTGGATTATCCGGATTGTTTTTTGCTTCAATCTTGTACCGAAATATATTTTTATCAGATCCTCCTGAAAGTTGACTCGTTGGGTGGCTGGCAAGTGAAATGATTGGCTTTGTATCAGCGATCTTAATACTACATTCACCTAATGTGCCCGCAGTTGGCCCGCTTATGGTTTGATTGCTGGTAACTCCTGTGCCTCTGGTAATTTGAATACTGTCAATACTAAAAATTTTACCTGAAGCATTTAAATCAAAAGTAGTATTAATAACCATTACTCTACTCTGATTTTTTGTAATTTTTAGAGATCCAGCACCTCCGGTTGGCAAAGTCCAGCTTATTGGATAACTGCCAAAAAACGGATCATAGGTGCCCACTGAAGCAGTTCCGAATACTTCCCTTGTATTATAATCAAGTAATTTTATCTCACTAACCGGCCAGTCTGTCATATTAATGGTAGTAACAACCAAATTATCAATATATATATCCTCATTCTGCGCTTCAACATAAAATGCCAAAACATCTGAACTTTGACCTGTTAATAATATGTCTTCTCCGGCAGATGTATTTTGCCTTATACTCATAGCAAGCGTACCAACAGTCTGTGACTGACAAGTTGGCTCGGCACTGCAGTCCGAATCATTACAATCTATTAACCCGTCGCCGTCATTGTCAATTCCGTCAGTACAATTTGTTTCCGTTGTTGGTTGTTGCGCGCAGATCGGCTCAACACTGCAGGCACTATCGAGGCAATCTATTTTGCCATTATTATCATTGTCAATCCCATCATCGCAAATCGTTTCATATTGACACATTCCTTGAGCGCTACAATCAGGATCCGCGCAATCGGTTTTTCCATCCTTATCATTGTCAATTTGGTCATCGCATATTTCAGGCGTTACGGTTTGGCAAGCGGGATCAGCGCTACAATCAGAATCAGCACAGTCAATTTTTTCATCCATGTCATTATCAAGTTTATCATCACACACTTCAGGTGTTGGCTTGGCCTGGCAAACCGGCTGAGATGTACAGTCACTGTCAGCGCAGTCAATTTTACCATCCTTGTCATCATCAATGCCATTGTCGCATGCTTCATCCAGAACAGGAGGAGGAGTGTTTGCTCCTTTTGCCGTTAATAACTGCCCGTCAACAAACGCGTTTGACCCATTTTTTCCGCTGTAATATGTTTTGTCTGCAACAGTGCCTTCAAATTCCAGCTGACTGACAATCTGATCTGCATTTTGATTGGTACCGGTAGCTTTAGCGCTTACATTTCCGCGAACTTCCACTGACATGCTTGTTTGAGGTGAAAATACTTTGCTTATGTTCCAATAATTGCTCAATGAAACCGTTGTCTTGGTTGATGTCTTATTTGAACCGTATTTAACATATACATTGCTTAAGTCGCTTGCTCCAAATTCATCTATAAATGCAAAGTCCAACTTTACTTTTGATAAAGTTATTTCTGAAGCAGTGTCATTGATAATATTGAATTTACCCAAAAGAGTGTCGCTCGCAGGCACTGACAAATCACCATCCGGAAAACCATTGTCTTTGGTTAATGTAAGATACAGCTCTCCGCCCGGGCCTGTTTGTCCGCCCGGCTCTTCTTCAACTCCATTTTTTATTGTTATGCATGTTGATTCAGAAGCCAGTTGAGTGCGATTGCTTAATGCGGATATTTTTCCGGATATATTTGTCTGCACTTTGGCAAAGCCAGATACTCTGGAGCTTGGAAGTGATCGTACAAATTCCTGTTTGTATCGGTTTGTAATAAAAGCCGAAGAGCTTATCTCTCTTAACTGCTTGCATTCATTTACATAATATATCTTGTTATCCACGCTAACTATCATTCCATTGTGTGGCTCCGGACTGGAACCTGTAATATCCGCTGAATTGTTCGTATAATTCTGCCAAAACAATTCGCTTACTTCCATTATTTTGTACTTTGATCCATACAGAGCTTTTGCCGCCGAATCGGTTATTTTGGCTTTTGTATTATTAGGCAAGACAACATATAGTTGACTGCTGTATTTTTTCTTTATCACATAAGATCCCGGCCTGAAATTCACTCCATATGGAAAAGAAGTTGGAATGCTTAAAGAATCAAAACATGCCTGATCAATGCTCTTGTAATAACCGCTATATTTGTTGTCAGCATTCCAACTCTTGAATTCATCACCAGTTGGAAAATACAAATACTGAATCTTGTCATTAAGAACATAAATCGCCGGCTTGCCAACAATTTTTATCATGTCACCGGCACCAAGCGATGAGCAAGCCACTGTCTCGGCGGCAAAAGCCGATGGAGCCATTTGAGGCATTGAATAAATATTTAACCCTGCCATCCAAATGATGACAGCCGTTGACACGCCAATGCATGCCAGTCGCTTAAAAAAATTCATATTGTTTTTCATATTAAATGAAATTAAATGTTTAAAAAATACACTTTTACTATAATCATATTATACCACATTATTATTCTTATTACATAATTATTTTTTGAATGAACCCCTCGCCTCTAATGGGTCTGTCGCCAAATGCGCTTTCGTGACAGACCCTTAATATTTCTTGCTGACCAAGCTTTGTAAAATGCCGATGAACATCATGCTTATTACCAATGAAGATCCTCCATAACTTACAAAAGGAAGCGTTACTCCGGTTATTGGAAGCAGGCCTATACTTGCTCCCATATTTGTCACAAACTGGACAAAGAACATAATCAGAGCTCCATACGCGCAAATTGCGGCAAAATCATTATTGGAGCGCTTTGCCATTATCAATAAGCGCGTGAACAAAACCATAAAAACCGCCATCAGCACAGCCGACCCTGCAAAACCGAGCTCCTCCCCTATTACTGAAAAAATAAAGTCCGTTTGAGCTTCAGGTAAAAAATGCAACTGGCTCTGCGAACCAAACCCAAGCCCGCGCCCGAACATCTTGCCTGCGCCAACAGCTATTACTGACTGCGTTATATTATAGCCAGACCCCAGAGGATCACGCCCAGGATCAACAAAAGTAATGAGCCGATCTTTTTGATAATCTTTTAACAGAAAAAACCAGCCCATAACCGCGACAATTGCAATCAACGCCAAAATGGAAGCAACATGCAATTTTCTTGTTTTCAGCACAAGCATAATTCCAAACCATATTGCCCCGATTATGGTAGCAGATCCAAGGTCTGGCTGAGCTATAACCAAGCAAGCAGGAATAATTGCAAGCAAGGCCGTGCCATAGAAAAAAAGCGGCCTGTCAAATCTACGGCCGAAATTAGTGGCAACAAATGCCATCATCAGCACCAAAGCAACTTTGGCAAATTCAGCAGGTTGAAAAGAAAAACCAAAAAAAGAAAACCAGCTTTTGGCTCCGCGCACGACATTACCAAACGCCAGTACCAATACAAGAAGCGACACTGAAAAAAAATATATTAATTTTGAAAATCTCTGCCATAAGGATGGCTGAGCCAAAGCAAAAGCAAAAAGAAAAAATAAACCGATGCCCGCGGAAATAATCTGTTTGCGAAAAAAAAGCAATCCGGAGCCCCTTGATAAATCAACGCTGTAAATCGCCACCAATCCAACGCTTGCCAATACTGCCACTGACGCGAATATGTACCAGTCAAAATTACGCGGAGAAAATTTACTTAATAGCGTCATAAGATTCAACGTGCGTAAGCATCGCTTTCATAAGGATTGATCAGCGGGTATAACTCCACGTCATCAACATACAACCCGGAAACAAAACTGCGCAAGTCAATATTTTCTGTCTGAAGAGATGAGAAATAATCAATATACAGAGGCAATAAACTGACAAAACTTCCGCCTGATCTCAAACCGATATAAAAACTTGCTCCTTTATAATTGTATGGACTGCTATTTTCCAGATTGAAAGATATTATTGAAGCATCTGCGCTTTGCTGATTGCCTGATTGGACCGGAACAAATTTCAAACCGGATATTTCAAAATCAAGACGGTAATCCTGCCATGCTTTCGGATCACTCACTTCATGGGCTGATATTCTTTTATAACTTAAATTGCTAATAATAATATTCGGACTGCCAACTGCTGATAACTTATCAACCCCGAGTGAGGCAACCGGCCTACCTTGGCCGGGCAGTATGATCGCTCTTTGGATTGGAGTTTCATTTTGATTGAACGCAAAACTATAATCAAAAGATATTATAAAATGTTCATTTGGATTGATCACTTCAGCTACAACATCAATTTTGTCAACAGAACTGTTAAAAACCTGAACGCCTACTATTTGAATGTTTGACGGCTGTAAAAGATTATTTATGTTTGTATAATTTTGGAAAGATGCCAGCTCTCTTTCCATTTTGGACTGAAAGGGTGTGTCAATTATATAATAGAACCACTTGATTCCACTGAACAACCAAAAAGCCACGACTACTGCAATAAGCACGGCAATAGTGGTTTTTTTGATGCCCTTTCTATGAGAAGCCACCCATATTCCGAGCTTTAAACGGCGAGTACTGAGCTCGCTGGAATAATCAATGTATTTCTTAAAATCGCCTTTTTTGAGCATTTTTGCGTCCGAGCCATTCTCAACAGCCGGCAATACGCCTGACTTTGGATTTTTTTCTTTTAAGTTGTAAAAATTAAGCATAATGGTACGCTTTCTTGAGAATGATTTTCAAATTATATTATACGATAAAATGTCTTTTTTAGCAAAGCAGATGTAACCGCAAAGATAAATATCATTGAACCATGAGCCAACAATTGAAAAACCAATACTATTATGTTATTATGTAATGGAAAAAACAAATATGGATGAAGAACAGATAAATATGCTAAGGCCGCGCAAAATGCACGGCTGGCAGGATTGGCAGAATGAAAATGATGAAGGCCAATGGCCAAAACAAAAACGGTCTTTTTTATTTTATTTCATTCCCGGCCTGATACTGGTAATGATCCTTACCTCTTTTACTGTTGCCAAAAAAAATAATCTAAACCGCTGGCCTGACAATCCCTCAGCTTATGACAACACCACTCTACAGCCAAAAAAATTCGGCTTTTTTTCAGCTGTCAAAAACTTCATCCTAAAACCGGATGACGTAATGATCGGACAAAAGCAGGGACGAATTAACATACTTTTAATGGGAATAGGCGGTCCCGGGCACGACGGCCCGTATCTTAGCGACACCAATATAATATTAAGTATTAAGCCCGACACAAATGAGGTGGCTATGATTTCAGTTCCGCGCGACCTGTCAGCGAAAATAGAAGGATATGGATGGGGCAAAATCAATCATGCCAATGCATACGGCGAAATGAAGCAAAGCGGATATGGCGGAGAATTTGCGCGCCAAACATTTGAGCAAACATTCGGAATATCCATTCCATATTTTGTGAGAGTTGATTTTCAGGCATTTATTGATATTATTAACACTGTCGGAAGTGTTGAAATTGATATTCCGCGGTCGTTTGTTGACTATTCCTATCCCGGACCAAACTATTCTTACAAAACAATCCGTTTTGAACAGGGAAAGGAAAAAATGGATGGCCAAAGGGCTTTGGAATTCGCGCGCTCACGCAAAGGCACAAACAACGAAGGATCTGACTTCGCTCGCGCCAAACGACAACAAATCGTGATAGCGGCCTTAAAAAATAAATTGCTTTCAGCTGACACATATTTGAATCCTTTAAAAATAAAAAAGATTATTGATTCTCTTTCCGAGCATATTTTAACAAATATAGATTTCGGACAAATTATGTACTTGGCATCGCTTTCCAGAAAAATAGATGACAGCAACATAAAAACATTGGTTCTGGACAACGGCCCCAATGGTTTTCTTAGAAACATGATAGGCCAAGACGGAGCATACCTGCTTGCTCCAAAAAGTGGAAATTTTGACAGCATCAAATTGGCCATGGAAAATATTTTTTCATCATCATCAACTCAATACGTAAACGAGCTGTCCGCGCCAATACAATCAGAACAACTTTTTCCAAGTGCAAAAATAGAAATACAAAACGCAACTTGGCATATTGGTATTGCTGCGAGAAAAAAACAACAGCTTGAGAATGGTGGCTTTGGCATATACACGATTGGAAACAGTGAAATAAGACCGCTTCCATCCTCAACCATCTATGTGCTAAACAACAAAGTTGACAATGGATTTATCACTGCTCTGTCCAGAGAAGCAAACATTCCGGTGGCTGACTCTATCCCCTCATGGCTTGCCAACAGTCAATCACCAACGCTCGGCATAACCGCCTCTCAACCGCAAATAATTACCAGAACAACCAGCATTTCGTTTGCCGGATCAATTGAAATTGAAACTACAACCAGCACCGTCTCGCAGGCAACAAGTAGTATGCCGGACTTAACATCCGGATTAACCAACAAATATGATCCAAACACCGATATTCTCATTATATTGGGAGAGGACGTTAATCAATAATTCTTTAATTTCTTGAACAATATGCCAACACCAGTATCAATCATTGAAGAAAATCTACCGACTGTGGCTTTGGTTGGCAGAGTTAATGTTGGAAAATCAACCTTGTTTAACCGTTTGGTTGAAAAAAATGCCGCCATGACTTCAAAAATTCCCGGAACCACCAGAACCAGAAACATAGGAAAAGTGGTTTGGAAATCAAAATATTTTCAGCTGGTTGATACCGGCGGGCTTACATTTTCAGATGATGTTCCTTTGGAAGACGAAATAATCAAGCAAACAAAAATGGCTCTTAAAGAATCGGATCTTGTGCTGTTTGTGCTTGACGCGCGCGAGGGCGTAATGCCACAGGAAAAAGAATTGGCAAAAATATTAATGGAGTATAAAGATAAAATAATGCTGATATGCAATAAGGCGGACAGCGCAAAATGGCTAAACACGGCTTATGACCGCGAATTTCTCCAGCTTGGGCTTGGAACTCCTTTCCCTGTTTCTGCGGCCAGTGGAGTCAATGTAGGAGAGATGTTGGAACTTATTTGCAAAAAACTGAATAAGTCAAAAACAAAGCCGAAGAAATCGAAAAAGATTGAATCCATAAAAGTTGCCATAATTGGCAAGCCAAACGTAGGCAAATCAACTCTGTTTAACTCCCTTATCGGGCGCGAAGAAGTAATCACAAGCCACATAGCGCATACAACGCGTGAGCCGTTTGACACGCTTGTAAAGTATGAAGACGAGCATATATTATTTGTTGACACAGCCGGAATAAGAAGAAAATCAAATGTAAAAGGTTCACTTGAACACGAAGGTGTTAGGAGAAGCATACGAAGGGCAAAAAAATCAGATGTGGTGCTGTTTGTGCTTGACTGCACCGAGCCGGTAAGCAGTCAGGACAAACAGCTCGGTGGCCTTCTCAAAGAGAGCTCTCGATCAACAATAATTGTTATTAACAAATGGGATATGGCTGAGGAAAACGACGACAAATTCAGAAACAATGTAAGAAAACTTGTTTATAGTTCTTTTCCTCACCTTAATTTCGCCCCCATTGTATTTGTGAGCGCAAAAACACAATATCGCGTCCACCAGATACTGCCCTTGATATTACAAGCGCGCGACAACAGAAAAATATGGATTACTGACAACGCACTGTCAAAATTTCTCAAATCAATAATCAAACAGCACAGGCCTTCAAGGGGCAAAGGAACGCGCCATCCACGACTGCTCGGATTAAAGCAATTAAAAAGCGATCCGCCGATATTTCAACTGTCAATAAAGGAAAAAACTTCTGTGCATCTTTCTTACGTTCACTTCATAGCCAACCGACTGCGTGAAAAATTCGGGTTTTTCGCAACGCCAATAGTAATAAAATTAAAAAAGAAACAGCAATAATAAATAATATGAAACTAATAGTCGGACTTGGAAATCCAACTGAAAAATACGCAAAAACACGCCATAATGTGGGATGGATGGTTTTGGATGAGCTGGCGCAAAAAATTGCAAACGAAGAGAATTGGGGCACAAGTAAAAAAGCAAAGGCAATGTTTTTAAAGACAATTCTAAATGGCGCGCAAATAGAATTGCTCAAACCGATTACTTACATGAACAACTCCGGACAAGCCGTTTCATACGCGGTAAAAAATCACAATCTGGAACCGGTTCGTGATATTATAGTGGTGCATGACGATAAAGACATTGAACTGGGAAAGATTAAAATCCAGGCCGGACGCAGTTCTGCCGGCCACAACGGCGTGCAATCAATAATGGACCACTTAAAAAACTCGGATTTCACGCGCGTGAGAGTTGGCATTGCGCGCTCTCCCATTATATGCCCATTGACAAAAATTAAAATTAATGGAAAAATCAATAACACAACCAAGTACGTGCTGAGCAAATTCAAGATGCTGGAAAAAAACAAACTCAATAAAGCAATTAAAATGGCAGTGGAAGAAATACTTAAGCTGATTTAAGTGATTTGTAATCAAATGACATTGAAAAGGTTTGTCGTCAAATACCATTTCTAATGCAATTGGCGACAGACCTTGAAAAAAATATCGTATTTATGAAGGAGGACACAATTGAAATGATAATGCTTAATGATAAGCGTTATCCTAAACTTTTAAGGCAGATTAATGATCCGCCGGCTCGGCTTTATTTTAGAGGCAATATTGAAATATGCAACTACCCGTCAGTAGCGGTTGTCGGGTCAAGAAAATACAGCCCTTATGGAAAGCAGTCGTGCGAACTAATAACCAGCAATCTTGCGTCCGCCAATATTGTTATAGTAAGCGGCCTGGCTTTGGGAATCGACGGCATAGCTCATCAAAGCGCACTTAACAAGAATGGACTTACTGTTGCGGTACTGGGAACCGGAATTGATGATGATACAATTTATCCGGCCAGTAATTTTCAATTGGCTAAAAACATACTTAAGAATAACGGACTGATAATTTCAGAATGCGCTCCGGGTGAAAAGCCAACCAAATATTGTTTTCCAAAACGCAATCGCATCATTGCTGGACTTAGTTTGGGAACTCTTGTGATAGAAGCTGCCACTCGTTCAGGCGCGCTTATTACAGCGCGATGCGCTCTTGATTACAACCGCGATGTGTTCGCAGTCCCACATCAAATAACTTCGCCCGCCGGCAAGGGCGCAAATAATCTGATAAAGCAAGGAGCGCGATTGGTTGAAGACGCTGATGATATAATTGAATGCCTTAATTTGCAGGGCATCTGCCTGTTGGAAAAGACCAATAAGCTGAATAAAAAAGAAACTGCTGAAAAACTGACGGATGAGATTGAAAAACGCGTTTTTATATGCCTTAGCGATCAGCCAAAGCATATTGACGAGATAATCAGGCAGACACAGCTTGACAGCCAGACAGTTGGTGGTAAAATATCACTGCTTGAATTAAAGGGCTTGGCATCTGATGTGGGAGGAATGAACTACATCATCAACTATAATTAACCCGAAACTATAATTAACCCGACTCCACGGCAAGTCGCGTGATATTGCCCGCTTACCCTACCACAATCAACAGGGTATTCGCGGGCTTCTAATAACAAAATATATATGATTTCCGTCAATAAAAAAAAGTTTTTGTTTGCCGCAATATTCGCGGCTATCGGCTTTATAACCATGCAGATAAAGTTCACCGAGATAGTTGGCTCGTCTTTAAAATTCAGCTTGTTTGATTTTTACGGTCCAATCGTGGCCGGCCTTATCGGATCAATCTGGGGGCTGATAACAGTAATAGTTGTGCAAATAATCAATTGGGGCGCCCATGGATTTGCTTCTGATGCAGGCACTGTTATACGCTTCTTTCCAATGCTGTTGGCTACTCTGTATTTTGCCAAAAAAACAAGATGGATACTAATCGTACCTGTGATTGCAATGATTGCGTTTTGGATTCATCCTGAAGGCAGGCAGGCATGGTATTACGCTCTCTATTGGCTTATTCCGATTGTCGCTCACCTATTTTACAATAAATGGATTTTTGCGCGCGCTCTTGGAGCAACCTTTACCGCTCATTGTGTTGGCAGTGTGCTGTTTCTTTGGTTATTCAATCTAAAAGCGTCAATCTGGATTGGATTGATCCCAGTTGTATGGATGGAGCGCGGACTTATGGCTGTCGGCATTACTGTGACATTTATTGTATTCAATTATCTTCTGAGCTTGGTTGATAAAAAAATAAAATTGAATCATCTTATCAAGCTTAATCCAAAATATTCAGTTAAATAAACCCGACCTTACAACAAGCCGAGGTATTTCGCACATATTTTTTTCGCGCTACATCAAGGGTCTGTCGCCAAATGCGCTTTTTGGCGCGGAATAATTTTTTATGAATTATAATGAAGCTTATAACTACCTGATATCCTTGAATAACCTTCCCCGCCGAGAATATATGGCTGACCCTCGGCATTGTGGTTGGTATTTAAAGCGACTTAATTTTTTTTTGAATCTGATTGGAAATCCTGAAAAAAAAATAAAACGGTTCGCTCATATTACAGGCACCAGTGGAAAAGGATCAGTATGCAATATGCTAACGTCCATACTTATGGCAAGCAACTGCAAGGTAGGCCTGCTTACTTCGCCTCATCCTTCAATAATTGTTGAACGATGGGGAATAAACGGCCGTCCAATGCCTAAAAAAGAATTTGCTAAAGTTATGGAAAAAATAAAGCCAAAGCTTAATGAATACATTAGAACAACTCCATACGACATGCTCTCTTACGGCGAGATGTCAACTGCAATCGCGCTTTACTATTTTGCCATGCAAAAAGTTGATTGGGCTGTGTTGGAGGTTGGATGCGGAGGACGATATGACTCAACAAATATCATCCCAAAAAAGGAACTGGCTGTAATCACAAATATAGGACTGGACCACAAAGGAACAATCGGAGCGACTAAAAACGAAATCGCCTATGAAAAAGCCGGAATAATAAAGCGCGGATGTGTTGCGTTCACTGGCGAGTCAAACTCTAAAATCCTAGAAATTATCGCAAATGAATGCAGACGACAAAAAGTGAAGCTGAGTAAAATAAACTGTTCAACAAAAAATTACAAAATAAAAAAATTTGACTTGGACGGCATGAAATTCATTTATCAAAATAATGAGTATTTTTTGCCGATAATGGGAGAGCATCAAATTAAAAACGCGATTTTATCCATAGAAATCGCCAAATCATTAAAAATTTCCGAAAATGAAATTAAACAGGGATTAAAAAATATCAAAATTCCAATTTGTATGGAAGTTGTGTCCAAAAAACCCCTGATTATTTTTGACGGCGCTCACAATAAGGAAAAAATTAAAACAACCATCAGCACCGTAAACCGAATTAATCTTGCGGGCAATTATATGATTAATTTGATTGTTGGTTTTTCAGACAACAAAGATTGGTTTGGAATGATTAGACAGCTTGGGGCTCTTAATCCAAAATCAATTGCTTGCACGCGCTTCACAAATAATCCCTTCCGCAAGACCGCAAATCCAAAATTAATAGCCGACCAATTTAAAAAAATCCTTCCAAAAGCAGAAATCCAAATTTTTCTTGATCCCAAAAAAGCATTAAACTGGTCTAAAAAACAAAACGAGGGCAATGGTTTGTTGTTGACCACAGGATCAATTTTTTTAAGCGGAGAAATTAGAAATAATTATACTGAATGCAGACCTTGAATCACGTCAACTAAAACCGGCTGATTAAAATTAAAACCTCCGTAATAATATTTGAGAATTAAAGATGTTGTTTTGCCGTCTAAAGTAGCCGTGACTTGCATTTTCTTTATTGGATGCAAAGAAAATGGGTCCGAGTCATCTTTTTTGGCCACCATCGAAATTTTCCCATCATTTTTTTTAAAAAAAATGCCATTTTCTCCAGTCAAAGCATCTATATATGCCTGCAAATTTGCAAAATCCTTTCTTTTAATTGCATCTAACTTGCCTTTTAATGCTCTATCAAAATTTTTGTTCTCAATCTCATTGTTGTTTTTACGTTCACTCATAAAATTACAATTAGATAAATCTACATAAATGATACGAGTATTTGACACAACTGTCAAACTCGGATATTATAGTTTTCATTAAACTTAAACCCAAACTATGTCAACTCTGGTAATCGTGGAATCACCAACCAAAGCAAAAACAATATCTCGCTTTTTGGGAAAGGACTTTATTGTAAAGTCGTCTTTTGGACATCTGCGCGATTTGCCAAAAAGCAAGCTGGGCGTGGATGTAAAAAATAATTTCAAGCCGGAATACATAGTGAGCGATGCAAAAAATTCAACAGTAAAGGAATTAAAAACATCGGCTAAAAAAACATCTTTCATATTATTTGCGACTGATGAAGATCGCGAAGGCGAAGCAATCTCATATCACTTGGCAAAAATTCTTGGAATAAAACCGGAAAACGCAAAACGGATAGTTTTTCATGAGATTACAAAACAGGCCATTGAAGAGTCGCTAAAGCATCCAAGGCCGTTGGATTTAAAGTTATTCAACGCCCAGCAGGCGCGCAGGGTACTGGATCGGCTTGTAGGATACCAACTGTCGCCTTTTTTGTGGAGAAAAATAGCCAAAGGCCTGTCAGCAGGACGCGTTCAATCAGTAGCTGTCCGTTTAGTTGTTGAGCGCGAACGAGAAATTGACGCTTTTGAGCCGCAGGAGTATTGGAGCTTGGATGGAATTTTTCAAGAAAACGACAAGCATGAAGTCGACAATGAAAACGATTCTTCCTTTATAGCAAAACTACATGCGATTGAAGGCAAAAAAATACATAAACTGGATATTAAAAACAAAAAGCAGGTTGAAAAAATTCTAACTGATTTGAAAGACGCTCAATACCAAATATCCAATCTTGAACAAAAAAAGAAAAGCCGAAATCCACTTCCTCCTTTTACAACATCCACCTTACAGCAGGAAGCCAATCACCGTTTAGGTTATAGTGCAAAACAAACCATGCGATTGGCTCAACAGCTATATGAGGGAATCGCAATTGAAGGAAGCGGACAAGTGGGCCTGATAACCTACATGCGAACCGATTCAACGAATTTGTCAGGAAAATTTTTAGATGACGCTCAAAATTATATTAACAAGGAATATGGAGCAAAATATTGTCCGGATAAGCCAAGAATTTTCAAGAAAAAAAGCAAAAACGCGCAAGAGGCGCATGAAGCCATTCGTCCAACTCACGCCAATTACCATCCCGAATCCATAAAAAACAGCTTAAATTCCCAGCAATATAAGTTATATGATTTAATCTGGCGACGCGCAATGGCAAGCCAGATGGCAACGGCTGAATTCAACGCAACTATAATTGATGTGGCTTCAAACAACAACTATGTGTTCCGCGCAACAGGACAGACAATTGTTTTTGACGGATTCTTAAAATTATACCCTGAAAAAAGCAAAGAAAATATTTTACCTCAAATTACGCAGGGAAAAAATGTAGATTGCAAAGAATTAAAACCTGAACAACATTTTACCGAGCCACCGGCTCGTTATTCAGATGCCACATTGGTAAAAACCTTGGAAGAGCACGGAATCGGACGGCCTTCCACGTATGCGCCGACAATACATACGATTGAGGAGCGAAAATATGTTGAACGCGACGACAACAAGCGCCTTAAACCCACTGATATCGCTTATGTGGTAAATGATTTGCTCGTTGAACATTTTCAAAAAATTGTGGATCTTGAATTCACAGCAGACATGGAACAAAATTTTGACGATATCGCGGAAGGCAAAAAAGAATGGCGGGAAGTTATAAAAGAATTTTATGAGCCATTTAAAGAAAATCTTGATAAAAAAGACAAAGAGCTGTCCAAAAAAGAATTGACTGAAGAAAAAACCGACGAAGTTTGCGAAAAATGTGACTCCCCCATGATTATAAAAATGGGAAGATATGGAAAATTTCTTGCCTGCTCCAACTATCCGGAATGCAAAAATACAAAAAATATCACCCAAGATAAAGATGGAAAAGAAATAATAGAAGAACCGGAATTGACGGATGAAATATGTGAAAAATGCAACGCTCAAATGCAAAAAAAACGAGGAAAATACGGACCTTTTTTAGGATGTTCCAACTATCCAAAATGTAAAAACATAATAAATATTGAAATTTCCACCAATGTTAAATGCCAGCAGTGCGAAAAAGGAGAAATAATAGAAAAAAGAAGCCGATACGGCAAAATCTTTTACGCCTGCAATCAATATCCCAAATGCAAATTCGCTCTTTGGAGCCGGCCGACCGGCGATAAATGCGCAGTATGTAACTCTTTAATGGTATTTGGAGCAAAAAACACCACGCGGTGCAGTAACCGCGAATGCAGTAAGATTGACAAAAAAGCTAAAAAGTGATATAATAACTGCACTATTTAATTTTATGAAAGACGCAATTCTCAACATCTTACAATTGATAATAGCCATTATTCTTATAGTTGTAGTACTTCTCCAGCAAAAAGGCACGGGTTTGAGCGGGGTATTCGGCGGATCAAGCAATATCTACAGCACAAAAAGAGGCGCAGATAAAATACTTCATTACGCAACAATAATTATTGCCATTATCTTCTTTGGAATATCCATCATAAGAGTCGTTTTTTAAGGCAATTGGATTAGTGGGTCTGTCGCCAAATACCATTTCTACTGCAATTCATAAATTATAGCCAAAATCGTTTCAAAATTTCTTGGCTTATCTTACAGATAGGCCTCAAAATTTTTTATCAAGCGAAGCGAGAGAAAAGAAAAATGATAATTTTTC
>JBDRCM010000019.1:0-23210 GCA_043821725.1 bacterium | reverse complement strand
GAAAAATTATCATTTTTCTTTTCTCTCGCTTCGCTTGATAAAAAATTTTGAGGCCTATCTGTAAGATAAGCCAAGAAATTTTGAAACGATTTTGGCTATAATTTATGAATTGCAGTAGAAATGGTATTTGGCGACAGACCCTATAGTCCGGATGAAAGAAGAAAACACTTGTTAGTGTATTTTTTAACCCTGAAATGTGGGTTTTTTTATTAACGTAGCGTAGCGAGGACCCCGCTAAGCGGAACCGAGCAAGCAAGTTAAATACCCTGTGGTCTTGCCATAGCGGTCTTCCAAACTGCTGTGCCTGATTACCCCGACTGAGTCGGGGAGGGGTTCATTTATTAATAATACAATTATGAAAAAAAACGCAATATTTGTGGGCGCGCTTGCCGTAGCAATTGCCGCAATTCTTTGGAGCTTGGATGGAACATTTTTAAGGCCGAAGTTATACACTCTTCCAAGTCCACTTGTGGTTTTTCTTGAACACTTGCTTGGATTCATTGTTTTAACGCCTTTTTTGTATGCCTACAAAAAACAAATCAAAAAAATCAACAAAAAACAATGGATGGCAGTATTTTGGGTGGCATTGTTCGGCGGAGCGCTCGGCACAACCTTTATCACAAAAGCGTTGTTCTTAACCGGCTTTCACGATATTTCAGTAGTAATACTATTGCAAAAATTCCAGCCGATTTTCGCAATAATACTTGCCTCAATATTTTTACGCGAAAGATTTCCGAAAAATTTCTATATATACGCAGGTCTTGCTGTTGTTGCCGGATACTTTATGACATTTAAAGATCCAACTGCAATAAACAGCGTGGCCAATACAGCTACTGCGGCCATCATATTCTCTCTTCTTGCGGCATTTGCATGGGGATCAGCCACAACATTTGGAAAATATTCATTAAAGGATATTAGCTACGGACTGCTGACAGCGCTTCGATTCGGATTGACAACTATAATAATGATAATACCGGCAGTAACATATTTCAGCCAACTACAAACCGTAAACTCCACTCAATGGTGGACATTGATTACTATCGTATTCAGTTCAGGCGCGCTGGCAATGTTTATTTATTATTATGGATTAAAAAAAATACCTGCATCAGTTGGAACTATGTGCGAACTGTCATGGCCAGTTTCAGCCATTTTACTTGATTATTTCTTAAACAAAAATGTGCTTTCAATGAGCCAGATATTTGGCGCGGTCATTGTATTGCTGTGCGTTACAAAAATAACAATGATGAACAGAAGCTATATACTGCGTGGAAAAGTACTGCTGGGAAACGGCATTTCTGAAATAACAAAAATACCAACTGCAAATCTTAATGTCCAAATAGCAAAAGACGCAAATCTGGCTTTCGGCCTATACACTTGCAATATTGAGATGGAAGGCAGAGAATTCATTGGCTTGCTTTATTATGGACATAACTCAATCACGAACCAAGTATGCTTAGAGGTGCATTTCAAAAATTTTGATGAAAATATCTACGAAAAAACAATTAAAGTAACTACCCAACGCTATTTACGGGATCAAAAAAAATTTGATACTGTATTTGAACTTGCTAAACAAATGAGAAAGGACTTAAAAAGCAGTTGAAGCAAATAATTGAATCTTAAATTATAAAGCCGCAAAACAACAATATATTGATTTGTCAACCCCTTTACGAAAAAAAACGTCTTATGGATTATAAGAGCGCTTTTTTGAAAATACAGGGCTTGCGGTAAAATTCCATTGATTTTTTTGTTAAAACTGATATTATTATTATATAAATCAAAATAAACCCGACTCCGCAACAAGCCGAGGGGTAAAAGTGCCCGCTTACCATGCCGCAAGCAAAAGGGTGTTCGCGGGCTTCTAATAAAAAGGATATGCAAATAATACTGTTTAACAATCTTGAAGAAAAAGACAAATCAGAGGCAATAAAAAATTTGATGACAGACAGCACTCCAAGGCAGGAATTTTTTCTAATGATTATCCTGTCTGTACTAATGGCCACATTTGGAATTTTGATAAACAATATAACGGTGGTTATAGGAAGTATGCTCATAGCGCCCATACTCTATCCAATAATGAGCTTGGCTCTCGGCGTTGTAATGGCAAGCAGGGAAATTATAAGGCGATCAATCTTTACAATCTTAAAATCAATCGCCATGGGATTAACTGCATCCGCTCTTGTAACTCTTTTCGCCGATCCATTGGGCGGCAATTATTCATCTGCACTTATCAGTGCAGCTCAACCGTCGCTCGCCTACGCGGCAATTGCCATAATAGCCGGCTTGGCCGCTTCATTCGCAATCATTAAGACGCATTTAAATGAAAGTTTAACCGGAATCGCCATTTCAGTTGCTCTTATTCCTCCTTTGGCTGTATGCGGAATCGGAATTGCCCGTTTGGACTGGACTGTCATAACAGCAGCATCTTCTTTGTTCTTAATAAATCTGGCCGGGATAATGTTTGCCGGAGTTATTGTATTCTCACTAATGAACTTGTCCATTAAAAGAAGAGTGGCTGACAAGGCCATAAAAGAAGAAGAAAAAGAAATCCAAAAAGAAACAAAGCTTGCTGAAAAACAAATGGATAAAAAGTGATAATAGCATCTGTGTTTTTGCGCTTCTTGCTCACAACAAATTATGAGAGTTGGAATGCAAACTAAGACCATATAATGAACCCCTCCCTGTGCCAAGAGCACAGGGTATCAGGTCAAAAGGCATAATGTCTGCGACTCTACCCCGTGGCAAGACCGCGGGGTATTTTATATTACACTGAGGTATGTGCTAATGAGAGCTATCCTGTTTTTTTGTCTTCTTGTTGCAATTCTTTAACTGCGTGCTCAATTCTAATTTTATCTTCTCTTTCCTGTTTTTGATTAATTAATCGGTGTTCTTCAGCATTTTTCTTTGCCTCATCTACAATTTGCTTTTTTGACAATACAATATTAGAGACAAGAGATTTTATTTTTTCCACTATTTGAAGCTGTTTTAAAGGCATATAATAAATTCAAAACAAATAATATACATACTAAGTATACCAAAAATAGCTTGTTTGGGCTAATTTTAATTGCGGGAAGCCTGGGACGATTTGGGAACGCTAGTTAGCCAAAATATTAATTTTTTAACTTATAATAAGTTGCCCTAGCTTTGCCATGCATTTCAATTATCCCTCTCTCAATTAAATCCTTAAAATCCAAATGTCGAGTTGGCTTAGCTCTGTCGGTTATCTTTGAATAAAGTCTGTCAGTGATGTATCCATGCTTTTTCATATATTTAATTATTTTTTCTTGATGTTCACTGAGTTGTTCATTGGGAGTAATATTTTGTTGTTTTAATTCTTTTCCCACTCTTAATAATTCATCTATAATGCCATCAGTAAAATATGTTAACCAACTGGTAAAATCAATTTTATTTTCAATATCATAATAATTATTCAATTCACCTACATTATTAAAATACTTATCAATATTTTTATTGTAATAATTTTCAAAACTAAATAAATTAAAAGTATTTAATCCCATATTTGCTAATAATATTTTGGTGGCTAATCTAACAGTTCTACCATTACCGTCCATAAAAGGATGAATAATAACAAACTGTTTGTGAAAAATTCCAGCTAATATTAAAGGGTCGATTTTATCCTTGTTTTTGTTAACAAATTCTATAAGCCGATTCATTGATTCAGGTACGTCATGGTGATCGGGTGGCCAATAGACGGTTTTGTGTATCTTAGGATTGTTCACAAACACTGGTTCTGTTCTCAGTTTACCACAACGGTATTTTTGTATTAAATCCTGCATGACTAGTTTATGAATATCTAAAATTAAAGATAAATTAAATGTCTTATCTTTTTTCTCAATGAGTTTGTTTAGTTTAACAAGAGCTTGATTATAGTTTAGTACCTCTTTTTCGGTGTCCCTAATATGTTCTGGTTTTGTTTTTAATATTTTTTTCACCTCAGAAAGAGGCAAAGGATTACCTTCAATACTAGTTGAAGAAAAGGCTGAAATCTCGTTCGCTTTTTTAATTAATTTTAGCAGAACTATTTTAGGTAAATTTCTATTATTTAATTCAGTTACCAACTCGGCTATTCTTTTAATATTAAATAATATATCATTATTTATGATATATTTTGGCTTAAACATAAGGTATTTATTAATATTGCATAGACTTATTATATACGATTTTTAGACGATTGTCAAGTTAAATACTCCATTCCCAAGCTCCCCAAAATCAAATTATGCTAAATTAGCTAAAATAGTCATCAGCTTAATTTAACGCTTTGGAACCAAAGAATACCTGTGGTTAGGTATAATTTTGGAAAACTTATGAAGTTTTTATTAATGCGGGGTGTCGTCAGCATTATTCGAACTAAATTATAGTATTAAATTTCAGAAATAACATCAAAACCTTTAAAACTTCCAGTTATTGCTAAACCAATGATATTTTTGGATATTTTTAATTCCCTAATTTTTTTAGCAGTTTCATTTAATGTGGCACCAGAGCCAATTGCATCATCTATTAATAAAATATTTTTATGTTGATTGTCATAGTCAACGACTATGGTGTCTTTAGCATTTTTAATTCTGTCATTAATCTTACTTAGTGTTTTTTGAGGAACAGTTATTTCATTTTTAACCTTTATTAAATTTATTTTATTAACTTTTAATTTTAGGTTTTTTTCTATTTCTTTCATTAGCTGAACCTCTCTTTTAACAGTTGGTGGAATAAAAGCGAGAGCATCTATTTTAAAGGTTTTAATTAATTTATCTATTTTTGGTTTTATAATTAATGATAATTCTTTTATTAAATCTTTGTTTTGACTTTGTTTAGAATAAAGCAATAGTTGTCCTAATTTAGTTTTTCCAAATCTTTCAATGCTATAAAAATCTAAATAAAATACTTTATTTAAATATGTTTTTTCAAAACTATTATTCATCTTACTTAAACCACTAATTAGTCCGTCTTTTTTAAATTTATTATATTTTTTAATAGTTTTTATATATTCAAAAGCTGTTTTGTTTATATTTAAATTTTGTTTATTACACCAATAGATAAAACCATCAAAACCTTTTTTGATTTTACCAGCAGGGGTTATTATAAGATAATTATTATCAATTATTTTTTTATTAATTTTAATAATTTTAATTTTTTCAAGTTTTTCTTCTTTATTTATTGAATAAAAAACTTTAGGGGGCGTCCCTATTTTTTCTAGAATACCTTCTTTTAATAAATTGTTTAGTTGTTTCCTTACTGCCCTGTCGCCAATATTTAATACTTCACTAAGATATTTACCACTAACCTGTTTTCTTTTTTTAATTATGTCGATTATTTTTTCTGATGTTTTTAAAGCCATATTATTTAATATTAAAAAATGTATATAAATATTATAACATATAAATCAAAAAGTTCCTAATACACTAGGAATTAGGAACTTTCTGCGGGAATTCGGGGACAGCTTCCGAACCATTTTGGCTAATCTTGGTGTTGCCGAATTACAATTTCATTAATGTTTACTCTCAAAAACAAGACCATACAGATCATGCTTTTTATTAATATGAACTCTACATTTATTTACTAAATTAAAATTGTTATCCTTTATTATACTAATAATTTCCTTAATCGATAAAGGTTTAATAACGCTCATTAACTCGCTTGTGTGTGAATTCATCTCGTTACTACTTGGTTTAATGAAGGGATATTCTTCTATTAATATGATTTTCCCTCTATCCTCCAATAATGAAGACCAGTTATCAATTGCTTTTTTATAATTTTGAGTATAATAGAAAAAATTGCAACATATAATAGTTTTGAATTTTTTATCTTTGAAACCTATGCTTTCAGCATTTTGTTCCATTAATACAACATTTTTTAACTTATTATGAGCGAGCTGTATCATGCCTTCAGAAAAGTCATTACCCGTTATATCGCTAAAATTTATTAATAGTTTTGAAATAATATGACCAGTGCCACAGGCAACATCTAAAATTGGCTCTTCTATATAATTAAATATTTTTTCTAAAATTTTATCCTGAGCTAAATAATGTCCAGTTTTCTCCATATGCAGATCATAATCAGCACAACTTGTGTTGTATAATCTTTTAATTTTATTAGGCATATTTTTTATCAAAATGCATAAAGCGAATAGCCTTATCATCTGCTGGTGCGGTCAAATTAAATTCTGTTTCCCTGCCAAATGGTTTTGTGATGATATTTTTGTTAGTAATTTTCTTGCACATTCTGACATAACTATCAAATAAAGAAAGTGCTTTCTTTTTATCTAACTTGTTTTCACTTAAATGAGCAAACGGAACAATTATAATATTATAATGTTCAGAAAAATCAATCTCATTGATGGCTTTCTTAAAAATATTTTCATTATCCCAATCTTCAAAATTACAAAATAGAATCAAGCCTTCATGAACTTCATCTTTCTGATAACCAAAACTACCTTCAAATCGTAATAATCTCATATTATAATCAATAATAATGATTATAGTTTATAACAATTAGTTATTGTTAGCAATAATTTTAGTTCAAAAGTCGCTCTCTATATTTTTGATTAAAAATATTTTACCTAAAATTAGCCAAATTATTTCTTCATTTTTCACCCTAAAAAACCACTTCCGAACCATTAATTCTAGGCTAACATAAAACAAAAACAGAGCTTTTAAACTCTGTTTTAAAATCGGAGCGGTGGAGGTGGGATTTGAACCCACGAAGACATTTCTGCCTTACAACTTTTCGAGAGTCGCGCCTTCAACCACTCGGCCACTCCACCATTGAATATATTAATATGGACTTTACTATAATATTTCTGAAAAAACAACTTCTTCCTCCATCCACTTTCTTATTGATTTGATAAATCTGAAATCAATGCAGTGAATCAAAATTGATCTACATTCATGCTTCATATTTATATTTATTATTTTCAACACCTTCGATCCGCCCCTCAACTGCTCTCAAACCAGTTTCATAATGCCTCAGGGATAGTTCTTTTGAAATTAAAAATTCTTTAGTCTTATGTCTAATCTCTTTAATTCAAGTAAAAAATTCTTTTTTCTACAGTAAGAGTACCAAAATTTGAGAAAATCGTCAAAACATAATATAACAGTGTAGCTATTGACTTAGACAACAAGTAAGCACGGAAAAAATCTTTACAACCTATTACGGGCTGTATTTTTATTGTACTTTTTGTACTAAACAAATTTCCCTTAACAAAAGCAAAAAGTAAGTCTTTAAACTCACTTCGTTGCGAACTGCGGGGAGTCGTCAACCTACTAGTGTTGCGTTAAATTTCCGCTATCCTAATGATTTAATGAAATAAATAGTGAATTTACACCTGTTCTATCCAAATAAACTATTCATTTATCCTATTTACATATCCTGATTTTGCTCAATTAAATCTATCAATTTGTTGTAAGATTCTCGGGTAAGTTTTTTTATCATATACACACCTCCACCTTCGTCAACATCTTTCTCAAACATAAATTCATTATTATCATCACTAATAATTTTTCTAATAGTGAATAGTCGTTCATGCTCTGATTCATCTAACCAGGAAATAGTATTATTCTCTAATATGATATTATGAGCCGTTAGGACTGTTGGGTCCTCTTTAGATTGTACGGAATAATATTCTTCATTAAAATTCATATTTTAGATAAAAATTATAAATTACTATTCTTTTTTTGATAAATTAATCATATCTTGCAATTTTCCCACTTTGACGAACTCTTCAACTGGCACACCGTTTACCTCAGAAATTCCACGCTTTTGTAAATCGGTCACAAGATTTTGTTTTTCTTTTTCACTAGAACATGTAACCCCTAATATTTCACTTGGTGGTACTCCGCTACGAAAACATATTTCATTACCTGCTTTAAATTTTTTATTCATTGAACTAACATACTCATCAGGAGATGGCCTATCATTATACCATTTAGGATCAGTTGTTCCAAATTTATCTGAGTCATATGCATGCCAATCGTTTCTATCTAATATGTTAGGGTCAAGTACCACATGATAACCTTTAAAAGACACGTCTTTTCCTTTTAATCCATCCTCTGTGACCATACGACCAAAAACATAACTACCTCCCCCCATCCACATATCTTTAAAGGAGCTCATACCGTCTGCAACTTCCATTTTTCCTCTAGCCAATCGTTCTGTTGTACTCATTAAACCTCCTCCAACTAGTATATTGCAGATATCTTCCCTGGATTCTTCTTTGCACGAACCACCTCTAACACGGTGGTAAATGGCACAAGGAGATTCTTGGTTTATTTTCTTACCCCGACCTTCTTTAACATATGAATATACTCCATCATATACTTCTCGTCTACTTAAACCATCCAAATCATCATCAGTAATTTCATCAACTTCTTTTTTTAGATGCTTAGATAAAGCCTTCTTCATAAGATCTTCGGCTTCTTCTGTGTCCGGATCATCTAGAACATTTTCACGTCCACATAATTTAGTCATTATGTCTTCCATACTTGCTGCTATTTTTGAAAAATCTGGAGCACCATTTGTGTTTTCGTCTTCTTGTGAAAAATTAATTACAACCATTCTGTCTAATGAATGCGTTGCACCAAATCCACATTGTCCGGCCACCATTGCGTTTGGCACAGCTTTTGAGAGCGTTCTTGTAATAACATCAACTTTTTTTGCTACTAAAACTTGAGCTCCATCATGATCTAAAGAGTATGCTCTTTTAACTTTAAGAAATTGATTCGGATCATCGGCTAATTGGATCTTTATCCAATCAGTATTAGCATCCTCTTTTATTCTATTAATGACATCTTCATATATATTTTCAGATAGAAAAAAAGATACTTCCATACCAGAGGCTTTTTTTGTCATATGTACTTCTTGATTTTCAATTTCACTCTTACCAGCCAAAAAACCTGCTCTAGGGAATTCAACTGAGGTATCTATGTTCTTTTCCTTTTCCAATATTTCACTCCATGTATTTTCTAATTTCTGTGCTATACCCAAGGATTTTTCTTTTTCTGGTGTAGTACCAACATCATATTGTCCTTTCAGCTCTGCTAACTGATAATTCAATTCCGCAAGTTTTTTATGAAATCCTGTCACTTCATCGTCAAACCCGTCTGGAATTTCTGCTTCAAGCTCAATTGTTAAATTTTCTAATTCGCCTGAAGCTCTATCTAACCCTTCACTTATCTCATTACTTTTATTATATTCTTCATGTGATTCAAACTCTGGTTGTGAAAAATGTTCAATATTTAAACCTTCTGGCATATTTTACAAATTATAGTATAATATCTTATATAACCCTAATTTACTGACTCTATGGAATCAACAAATAAATCTATTTTAATGAGGATAAACAAACTTATAGATAGTATTTTAGCATTACGTAAACAGTACATTTCTTTTAAACAACGAATTTCTATTAAACAAGACAAGAAACATATAGATGAAATCAGAGCACAAATTGACAGGTTAAACTAATTGTTTAATAAAAGTATAATAATAGCATATTATCATAGCTCATGCATCCCGCCAAGAGTACTAATAGTTAAAATCAAAAAACTTGGCTGGGATTAGCCAAGTTTTTTGCGGAGAGTCTGCAAGGTTATCAGAACTAACATTCACTAGAGAGTAAACAAAACAAAAAACCATCAACGTATTGTCAGTGGTTTTTTGTTATCCTTTTTAGCTAAACAGGAATTGTCCCAACTAGCACGAATGTGCTTGATCTGTGGCTGGGTCACAGTTGTTCGTAATTGTGGGAACGGTAACGAACCAAAACCGTTAGTGGTAAACAAAAAAAGCTAACAGCAAACACAATGCTCGCGAGGCGGACAACAACCCATGACGTTGAGCTCATTGTTACGTACTCGAGCCCAAACATCTTGCAGGCTTTCTTTTTTCAAATTACCCACAACCATTTCCTCACCGTCACAGCGAAACACCTCTCCTTTAATACTCACATGCACCCCTGTGGAACGTAGGATGCAGGGAGAGTATCCACCAAAAGGATAGTGATGTGCTTTCCGATCCATACCATATTCCTCAACATCGATCCTCAGTAACTCACGCCAAAGTTCATCTAAACTATCATTGCTCAACTGATCCTCACGCTTGTCTTGTACACGACCAGTCATAAGGTAGTTTTTCATGACAGTAAAGATGTTTCTGTCCCGAGCATATCTGTGTATTCTCGGTATTTCCTGAAGATTGTCTGTGGTGACTATAACATCTATCCCCAGACGAGTTGGATCTTCATTAGCGAAGCCAATGTCGAGACAGAGATCGATTGCTTGGTTACGTTGATGGAAGTATCTTGTTTCTTTACTCCTTCCACCAGTAACGACGAGGTTTTGGTAGTCTTGGTTAAAAAGGCTGTTTACCTTGATAACCAAACTGGCTCCCAGATCGTACAGACGCTTAGTAAAGCAGGCACGTGTCAAACGAAAAGAGGCTTCGGTAAATACTACTGGAATCATCCCTCTTTTTACCACTTCCTCTATCAACCTCCAGAAATATGTGTCAAGCGTAGGTTCGCCAGCCCCAATAAAATTAATGGTGATTCCTCCTAAATCAGCAGCCTGGTTGATAATACTCAACCTCTTGCCAATCGACAACTCAGACTTCATTCTGAGCTTTCTATCAGGCTGGCTTACACCCCTTTCTGTGTAACAGAAATCACAGTTGTGAGGGCAATAGTTACTCATACCCTCAAAGGTGATGTTCAGCAGACGATTTTGATTAATCGCCTCTGCCAAACTAGAACGGGTTATAGACCATCCTCGCATGGTGTAACCATGTCCTCGGATATCCAATTCGAACGGCAAATCCTCGGGTTGTATTTGCATTTCATCTATCCTTTGTGTTGTAAAGAACGTTTATCTAATTAGGTTGTTCCAGGAATGGAAACGTATTATTATATCATTTTTTTACAATCTTTTCAAGACTATACTCAACAGAATCCCAAATACTTGACAATTCTTGGCTAATTTGATATAATAATTATGTCGATATAATTTCCACAAATATGCAATGTAACGAAGTATTAGAACAATTGAATTTTAGTAAAAAAGAAATATCTGTATATATTTCCCTGCTTGAGTTAGATACAGCTACTGCAACTGAAATAGCTAAGAAAACAGATATTAATCGAACTAGCTGTTATGATTTATTAGCTGTGTTAATAAAAAAAGGATTAGTTAGCAAATTTAAAAAGAAAAACAAGATATATTTTCATGCAGGTGACCCCAGACGATTGTTAAGTTATTTAGAAAGAGAAAAACAAGATAAGGTCAAAACAATTGAAAAACAACAAAAATTGGTTGAAGAAATTATTCCTGAACTTTCATCAGTATTAAATCCTCAAAGTACTAAACCAAAAGTAGAATTCTTTGAAGGTCAAGAAGGAATGAAAGAAGCTTATGAAGATACTTTAAATTCAAAAACTGAAATACGTGCTTATGCCAATATTGAAACTATGCACCAATCAATGCCTAATTTCTTTCCCGAATATTATAAAAAGAGAGTAAAAAAGAATATTAAAGGCCGTGGTATATTTCCCAACAATAAAACCTCACTCGAAAGAAGTAAGAAGAATATATCTGAAATGAGACAGACTATTGTGTTAGGAGATAAAAATATTGACTTTACCCCCGAAATGTTAATTTATAACAACAAAGTATTGCTAGTATCTTGGCTAGAAAAAATAGCTGTTAGTGTTGAATCCGAAGAATTGACTAAATTACAAAAAGTTGTTTTTGATTTAGTCTGGAAAGGTTTAAAAAAAGATAATACTAATATTTCATCCCCTTAGAATATAAAAATTATTTGTTATCCACATCAACCATAAAATTGAGCTAAAATTCACGATTGAATAAGTTCACATACATACTGGACTCCGAAGGAGTCTAAATATGCAAGTAATATACAAGTTTAGGTGGATTAAAGGGGCTAGAACGTTGTATGATTATGCTACTAAGCATAATCATATGATCACAACTAAAGCAGAGGAAAGAATATGTCTATTATCGCTGTACTCATAAAAAGCCTAACTATATTTGCAAACAACAAGCAGTTGAAATTAAAAAATTGGATAAGCAAATTGATGATGAATTATCCAAATACGAATTTGAACCTGACTTTAAAAAGTTGCTCTTTAAAATACTTGATGAAGATAAAAAAGAAAATCCTGATGAAAATATTGTTATTGCTAAAAACTTACAAGATAAAATATCCAAGCTAGAGATTGAAAAAACTAATTTAACTAAACTTAGTTGTCGTGGTTTGATTGATGACGATGAATTTACCAAACAGAGAAATGATTATGAGAAAGAGATTAGTATTTTAAAGAGAAAATTAGTTGGTGTTAAAAACCGAGCCAATAAAAATGATGAGCTAGTTAAAAAAGTTAAATTTGCTGTTCAAGATAGAGAGAATTTTAATAATGGTGGAATAAAAATTAAAAAAGATATACTTTCTGGTTTAGGCACGAACCAAGAGTTAAAAGATAGAAAACTGCATATCTTAGCCCATAAATGGCTGATTCCGATTGAAAATGACATCAAGCCATTAGAGGCCATATATTTAACGCTCGAACTAAACAAATTTCCCTTAACAAAAGCAAAAAGTGAGTCTTTAAACTCACTTCGTTGCGAACTGCGGACCGGACGGGACTCGAACCCGCAACTTCCGCCGTGACAGGGCGGTGCTCTAACCAATTGAACTACCGATCCAATAATTATTCTGTGCTTTTTCCGTGATTTTTAAAAAACCAATGCACGTATTTTTTATTTTTGGCTTGTTTCAATTTTTTTTCTAATTTGGATGCTTGAGTATAGTCGTGACATTCTATAATACTCACAAGCCGCCATGGAACGCCTCTTTTTGTAAATATTTCTTCTGAATTATTATGTTCTAGTAATCTACGTCCCAAATTGCAGGTTTTACCCAAATAATATTTCTGTATTTTTTTACTAAATAGGTAATATACAAAACATGCCATATCCCCTCCCCATATAAATAATTAAACCCGCAACTTTCCCGACTGAGTCGGGATGCTCTAACCAATTGAACTACCGATCCAATAATCAGCATAATCTTACTATAATCTTTCCTTTCTGTCAATGCTGGTCAAACAATAGAAACAACCACAAATTTCGTATAATCTGCCAACTTAAAAAAATCGCTTTGCCAAATTAGAACGAAAATTTCTTCCTCTAATTCCTCCAAACAGCCTTTTTTCAACGTCTGCAATTCTTTCTCTTGTCCTCAAAACAGTATCCGGATTAAGCGATATACTATCTATGCCTTGTCTTACAAGAAATTCAGCGAATTCAGGATAATCACTTGGCGCTTGCCCGCATATTCCAACTTTCCGCTTGTGCTTGTGTGCGATATTTATTACATTGCTTATAAGCCGTTTTACAGCTTCATTATTCTCATCATAAACATGGCTCACAAGCGCTGAGTCGCGATCCACCCCAAGTGTTAATTGAGTCAAATCATTTGATCCAATGCTGAATCCGTCAAATATCTCGCAGAACTGTTCTGCCAGTATTACATTTGAGGGTATTTCACACATCACATAAACGCTCAATCCTTTTTTAGAACGTTCCAGACCAAATTCCTTCATGGTTGCAAGTACTTTTTTGCCCTCAGCAACGGTTCGGCAAAAGGGCACCATGACAATCACATTTTTTAACCCCCATTCCTCCCTAACCTTTTTAATTGCCAAGCATTCCAATCCAAATGCCTGCTTGTAATTCTTATCATAATAGCGTGAAGCGCCTCTCCATCCTATCATTGGATTTTCCTCCTTTGGCTCAAACTGCTGGCCACCTATTAACGTGGCATACTCATTTGTCTTAAAATCAGACAGCCGCATTATAACATCATTCGGATAAAAAGCTGATGCAATAAATGCCATCCCTTCGGCAAGCCGATCCACGCAATATTGCTTCTTATCTTTATAGCCAACGGTTAAGTTTTTAATTTTTTCCTTTGTTCTTTTATCCGTTATGGCATTGTAATTGATGAGAGCCATTGGATGTATCTTGATGAAGTTGGAGAAAATAAATTCTTCTCTGGCAAGACCTACTCCATCATTGGGAATGGCCGCAAAACTAAAAGCTCTCTCAGGATCCCCTACATTCATCATTATTTTGGTTTGGATCGGACGCAATTTTTTAACTTCCATTCTTTCCACTTCAAAAGGAAGGCGCCCTTTGTATACATGACCATCATCACCCTCGGCACAACTTACTGTGACTGTTTCGCCTTGCTTAATCAACTTTCTGGCGCCTCTAACTCCAACTAAACACGGTACTCCGAGTTCCCTACTTACAATGGCGGCATGAGATGTTTTTCCTCCCTGCTCTGTTACAATGGCTCCGGCTATTCTCATAATGGGCTCCCAATCCGGATCTGTAATTCTTGTTATCAGCACTTCGCCTTTTTTAAACTGCCTCATCTGTTTTGGCGAATCAATTATGCGCGCCCTTCCTTGTCCGATCTTTTGGCCTATGCTTGTACCGCTGGCAATAATCTTGCTTTTTTTCTGCAATTTATATGTTTCAATGACATTTATCTTTTCTTGCGACTTTACTGTTTCACCTCGCGCTTGCACAACATATAATTCTCCTGTCCTACCGTCCTTTGCCCACTCAATATCCATTGCATGTTTATAGTGACTCTCTATCATCATGCCCCATTTGGCCAACTTAAGTATCTCATCATCAACCAAACAAAAACTATTCTGATCATTTTTGTTAACAATCTTTTGTTTTGTTTCGCTCTTGCCATACACCAGCTTGACTTCCTTACTTCCAAGCCGATGACTAATAATTGATTGATATCCTTTTTTCAGCCCTTCTTTAAAAACAAAAAATTGATCTGGCACAACTCTTCCTTTTACAACATATTCGCCCAATCCATATGCCGCGTTAATCAAAACAACCCCATTAAATCCGGATTCAGTATCGCAGGTGAACATAACTCCGCTGGAGGATAAATCAGAACGCACCATCTGCTGGACGCACACTGAAAGCGCCACTGACATATGTTCAAATCCCTTGTCCTCGCGATAGGAAATGGCACGATCGGTAAATAACGAAGCAATGCATTTTTTTATGGCAAGAAGAAGATCTTTTTCTCCGCGCACATTAAGATATGTTTCCTGCTGACCCGCAAAACTGGCATCAGGCAAATCCTCAGCCGTAGCGCTTGAACGCACTGCCACATCAATATTAACACGCCCACCCTGTTTTGAAAGACGATGATACGCACTGCTCACCTGCTTGGCAATATTTGTTGGAAAATCACTTTTTAATACAAGATCCCGCGTTTTTTTACCAGCTCTGCTCAACGCTCTTACATCATACACGTTAACATTAGATAAAATCTTTTTTATTTTCTTCTCCAAATTATTACTTTTCAAAAATTCCCAATACGCCTCAGACGTAACGGCAAATCCGTTTGGAATATTAATGCCCTTTTTTAACAACTTAGAATACATTTCTCCCAGAGAAGCATTTTTGCCTCCCACAGATGGAATATCTTTAATACCAATATCCTTAAACCAGCGAATATACATAATGAAAATTTTAATATTGCTTTAATTATATCATACTTAACGAATACATTAAAATTTCTCCACAAAAAAAAGGCGGGGATTCTACCGCGATTCATATTTGAAGCACGTCATGCAAATCTGTTAAAAAAATGAACCCCTCCCTGTGCCAAGATCCCGCTCAGCAGAATCCTCGTTGCGCTGCGTTAATAAAATTTTTTTTATCATTTTGCACAATGTCGCCAGAAAATTATAATTGAGAAAATATATTATAATTAGGCAAATGACGCGGTTTTTTCACATTACTTTCCATTGCTCTTTCCAACAAACACAAATCATTTAAGCCGACCTTTCCCATATACATTCTGCGCAAGCGATTTCCAAAATCATTCTTTAAATACTCCCTAACCTGCAGATAACCGCTGAAATATACGTTATCTCTTGTGAAAGAAATTTTCTTGTCAGTGTTTACCAAACCGCGCTTGGCCTTTACGCATGTAACCCACGCTGTGTGATCCGTTAAATTGTAGTCAGTTTTTAGATGATTAAAAAGTTCTGCAAACGTCATTTCATCAGCAAGATAAATTCCTATCAATCTTACTGCCGGCCAAATATCTTTTTCTCCAAGCGCTACATTAATTTTCTTTTGATTAAAAATAGCCAAACCCTCTTCCGTGGCAAGATAGCCCGAAGTTCCCTTTTCAAAAATTCCATACTTCTGCAACTTGCCGTTTTCCAAACGAAAAATATGCGTGCATATTTCATGAAATATTACCGCCTTGAGCCGGTTAATTGAAAATGAGCACCCATCACGCACAAAAATTATTCCGCTTTTGCTAACAGCTACGTCAGTGGCTCTATCTTTAGATATGCGTACCTTCCATTTTGTCATTTTGAAAAGTTCCAAATATTTTTCCAACTCCTTTACTATCGCTCGGCAATTTAAAATCTCGCTTTCATCTTCAACTATTGGATTGTCATGCATATACCTCACTGCTTTGTCATACAATTTTCTATCGGCTTTGCCGTATAACTTGCTTGAAAAAAGATGAAGCTCTTCCTTGTCAATCGATTCAATTAAATCTATCTTAAGAATTAATTCTTTAATTTTATTTAGAAAGAGATGAGCTAACGGATGATTGATTATTTTAGGAAGTGCTTTTAATTCACGCTTGATCTGAGAAAGATTAACACTTGTTTGCCTATAAAAAAAGCGCGGGGAATTAATGCGAGATCGTAAAAACTCATTCATTTCTCGATCAAGATTTAGAGGCCTAAACGCACCTGACACATTTATTTTTGATTCAATCCTGCAAATTTTTTTATCCAAATTTAAAATTATCTTTTCTTCAATATGTTCAGACTTTTTATTTATTAATTTAATTTTCTCAACCTCTGTATTGTTAAGATCAATTAAAAACTCCTTAAGAAATTTCCCCCCTATAACTATTTTGTGTTTTTCGCCTTCAAAATCATCATATTTGAATGGAAAAACCAAACGCTTCCCCTTTATCCTGATTTTTATTTTCCCTTCATTTGATCCGACATCGCGCAATGAATTGTCAATAATGATTTCATTTCCATGAGGGTCCACTTTAAGAACTATGTTCTTATACTTGGTATTAAGAATATCAACATGTTCGTACAGACCTATTATTGGACGATCGTGCTTTGCGTCCTGCTTATGCGCGGGTATATTGGAACTGAACAGCGTTTTGCTTATTTCAACACCCTTTTCCGGATTCGGCACTTTTAAATCAGCAACTTTTTGAAGGCGCGACTTAAGCAATACTTGATTTGCTATCTGCACCGCAAGGCCGGCGCGTGCGTTAAGCTCAAGAATTTTTACACCTGCATCAGACAAAGCCAAATCAACAGCTAAAAAACCAATCTGGCTGGCATGCTGAGCGCGTGTCGCCATCAACAAAACTTCATCCCAATTTGGAATATGTATCTCATTGATTTTTTCACCATTAGGAAGATTCCTGACGAATTTATTGTGATGAACCGCGTAAGTTGCCTTGCCTGTGCTAATATCAATTCCAACCCCAACCGCTCCAAGATGCAGATTTGCTTTTCCTTCGGACTCTTCGGTTGGAAGACGAAGCATGGCAATTATTGGCACATAATTAAAAACAATAACTCTGATGTCAGGCAAACCTTCATCGCTGTACTGTAGAAAATATTCATGGCTAATCAAACGCTCTTCAACAAGAGCTTGATCCGAAAGCCCTGAAATAGCATATTTGCCATCTATAATCGCCGTTATGTGGCGCTTAATATCATTCCACTTGTATTTTTTTTCAGATAATGATACATAGCCGTCGGTTGTTTTATTTTTTACAACTAATATACCCTCTCCGCCATAGCCACGATTGGGCTTTATTACAAAACTGGCAGGCAAAGAACGCGGATCAAAATTAACAAGCTCCTTATAGTTATGTATTATTGTGATAACTTTTGCCGTTCCTAAACCGCGCGAACTTAAATAATTTTTCGTAAATATTTTGTCGTCAGCAAATTTTTTGTTTGCTTTTGAATTGAATCTGCTTATATATAAAAGATTGCGTGCATTAATGCCCAGAATACCGGAAGCTTTCTGAAGAAAAGATAACCTTTGTTTTATACGCGAACCCATAAATATTTTTTATTCTTCTTCATTATGTTCTGAAAAAAGAGACCTAAAGCGAAAATATTCAGTCAATCTAAGACCGCTGTACTTTCCAATAAATAATATGAGCAACAGTGGAAAAAATACAATTTCAGGCCAAGACATTATTATGTTATTAAATAATATCCAAGTTATTAAATAATATGAAGCAAGAACGCTTATCAGAGTTTGCGCTATTCCCATTAAAGCGCCCCTAAATCCTTCTTCTGACTGAGCGGCCATAAATTTTTCAGCAACACTCGTCATAACAAGCATCGGAAAAATCGCAGTTGCCAATGAAACAGGAATATCCAAAACAAGAACAATCCAAACAACCATTAAGAACGACAAGCTGATCAACCCGAGATTCAGCGCTACTTTGGACAAATAAAGGAGCTCAAACTTATTCAGTATGAATTTAACAAGATAGCCCACGCACACGGCAAAGAAAAAAGTTATTATACCAAGACGAATGCCTAAAATATAGAAAGCGGCAACAGTAATAACCGGAGTATAAATCCCAAAACTGGACAGCCCTATGACCTGCCTGAATAAAACCATCAGACACGCCACAAAAGGAATCATAAGAATCAAATAAATATTACTTGCCGGAACACCTTTGGATATGAAATGAGAAATCAAACCGGATAAAACCCATGCATTAGATTTTTTTCCTCTGTCATCAACTACTTTGTATTCAATGCCTCTTTTCTTCAAAACATCAGTGGCCTCTTTGCTGTCTTTAAGGGCAAACAACGGAGACAGGGCTTCTTTGCGGGTAAGAAGGATATAGTTGGGCTTCATTATCTTGAAAGATTGATAAGCAAGATTTGAAGCAACATCCAAACTGCTGTCGGTAATATACACAAAAAATTTCTTGCTTATTAATTCCTGATCTTTAACAGACAGATTTTGCCAAAAATTTGTAAACGACTGCAGGCCGATTGATGATTTTGTATAAAAAATAATATTATCGCTGTTCTTAATAAATTCCGCCATCTTGGTAATCTCTTTAATCAATTTTTCCTCGCTTAAGTATCCGCCCTCTCCTGCTACTGCTGACAGCATTTTAAGAGCCACTCCATTTTCAGCGGCCTGAAGCTGAATGAGTTCTATATCCTTTTGACTTTCTTCAGCTATTATTAGAAGTGATTGCTGGTCATAAACAAATATCTGTTGTGTGGTTTGCTTGTGCTCTCCATTCTGCACAACTTCCAAAGTTATTGAATATTTGCCTGTTTTGTCGTATTGATGGACAATTTCTTCGCCAACAACTTTAGTATAATCCCCAAGATCCCAGCTGTATTGCGGAGTTCCTGTTGCGAGTATTATTGATTTAGAAGCGTCAAAAATGATTTTCTTGCCAACCTCAACGAATTCTTCGGATTTAATAATTGGCGTTAATTCAATCTGCTGTTCAATAACATCCTGATTTTCACCAATATTCGTTGAAGCGCTTAAACCCTGCGCAAAAGCCGGAGAAGCGCAGATAAATAAATATATAATAATGGGTATAAAATGTCTCTTCATAATTAAAGAATTAATTGTGGATACTTTTCCATATTAGCATCAATAACAAAAAAAGCAAGGCAAGAGCACCCAATACCACTTGTCAATAATCGTTATGAAAAAACCCGTTCTTAAATTAATCAACCCCCCACAACTCTCCAAAGTAATCATTATAGCTCTGCACAAGATGCTTATTTGAAGAAATAAAGATAACTGGCTCTTTTTCCGTCCAGTTGACTATTGCAACCTTTTGTCCCCACAACCACACTACATTTGGATTCTTACTGCCTAAAGTATTATACTTAGCTTCCATCCATGGCAGTTTATTCAATTTATGATTTTTTGCTTCACCATCAACAACATTCTTCCATTTTAGTCCCTTTACAGCACCGGCCTTTTTTTCTATTTCCGCAAACATATCCGGATAATGATCAATGAAATATCCCCGCGCTCCAATAAATCTCAGCTCTCCGCATTCCAATGATTCCATCCAAATCTGCTTTACTATTTCTGGCCCTCTTAATACTTGAGTATCTTGATTCCATAAATCATTAAAATATGTTTTCAATCCATCATGAATTTCACGACCGTCAAATTTCCAGACAGTTGGACTTTGGCCATAAAAAACAAAAAAAACTTTATTGTTGTACATATTAACCTGCATTGGGATCAATGGAGCTGAAGCATACTGCTTAAGAATACTAATCGCGCCATCCTTATCTCCGCATTTTTCAAATCTATTCTTGATTTGTTCAAATGATTCTTTATACACTAACATTTTTGTAATAACGCCTTTTTTAACCCTGTCAGCATGAAACTTATCATATAATTTCTGCACATCGCTATGATAATCCCCAGATGAAGCGCCAAGAACGCAATATTCGTCACCTGGCGCCAGCTCATCCAACATTTCGTAAATTGTTCTTTTAAGCGGTTCCAATCCTCGCTCAACAATAACTTTTTGGCTCCATAAATCTTCAAACTGTTGTTTAAAACCTTGATAAATCTCTTTTTGGTTGATATACATCACCACAGGCATTTCGCCAAAAATGATAATTCTTGCTTTATTCTTATACAAAGTTATCTGCATTGGCACTGCAGATGAAGAAGTAAATAATTTAATAAAGCTGATTTCGCCCTCTTTGTCTCCGCATCGCTTTAAGCGATCAAGTTGGCGCTGATAAAATTCTTTGTAAGCCAGCATTCTAAGCACAATGCCCTTTTTTATCCTAAGAACATGAAATTCATCAAAAAAATCATCATATTTTTTGTCTATGGGCAAAGAAGTTCCGAGCACGCAGTATTCTTCACCAGCTTCAAGTTCCTCAATCATTTCATAAAAAACTTTTCTAAGCGCATCAAATCCGTTTTCAACAACAACCTCTTGATTCCAAAAATAATCAAAAAAAGTTTTAAATCCATCAACCGCTTCCTTGCTCCTAATATTAAAAGTCAAAGGATTTTCACCCGGTATTCCCAGCTCCAAATGCTCGCCAATTCCGGCAAACCAAATCGGAAGTCCTTGGCTGAAAGGCAAATACTTGGCTTGGCTGTTTTCCAAATGATCACGCCAGTCAACATCTTGCTTTTTTGCCTTTCGCTCATAAAGCATCCTCATTTTAATTCCCTTGGCATCTCTTTTTTTATGGAAAGATCGCCAGTATTTTTCCATTTTACTAATTGATTCCACGGCAAAAACAAACAGTTCATCTTTTGAGGAATATTTCAACATTTTGTTCCTGCTTTTTTTTAAGCCGTCCATTCCTTCATAAACTGAAACTTCACGAGATGACTGTTTTTGTCTGTTTACCAACTGATCGGCAATTCTTCGTGATAACTGCTTTTTTATCTCAAACTCCTCAACCAATGATTCAGGGTTATTAACTGAATATTCAAAAACGCCCTTTACCTCTGTTTTTGTCACCAAATCCCGCTTAACAAGATCTTCCAAATCCTGATACACAATATTGCGGTGCAATTTTGTGTTGTCAATTATTTCTCCTGCACGGCATTTGCCTAATTCAAAAAGAGCCAAATATATTTTAATTTCATTTTTACCAAAACCAAGTTGTTGAAGTTGATTATTAAGCATAAATTTCATTTTGTCATAATTTTTATGACAAAGTTAATATACTATACTTAGCCAAAAAAGTCAATGCCACTGAATTATTATCATTTGTTTAATGACTACTTTTTACCTTATTTTAGCTAAAAATACTTGACGCGTATATAATTTTATGATATTATTATAAATCAAGCTTGAAAACTGCTCTTTTACACTACACCGGAGGATATGATGTTCAAAAATACTGGAATATTTCTCCTTGTCTTGGCTTCAGCTATATACTCTGTGTTTGGATGGCTAATGCATGGTAGCTTTGGAAATACTGCCTTCATGACAAAAATTGGGAGATTTGCTTGCGGGTTCTGGTTTGGCTGGGGCTTGGCGTTCGGAGTTTTGGCTTTATACTACAAGATCAAACTTGAAAGACAACCAAGTGAAAACACAGGAGGCTTTGATGAATAAGATCATCCCGATTTTGTTTCTGCTATTGTCAAAACCGGCATTTGCCGACCCTACCTTCAAAGCAAGCGCAGGTCTTGGACTTGGGATGGCTTTTACTGACAAAACAGAAAAGGCCGTGCCTCCGAGTGTGAAGCTGGATCTTGGAATGATTGTGCCAATGTCAAAAAGATGGGTATGGTATTCAGCCATTGGCGCGTCAGTGCCAATGAGTGCTTATTCACCTTCTTTGCGCTTGGTCACCGGACCCGGGCTAAAGCTTTCAAAAAGTTGGTCAATTGGCGCAACCATTCTATACCAACTCAATCCCGCGTATGAAGAAAAAAGTTGGTCCCACATTCTGGCTATTTCAGTTGCCCCCTCCGTAACAATCACAAAAGAGATATCCTTGGCCTTTGTTGCGGGTCCGGGAGTGCTGTTGAGCGACGAGGATCCTCTATGGTCAATTGCTTTTCAGCCAAAAATCTCTTTTCGCCTGCCAAACCTCTGGTAGCGGAAGCGCGTGGCCGACATTCGCGCGCAAATTCTTGTTGGATCCAAGAAGATAATTCATCATTATAAATAATGGTGAATCATTAACGCGCAAATCATAATTTGCGTATAAAACAAAAAACCTCAAGGATAATAGACCAAGAGGTTTTTTGTTTATGGCGTATATGGCATTTATATAGGTATATTAATGCGTGTCAAAATTTCCTGCTTTTCTTACAATTTGATCAAAACAAAAAATAAATAATTTAAATCACCACGCCCGCTATCTTGCCAATAAATTGTTATTGTGTAAAAATATATACGGGTCTATCGCCAAATGCGCTTTCGTAACGAAATTGATAAATTATGAGACAAAATCGTTGATAATTCCATAGTTATCTTCGCTCGCTCGGAAAAGAAAAATTATCATTTTTCTTTTCTCTCGCTTCGCTTGATAAAAAATTTTGAGGCCTATCTGTAAGATAAGCCAAGAAATT
>JBDRCM010000018.1:0-2090 GCA_043821725.1 bacterium | reverse complement strand
TGCCCCTCTTTTTCAAGCAGAGTTTTGACTGTGGCGACAAGTTCGCCAACCGCTATTTCTTGATATGGTTTTAGTTCAATATTCATATATTTGTTCGTAAATATCCAAAATCTTTTGCGGGATTGCCTCCAAACTTACATTGTCCCAATCCGCAAAATCTTCTTTATCCAATCCGAGCGGATCAAGGGTGAAGCAGTAAAGCATTTTGTCGCCGCTCATCTTGTCTAAATCTTTTTTCAGTTCCGGCAACCCCTCGCGTTCCAAAGCATAATACACCGCCATCACGCGCCCGTTCTGCACAAAAATGCGATAGTCAGTTTTCTTTTTCTTTTCCTCAAAAATTCCTTCGCGCAAACATAGCATTTCCGTACATTCGCGCGTAATCCGAATTTTCATGTCATCTCGACTGATAGAAGTTTTGACGAAAGCGGTTTTTAAGTATTTTAGATTACCGCCAAGACCGTGAATTTTTTCTCCCCTCGGAATTTTATATCCCCCTATCGCCGCTTTTAACCGAGGGTAGCACACATCAGAGCAAATCCTATGCTTTTTTGTATCGCCATTATGATCAATTTCTTCATCATCTGTACAAAGAATAAAAATTCTATTGCCCGGGTCTGTTTTATTGAGATTCAAAACGGCATGTCCAGTTGTGCCAGAGCCAGCGAAAAAATCTAAAATGGTAATATCTTTCCCTGCATTGATAACATTACAGAAAAATTCAATAAGTTTTATTGGTTTTGGATTCTCAAATTTACTTTTTTCGTTTTTGCTTTTTCCGATCATTTGATCAAGTTCTTTTTGTGCGCCTCGTGTAGTCCCGACATTATCCAAAATATTATTCGGAATTATCTCATTGCTATCTGTCGGGAATATTTTTAATCTAGGCACATTAGAATACTCGGGAGCTGGCCCAAAGTATATTTTTTTATTCTTCAAATACTCTTTCATTTCGTCTTCCGTACATTGCCATTGTCTTGTCCACTTAACCCCAGAAGGAGATTTAATCGTAAAATAATTCTCGTGCTGTTTATTGCTTCTATCTTCCGAAAATGAAGTGCTTCCGGAAAACCAATCGCCGCGCTTATCGTTATCGGGATTTGAAAATGTTCCAGTAGCAAATTTTATATCAACCCACTCACCAAGTAGATATTTATTCTTTCCATAGCAAAGAACATATTGTTGGAGCGTTCGTGATTGTTTTGTCTTTTTTCCTTTCCCGTGTAGCCACATGAAGTTATTTATAAAATTATCCTCGCCAAAAATCTCATTACACAAGAGACGAAGTTGGGCAATTTCTGTATCGTCAATGGATATAAATATCACACCATTGTCTCTTAATAATTTTTTCGCAAGACGCAATCTCTTTCCCATGAATGAAAGCCACTTGCTATGGCGGTATGTATCACTCTCATCAACCCAGACATCATTATACTTAAAATCCTTTTTGCCTGTGTTGTATGGCGGATCAATGTAAATGACATCAATTTTGCCTTGGTGAGTGTAATTCAAAACGGATAAAGCATGATAATTGTCGCCCTCAATTAAAATGTTAGTCGGCTTGCTCGCGTCAGTTTTAATTTCCTTGCCTTTGACTTCTTTCAAAACCGGCAAAGCGTTTTCCGATTCTTTTTCAAACTGCTCTTTAGTTTTTTCTTCGTCCCAAATCAGCCCGTATTTTTTGCGGGATTCAAGTTTCTCAATGACTTTGAGCAGGGCGTCTTTACCTAGTTTGGAATAATCTTTTGCCATAAAATTATTTTATTAAATCATCAATGCTAACTTTAAGCGCGTCCGCGATATGTTTCAGTGTTTCAACCCGGGGATTATAAGTAGCTCCCGATTCAATCTTGATGATCGTGTTATAGGTAACATCCGCCAGCTTGGATAACTTGTCTTGGGAAATACCGAGCTTGGCTCGGTATTTTTTAATGTTTTCGGAAATAATTGACCTTTTAGGCATATAGTAGTTATTTACTATGCTTTATGATAGTATTATAATATAAGCATACTATCATTACATAGCCATTATAACACTTTTTGTAAATATTAAAATTATGACAATCAATTATTTCCTCTACGCCCGCAAA
>JBDRCM010000017.1:0-2633 GCA_043821725.1 bacterium | reverse complement strand
ATTGAAGCGTATCAATGCTGAATTAATTTGTTCTTCATCACCCGTTAAAATCTCTTTGTAAAAATCGGTTGAGATTCCATAAATCATATTTGGGTCGGTTCTGACATTATTCATCAGTTCATCAGTTTTTTTCATGTAGCCAGAATAAACTTCAAAACGCCTGTCTGCAAGTTTATCTTTCCGTTGAGATTTGCGATTGATGAAGAATTGTAGTATCCCCCAAGACCACCCTAGGAAAGCGAGAGCGATTAGAACAAAATCTTTAATTTCCATTACACCTCACCCTCTACAATTTTAATTTCTTCTTCTGTCAAATCGTACAGCTCATATACCATCCGGTCTATCTGCTGTTCAAGGTCGGTAGTGTCTTTGCCTTGTTTTTTGGCGGAGAGGATTTGGTCAACTTTTTCTATGAAAGGTTTTTGGTCACTTTCCTCCAACGTTGGGATTATAAATTTTTCAATCGATGTTTTCTTCAAAACAAAAGCACCGCCTGCCGTATATTCCCCTACTTGAATGAAAAAATATTGATACAATTTGGAATTAAGTAATGCCAAAATGAATTTTATGTTTATTCTATTTGAGATTAAGAAAAATGACGCGCTTGTTAGGAAATAGCCTTCATCATCATAGGCAAAATCCCAATTGCCTGAAATCAACCCCCAAATTATTTTTGGTTTTGAAAAATCATTTATAAACGCACAACTCCTTAGATTAGTCCAATGTTTGCCTTTGTCAGAACGATTTTCAACTTTACCATTTGTTTTTAAATTAATAGTTACAAAATGCTCATAAATTAATGGGAAGTCTCTTTCCACATTAATGGGTTCGCTAACTTCTTTAATTCCATTATGAGAATTTATAAGCCATAGGTCTTTAAAATTTATCTTGTATCTATTTATATGTTCTCCCTTTAAAGCCTTTTTAATTATTGCATTTGATTTTTCATTGTTTTTAGTAAAGAAATTATACTTGTCCTTGTCTATTAAAAATGCATCATCAAAACCAGTAGTTAAGCCTCTTTTAATTTTTATATCGGCAATCTTTCCAATTGGAATGCCGTTAGCCTTTACCTTGGCTATAATTGCATTTGATTTTGTATCATTAAATAGCCAATTATCATTTTTCAATGAACTTTGTTCCATTAAAATACTATGCTTTTTTATTTCTTCAATATCCTCAAGTGTTTCGACTTTTTCTTTAAAAAACTTTGTGTATTTAAAAGTTTCAGATAGTGTGATATTTGTAAAAGTAAATATTGCACTTGATACTAATACTTCATAAAAAATTGGAACTTGTTCAAAATTTATAATAGAAATAAATGGAAAATTTGAAAGGTATTTTCTTAATGGTCTGCCATATTCTGCATTGAAAAATTTATTTGAGTTAATTACACTGATTATGCCTTTTGGTTTTAAAACCTTCGTAAATTTTTCAAAGAAATATGAACTAATGTCAGCAGTGCCAGAATAAACAGCATATTCCGATTTTAAATGGCTACTTAAATATGCAAGCTCTCGATGTTGTATATATGGCGGATTTGCTATAACCACATCGAATCCTTCAAACTCTCCATCAATATTCAGCACCTCAGGAAACTCGAAACGCCACTCGAAAGCGTTTTTGTAAATGGCGCTATTCTTGATATCCTCGATTATCTGTTCCTGTTTCTGGATGGCTTTCGTCAATTCAGCGACTTTTTTCTCCCAGGCTTTTTTCTCTTTTGCGGTTTGATCAAAGAGGCTGACCTGGTTGGTAAGATTAAATAGTTTGCCTTTCAATTCATGTAATTTTACAAATCGTTTATCCGTGTGCTGGATTTCGATTTCGAAGTTGTTCTTGATCTCGTCAATCAGTTTTAGCATCGCTCGTTTTTCGTCTTTGTTTCCGGCATTGCGGTAGGTCATTACGGCAAGGCGGTAGCTGGTGATGTTCCATTTGCTTTTTTGCAAAGCCTTTTTCAAATCGGCGTCCAGGGCATAGCGACTGACAAGTGAATTTCCGCATTTGATATTAATATCAATATTAGGCAGGGTTTCCAGTTCGGTGTAATCGGGGGCTTTGTAATAAGAACTTTTCAATAATTCGATCCATAGACGCAGTCGACAGATTTTAACGGAGTTGGGATTGATGTCCACGCCAAACAGACAGTTTTCGATAATGGTTTGCCGTTCGTTAAAAATAGTTTCCTGGACCCGCTGGCTCTCCTTGTTTTGGTAGTTATATTCAAAGATGCCGTTGTCATCGGATATGATTAGTTCGTCGTTATCGACCACAATTTCATAATCGCGTAACCGCTTGCCGTCCTTATCGATCAGGATACCAAGTTCTGATTTTATGACGATTATTTCATTGAGACATGAAACCAAAAAGTGCCCTGAACCAACGGCAGGGTCGCATATGCGTAGCGCATTTATTATCTCGTTGGTGGTTTTAATATCTATTTTATCAATACGGTTATAGAGTTCTTCGAATGTGCTTACTTCTGCAATTTTATTTGAGTTGAAATATTCATTAAATTTCTGAATAACAGCCAATCTGAGTGCTTGACGGCTCATATACATGGTAATAAAACCGGGCGTAAAAATTGAGCCGTCTTTGTAGCCGTTAATCTTTTCAAACACTTTACCAAG
>JBDRCM010000016.1:0-2502 GCA_043821725.1 bacterium | reverse complement strand
TTGGCCAAAAAATTCGTCCATTATGGCAAATTTCTTTTTGGGATTGGATAAAAAATAATCTATTTCTTTGGGATATTTTAATAAAAAAACATCTGAGTCTATGTAAAATTCCGTCTGATTAATATCAATCCTTGATGCTGGGCACCACTTCATCCACGTAGCTTTAGAGGTTACACAAAATAACAAGCCCTTATCTATCGGAAATTGCCTAACATCTACACTCTCAGTAAAATATTTAGAAACATATTCTTTGTTGTCTGTATAAATTATATATTTATGATTATTCCCGAATTGTTTTTTAAAGCTCAAAATACTATAGCGCAGTAACTCGATATTCTTTGAAGTATGGCTACCCCAAATTGACCAGCGAAAAATCATATTTCCATGATATTGTTTCTAATAAACTTTTCTAAAATCTCAGGGAAATTAAATTTATCAATTGTTTCTTTATTTCTATCTATAATCTTTCTTCTACTTTTGTAATCCATCGTGACAGCTTCAATTATTTTCTGTGCAAACAATTCCGTATTTCTAGGATCAACATAGATAGATTCGTTACGGCCAAACGCGTCAACAGCACCATCCACATCACTAATAATAGTAATGTAATTCATTCCATTCGAGAAAAACTTCGCTTCTATTGATGTATGTGGAAATGGGTCCATAATTGATGGTATGCACACCACATCAGTACTCTCTGTTCTCAATATAGTTTTCCATATTTCAGGATTAAAATCATCTATTACAACATATCTTGATGTACTGGCTAAGATCTCTTGGACTTCAAAAAAATAATTCGGTTCACCAGAATTATTTGGTATTTGTAAAATTAAGTAGTGATTCGGCAATTGTTTATGTGCTTTCACCCATGCTAATGCGAGCTCCTTAAAGCCCTTAGCGACAGAGCAACGACCCCAAGCAAAGATTAACTTGCTATCTTTTTCAATCTCTATGCCAAACTTTTTTAAATCCTGATTTGTAAATTTTCTGTCTAGATAATCCATATATCTATCAAAAAATAAACCGTTTTGTAAAAAATCGTCCTTCCCAAAATATAAGCCGTAATCTTTGGACATTCTTTCTGCAAATCTTTTACCCAAAGCAATGACCTTTGAATTATAATCTTTTGAAACTAGGTCAAAACATTTTTGTTCCGCCCTTATGCGGTTATTTCTCCAGTCTTGATCGCCAAAAGCGTGGTTTTTACCAGTACTTAATGGAAAATAAAAACATTTAATATTTTTATCGTTTACTAAATCTTTATATTTGGCAAAAAACAAAAAAGGCGTATCGTTCAGAAGAATAAAATTTTCTTCGTTTTGATCCAAAATTAGATTGAGAGCAGTGACCAAAGAAACGCAAGTATAATTCCACTCATCAAAACTTCTCCACATATCCCATTCACTCTGACCTTTTGTGGTATTACACAAAGGAATCATTTTGCCCTTGGTTTTAGTAACCAAGTTATTCGCTGCTTCAAAACATTCTTCATTAAATACTTTTGATTGTTTATTTACATTCACATATGCAATACTGACTTTTATATCTATTCTATCTAAAAGAGTAGTAAGTGAATTAACAATGTTTTTTGCAATAGTCCCTACTCCTGAATAGTGAGTACCGATTCCGTCATATGTAGCAATAATGATGTGTTTTTTCATGTTCTATGCAATGTCTTAAATTTGACTGCAAAATGAATCTTTGTCATTTGAAATTTCGCGGTTATATCCCCTTTACAAATCCTTCAACGTTTTCCTGGCGCTCGCGCTGTTCTTTCTCGGCCCTTTCCCTCTCAGCCGGAGTTATAAATTTCATGGGCAGTTCTATGTAAAAAGCGCTTCCTTTGCCTATGCCCCTGCTTTCAGCCCTAATATCGCCTTCATGCTCCTTAAGTATCTCTTTGGCCACATAGAGCCCCAAACCCGTGCCTTCCACATGCACGCTCAAACTGCCGTTCCTTGCGCGGGTGAATTTTTGGAAAATTCTTGCCAGTCCCTCTTTGTCTATTCCCATGCCGGAATCCTGGATTTTAAAAATAATGCGCTCGCGCAAATCATCTTTATACAAAGAAATTTTAACAAAACCCTTTTTAGTGTATTTAAGCGCGTTATCTGTAATATTGCTCATGGCCTGCCGGATTTTTTCCTGGTCAGCCACTACCATGAATTTCTGGCTTTCATCAAGATTAAGCGAAAAATCTAATGGTACTCTTCTTTTTCTGTTGATTTGGCCAAAATCTTCATAAAGATTTTTTACCAGTTCTTTAAGGTCAAATTTCTGAAAATCATATTCCATTTTGCCTCTTTCAATACGGCTGAGATTTAGGAAGTCTCCGATTAAACGCACCAAGCGGTCGCTGGATTGGAAAATTCTGTCCAAGGGCTGTTTTAATTTTTCCGGCACAGGCCCGTAAGTTCCTTCAAGCACCATAGAAGCGTAGCCCTTAACAGCAGTAATAGGCGCGCGTAATTGATGGCTCGTAATAGTCACAAAATCCGACTT
>JBDRCM010000015.1:0-17444 GCA_043821725.1 bacterium | reverse complement strand
AAACTGTTTTGCCACAGTGTGGCTCAACAGTATTGTTTTTAATGAGCGATACAAGCTGACTAATTGTTTAATTCCATATCGCTTAAACAGCTTGTATTGCGCATCAATTTGATTTTTTTCTCATTAATTTTTTTCACATCGCTACATTATCACTAACTTTCTTAACTCCATCCAATGACCTTTTTTTCCCAATATTAACCTAATATATAGCACATTTTAGCGTTTTTGTCAAGTATCTGCCTATCAATTTTATTTAATCAATCCCTTGACAAAACCTGCGAAATATGTATGCACATTTTTACCTCATAGGTATTATACCAATATTATCATTTGTCAACAAGTATATTGTGGATAAGTGCGTAGTTAAAAATAATGAAAATAGTTGCGTATCCGTCATCCTGAGCGTTTTTCTATTTGTCATCCAAAGCATGCAACCTGTCATCAAAAGCATGCAACCTGTCATCCTGGGCCCTTCGCTACGCTCGAGGATAAACTCCACGACCGAAGAGCTTGCCCTGAATAAAATGAAGGGATCCCTCTGACAATTAAAATTAATTCAAGTGAACTATTTAAGGGATTCTTCACTTCATTCATTCGCTTTGCTCATTCATTCCGTTCAGAATGACATAGTGGTAAACTTTGCGAAGAGCTTATCCGTCATCCTGAGCTTTTATTCTAACATCCCAAACCCCTCCCTTTGTAAAGGGCGGAATTCAGGAGGACAGAAAAAGTATGCTCGGGAATGACAGTACCGCACGGGAATGGTGATAAAGTCCATCGCCGGTTGTGGAGTTTGTCGTTAATTTCGCTATGAAAGCGCATTCGGCAACAGATCCTTATGTCGGCGCTATATTTTTGCATTATTGAATTGTTTTCAGTAAAGAAGCGTTATTTAAGGCCGCTTCTACGGCCTCTGAACCAATGCTTATTCTTTTCTGCGCCAATTCCTTATTAGCTGTGGTGAGAACTGCAAATCCTATGGGTATTTTGTTTGCAAGCATTACTTGTAAAACTCCTTCACAAACTAATTTGGCAACAAAATGGTAATGATCAGTTTCTCCCTTAATAATGGCTCCAATCGCTATCAGTAGGTCATATTTTTTGCTATCTGCCATAGCTTTTAGTATTGTTGGAATCTCCACACTGCCGAAAACAGTAAAGACGTCCGTATTATTTTTTATTCCGTATTTTTTTAAACAACTCTCTGCATCTTGCAGAATTGCGTCTGTTATATCTGCATTAAATTGCGCTTGAACGATTCCGACTCTTAAATTTTTTACATTTTTTATTTCTATTTTTTTAATATTAGCATTTTGCATATTACTTGTTTATTAATTTTTCTAAATATTTAGCAATAATATCAAATTCCAGATGCACAGGATCTCCAACCTCTTTTTTTCCAATAGTGGTATTTTGCAGGGTATAATCAACCAGAGCGGTAGTAAACCAATTTTTTTCCACGTCAACAACAGTCAAGCTTATACCATCTACTGCGATTGAGGCCTTTTCAGCTACATATTTGTTATATTTTTCATCAAATTCATATTTATATACTTTACTGTCTCCCAAATCTTCAATATCAATTATTTTTCCAATAGTATCTACATGGCCGGTAACTAAATGGCCGTCAAGCAGATCATTGAGGGAAAGCGACTTTTCCAAGTTAACATATTCTTGGTTGGAATCGGCAAAATATGTACGCGCCAGAGTTTCCGGCATAAGCTCGGTTGTATAGTTATTGTCGTCCATTGTTTTTACAGTTAGGCAAGTACCATTGGTACAGATTGAGGCCCCCAAACCAATAGACCATCCCTTTGGTTTTTCTATGGTTAAATACAGGCAGTTGTCTTTAATTTTTTTATCTTTAATTTTCCCAACTTTCGCTATTATCCCTGTAAACATATTTTTTTGATTAATTTTGATTAATTCAGAGTGGCGCGGGCTGTATTGTTGGCTCTGGAATTCAACCGGATCTTTCCTAATGAACCGGGTCATAGCGTTGTTGATCAATCGCGCCCCACCTCTGAAGATAATATATACTTTATCACTTATTATTATTTCTCACAACAGTCTTAGTAATTATTGATGTTTATCCCCACAATTCTATTTTTTTACTGTGTTTTATGATATAATAAGCTGTAAAGAAACAGTATTTAGGAGCGCTTAAGAATAATACATGCGCAAGCAAAAAAAACACAGTTTTTTAACCAATATTTATGGTCTGTTAAAGCTACACAGGTCAAGTTTTGTTTTGTGTTTGATCATTGTATTTGTCGTAAGTTTGCTTGCAATGAAGGGAGCGTATGCGGATTCAGGAGTAGTTGACAGTATAACGCGCGCCGCAAGTTATCTGCTTATGCAGACAGCCGCGTTATTTATAAAATTAACAATTTTCATTTTGCGCTATGTGATTGAGATTGGCGGATACAATGGATTTGTTGACTCTGAAGCTGTGAAGATCGGATGGGTAATGGTGCGCGATATTGCAAATATGTTTTTTGTGGTTATACTGCTTGTAATCGCATTTGCCACAATACTTGGAATAGAAAGCTATGAATGGAAAAAACTTTTAATGAAGCTCATGCTTGCCGCAGTTTTAGTCAACTTTAGCAGGGTTATATGCGGAGTTGTAATTGATGCCGCTCAAGTGGTAATGATCACTTTCATAAACGGAGTTGCCGCAACAGCAGGTGGTAATATTATTAAGTTTTTCAAATTGGATGGATATATGAGCGTTAGTATGCTTGGTGCTGAAGATGCCTCGCAAATCACAAACAGCGGAAATGTTTTTGTTGCTTCATTGGGTGCCGTCATATTCACAACAATGACAATGATCACAATGGGCGTTTATCTGTTTATTCTGCTTTCCCGCATGGTTGTATTATGGGTTTTGATTGTCCTTTCTCCGCTTGCCTTTATACTTAATGTAATACCTGCAACGCAAAAATTTGGCCAGCAATGGCTTTCACAATTTGGCAACCATGTAATAGTAGGCCCTGTTCTTGCTTTTTTCCTTTGGCTTTCATTCGCAACTTTAAGCGGTGGAGATGTTCATAGCGAAGTGGCCAGAGATTCGCAAGTGCCTGCTGAATCAAAACTTTCCAACGCTAATTTGCTTGAAACCGGCGCAGTTCGGCTGGCTGGGTCATCAGCAGGAATAACAGAAGCAATGACTTGGGAAGCAATGGCAAATTTATTAATTGCAATAGCTATCTTATGGGTGGGCGTTAAAGTAACCCAACAGTTAAGCGTTGTTGGAGGTGGAATAATCGGCGGAGCAATAAGTTTTGGAAAGAAAGTCGCTACTATTGCCACGGGCGTTGCATTGGGACAGTGGTTGTATGATAAGGGCGGAAAGGGGCTTAAAGCAGGAGGCAAAGGCGTTGGAAAATTAATGTACATGGGAGCTCTTGAGAATAGAGTTAAAAGGGTGGGTAATTATTTTCATACTCAGCTTGCCGCTTATCGGTCTAAGCGTTTGATGACAGGCGCGCCACAAGCCAAAAAAGAGCTTGTGGCCCAAAAAGATGAAAAAGGAAATGTTTTGAAAGATAAAAATGGCAATGTAAAATTTGAATTGGATTTTGTAAGAGATAAACAAGGTAATGTTGTAATGGAAACCCAAGATGAAGTTGAAGCGCGCACAAAAGGACTTAGTTTTTTTAACATTGTTGGCAAAAGACAGAGAGCTTTAGTTTCATCTGAAAAAAAGCGTGAAAAAACGGAAAATGATTTAAAAATAATTGAAGAACTTGCAAAAGCGCAAACCGGTGGAATTCCACAACCATTGTTTGGAACTGAGAATCGATGGGTAGACGGAGAAGACCGAGTCCGTCAAGGACAGCTTGATGGTGAAAAAAAGAGATCCGCAGCAAAAACAGAAGAATTTAAGGCGCTTGGAGAGCGCATGGTTTATGAAAATCCGCGCTTTAAAAACGGCAAATGGGAGACAGAATCCACTCATGAGGGATCAATGGCTCAAAGAATTGAAGCGCACCAGGCAAGAGCTGACCAGCACAAGGAAGCAGTTAAAGATTTATTCCAGCGAGGTCGCAATAATTATTATGGCGGGAAAATAAAAGGATTTGAAAAAGAAGGCGAACAAACTCTTAAAGCCACAATTTTGGCAAAGTTGGCGTTAAAGGGGGAAGAACAGACAAAAAGTCGCTTGGATTCAGCAGAAATGTTAAGATTGGCAAAAAGCGACAAAAAAGCACAAGAAGCAGTTCAACAAGAGGCACAAGAAAGGTTTAGGGCAGATACATTGGGAGAACAATTTAAGCAAATTACAAAAAAAGAAGAAGCTGATTTTGATTTGACAGCAGAAGGTACGCGCTTGACCTATGAAAAGCAGGCCGCTGAAAATCTTATGGCTCTTTCAGAGTCGTCTTTAAAAAGAGGCGTTGCTGAAGCCAAAGCAGATATGGCAGGAGATGAAGTAAGAGATATTGAAGATGTGCTTTCAAGCATTAAAGATCCAGTTGAGCGCGCTGCAATAAGCGGTGTTGTTGAAAATGCCATAACAAGTGGACGCGAAGCATACCTTGAAAAGCATAAGCTTGAAAAGGATATAATGGTTAGAAACAATGTTGTTGCAGAGCGCGATAAAGAGATTTTTAACGCAGAAATGGCAAAAGCTTATGAAACCGCAAGAAACGCGAATATTGAAGCAATAAAATTGGAAACACAGGCAAATGGAATTAAATCTAATAAAGGGCTTGAGCTTGAAGAACAAATTGGAGATGCAGAGGATGCACTCGCCCTTCATAACGCAAACATCAGTTCTCATGTTTCAAAAGAAAAAATAGCCTTGCAGGAAAAATTAAAAGAATATAAAAAAGCAACCGATGAAGGTGATAAAAATAGAATAATGGGAGAAATTGAAGAAATTAAAGATGAAATTGTATTAAAACAAAGTAAATATAAGGACAGTTTTGGTTCGGAAATGGATAATCTAAGTAGTACAATTGAAAAAGCGAGAATTGAGCTTGCAAGTGACCATGAAAATCTCAGTCCAAAACAAAACGCAGAAAAAAAGGAACTTACAGATAAAGCTAGAAAAAAAAGAACCGGCTCTTTTGAATGGAAGTATGCGACCGCGCAAGCGAATGCAGGCGTAAGTAGAAGAGCTTACAGCCAAGCTCATGGCGCTTTGTTAAGCGAAGCAGAGCAAAAGGAAATTTATGATGGGCTTGGAATAAAATTGCCAACAACAGCTCTTACTGAAAATATTGAAGAAATGGAAAAAAGAATGTCAGAAGTTGATTATGATAATTTTAAAGACAGCTTTCGCGATATTTTGCTCAAGTCATTGGATAAAGGCGGAAACTATACTGATCAAGAAAAGGCAACATATATGGGGTTGATGAAGCATGGAATTAATAAATGCTGGATTGATGATATTTTGATTTCAATGTGGGATGACCCAGTGCTTAAAAACAAAGCAAAAGAAATGTTTAATTGGGATGAAAATGATTTTGAAGATAAAAAAATTAATGTTTTACAAAGCTTGGTTGCAACAGGAATGGATTGGGATTTTGCTAAACAACATGATACAATGGGCGATGTATTGGATGCAGGCGAAAAGCATGGGTTTTCAGTTGCTGATGTATATCATGCAATGGAAAATAAAGGAGGGAATTTTGTAACAGCTGACGGCGCTGATGTTACCCAATCAATAAAAGAAAAAGTTGGAAAAGAAAAGTTTGAATCATTAGTTGTTTCTAACAATTTTGCACAGTATAAACAAAAAATAAATGATAATCAATCCCAATTCCAGTTTTTAACTGAATTGCGTGAAAAAGTTACAGGAACAACTCATCCTGAAAACGGTGGTCATGCTCGGCAAATAACAATGAAAAATGGAGAAAAATTTTATGTTCCTGTTGGACATGTTAATGCAAAAAATAATATTTTAGTTGAAGAAGCTAAACTCCCGGGCAATAATAGGGCGGCTGCGCAATCCCATGCTTATGCATCAAGATTAAGTGAAACAAAAGGAGTAATGCTTGATTTGGATGATGACAAATATGGTGTAATGAGAGGTGATATTTCAACCTTGTCAACACATGCAAATACAACTCCAAGATTTTTAAACCATGTGGCCGGATTAAGCTCTTTGGAAGATGAAGCTGATTTTAAGAACCACAAAGGAACTTTGGTAATAGGAGGAACAAATTTCATGACAGGTGAAACATCGGCTTTGCAGGAGGCATATATGTCAAGTTTTGCTGATTTATATAAGGGCAAAAACACAGCTAAAGAAAGAAGAGCTGTAACATGCTCACAGTTTGCCAGACGCGTTTTAGCCAAAGGAATTAGAAGAAATCCGGTTGATATGCTAATGTCATTGGCCAAAAAAACAGGTATTGAGCCGGTTAAAGCTATGAACACAGGCAGAATGAACATAGATTTAGCTGATATTCACGGCAATAGTTATCACATACAAAATATTAGTGATTTTATTCAATTATATAACGGCGGTAAGTTTGGAACACCAGAATACCAATTGCCTGCATATTCTCCACCGCTTGAACCTGGTCAAGCACCAGAAACAGATGCTTCTGAAATGCAACAGCATTATGAAACTGGAGATGGAATTTAGCAAATAAAGAATAATTTATTTATGTTTGATCTACAAAAAAACATAAAAATTCTTTTTCCAAAGAATACTGACTTTGAAAATAAGAATATTTTAGAAGTTGTTAAAAAAAATATTAGCGCATATAACCAGAAAAGCTGGCAACAAGTAAAGCGTGAAGATCTTGCCAAGGACAGAACAAAACTGCTTTTATTGGGAGCGCTTATAGAAGTTGTAAATGGAGGCGAGCAAGGACTGATTGATATCATATTGAATAAATTGGAAATGTGGACTTTAAATACCATATTTTTTAAAGAGCTTGATGAAAAAAGCCAAATTTTTTACTCGCGTTTTTACGCGCTATCAGCATACTTGAATTTTCAAAATTTAGGAAATACTCGCCAAAATGTGATTTTAAAAGGACAGTTTTTACCAATGATCCTGACTTTTAGATTAAATTTTTTCAATGAAATTAAAAAATACTTTTTAGATCTTCGCTTTATTGATTTGCTTAAAGAAGAATCAAAAAAAATGGCTGAAAGCATAAAACAGAACCACAGTATTATCATCGGAGAAAAAGAAGGGTATATGGTTTCCTGGTGGATTGAAAAATTCAATAAATTTTGTTCCGGCTATACAAGCGATCAAGCAGGTATTATTGATAACTTCTTAAATGAAAATAACGCTTTTAAGGATTTAAATATAGTGAATAAATATGTTATAAAGCAAATTTTATTCATATATATGCAATTAAAAAGCAATTTAATATGGAAATCTTTAGACACAAGCGTTCAGTCATCAGAACAATGGGAAAAAGGCGTTGAAAAAAAATATCTTGAAGAATTAAAAAAAGGCAATGACATTAAAGCATGGCTTAAGACGTGGAAAGAAATAATTGCATGGTTTGAAACCAGAGATGAACAATTTGTAAAAAGTTTGTTGTTAGTTGTAAAGGAAAAAGTTGATTTAAATGACCACGAACAGATGGAATTATTATTAAATCTGATTGAGAATTTGCCGAAAAAGCATAAAGTTAGATTTAATGACGCACTGTTTTTCAACGAATCCGACCAAAAATTTCATTGGAATGAAGAAATATTTAAATAATTATGGAGGAAGAAATAATAACACAACCAAATACAACAGTGCCAACAGCCGTGCCAAATGAAGCAGGCATTGAAACACAAGAAAATGAATATCTTCGCATTTATGATTATTGCAAGCGAAACTGGAATGACACAGTAGAGTCAGTCTCTCTTTTATATGAAGAAAAAGATGCCATGCTCGCCAAAAACATTGAGCTTATTGAAGAAATTTATTCAGCGCTTGAGCCCATTTACGAGCAAGTAGCATATTTGGAAGTATCAAAGCAAAAAACAGCGCAAGATGAAACTGACAAGCAAATAATCAAGATGTTAAGCCATTATATTGTTTATTGGTTTTTGCTAAGCCCTGAATCAGAGGACATAAGAAAAGCGCTTTTGCTTGAACTGCGCATGATTTCCGCGGGAATAGGCCTATTTAAAGGAGGAAAAAATTTCAAGCCCTACACATTGATTGAATTTAAAGAAATAATTAACGGAGAAGGATTGTTTTACAATGACGCTTTTTTTGCAAATACTCTCAACCATATAATGAAAATGGATCAAAACGACGAATACATAAGCGCTCTTATTGCTTCGCTTCCAGCTTCTTCTTATGAGATTAAGGATTGCGATAAATTATACACATGGGAGGAAGCATTTTTATTGGTTTTAATAGCGCATACCTGTTGGAATGCCTTTCCAAAAATGCCTCCGCGCGAACAGCAAATTCTTTTAAAAAACTTTTTTTACCACGGCATTGTCATGGGCATTCCAATTCGCGAATATCTGTCCGCCTGTTTGCGCGTTGAGCCAACATATCAGCGCTTTGAAGCAACTGCTAATTTTATATCCCGCGCTTTGGCTGACAGCAACGAATTCATACTCATTGACCTTACAAAAAAAAATTCAGAAAGATTCAACAGTTTGATTGAGAAGTATTCCTCAGTTGTTTATGGTGAAAACATTGACTTGATAGCCCAAGAGCAGTTTATATCTGAAATATATAAAGGCCAAGAAGAAAAGGAAATATATTTATCATGGTTGCGCGAGGCATTAAGTATAATTCTTCTATTGCGCAAAAAAGAACTTTACAAATAGTATGCCTGACCAAAATCAACAACCCACAATTTTAGTAAAAAAAGCCGACGGCACTACCGAGCGCATGACTTTGGATCAGGTGAGAAAAATGAAGGAGGAAACATCAGTACCACAGCCGGCTAAACCAATGCCAAACCCTGCAAAACAGATTGTGCCTCAGCCAAGTAATCCGGCGCCACAGCCGGTCAAGTTGGGACAACAGCCGGCTAAACCTGATCCACAGCCGGCCAAACAGGTCGCGCCACAACCAGCGAAAGTTGCGCTATTTAAAAAACCCGTTGATCAAAATATTCTGGCACAAGAATCGCAGGTTTTAAACAATGTTGATTACAGCTCGCCTTTGCAGGAAAAAGTTGACTCAAAATTTTCCCATTTGCCATTGGCCAGCAATGACAGGTTGGGACAGGTAAGTGAAATAATGAAGAAAATCAAAATTGAAGTTACTCCTGACAACAGGAACAGATTACGCACAATAGTCCAACTTGGGCTTAAAGGCGTACGCGACAAAAATCAAACAATGGGTTCTCTTATCCGTCCTGTGCTTGAAGGCGGAATGGCATTAGATGATGAGCAAGCAAAAAATATTTTAGATTTGATAGATCAAAGCATTAACAAAAGCGCTATTGTTCCGGATTTAGATGATTTTCCTGTTGCGTATAAAGAGCCACAACTGCCAGCGCGATCCACGCCTTTTAATAGTTTTAAGCATTCAGACATTACCAAAACAACAACTCCCAAAATTGTTGATCAAATAATCAAAAATGAACAAAAAAATGCGCCTTTGGACAAATTAGAGCTTAATTCTCAACGCTTGCAGACAAAAGTTATTCATGACATAGTTGAACAGCCCAGAGAAATGGGGCCGGTTGATGAAATTCAATATTTCACTTTAGAGGATTTCAGACGGCTTTCAGACGATCCTAATCAGTCAGCAGGACGGTTAAAACAAAAACTTATAAATCTTAAGGATGAATCATATTTGCTGTATTTGGATGGATTGGAAGCGCTTAAGCGCAGTCCATTTTATTTGAATTATATGGAATCAGTAAGCAAGGCGTTTTTAAGCAGGCAGAAATTGGAAATAGCCATTGCAACAGGCGCCAAAGATCGCAATGGCGATATAACTCTTGCGGAAATACAAGCGATAGTCAATATGGAAAACGAACTGTAATTTATGGATCAATTCGTCATACCACAATTTATTGATGTTGAAGATAAAATATTCGGACCAGTGACTACACGCCAGTTTATTATTCTTCTTAGTACCTCACTTTTGCTTTTCATTATCTACAAGCTGGCTGATACGACTTTATTCATTTTTCTACTTGCTTTTTTTGGAGTCAGCGCCCTTATTCTTGCTTTTGTAAAGATCAACGGTCAGCCATTTCATTATTTTATTTTAAATATCGCTCAAACAATGCGAAGGCCGAGCAGAAGAATTTGGAGGCATGACTACACAAAGGAACAGCTCAAGGAATTGCAGGAAAGATCTAAAGTTGAGCCGGCTGAGGTTATCAAGCGCTTGCCTCGCGTTTCTTACAATCGCATGCGCGATCTTTCATTGATAGTTAATACCGGCGGATATTATAAAGCGGAACAATAACTATGAAAAATAAAAAAGCAAAAAAAAGGCAAGGATCAATTCCATCAGCACAACAGCACCTTCCCTTTGCGGAAATAAAATTAGATACAATAATAATGAAGGATGGAACTTTGCGCGCTATACTTATGGTTTCCAGCATTAATTTTGCTCTTAAAAACGAAGATGAGCAGAATGCAATTGTTTCAGCGTACGTGTCTTTTTTAAATTCATTGGACTTTCCAATGCAGATAGTGATTCAATCGCGCCAGCTTTACATTAAGCCATACCTTGACAATCTTTTGGTAAAGGAAAGAGCACAGGCAAATGAGCTTTTGCGAGCACAAATAGCAGACTACAGGTCATTTGTTTCAGAGCTTGTAAGCATGGGAAAAATAATGAGTAAGCAGTTTTTCGTAATTGTGCCTTATGACCCGCTTTCAAACAAAAAGAAAAGTTTTTGGTCGCGCATGGGCGAACTGTTAAACCCTGTAAAAATTATTAGTTTAAAAGAAAAAAGATTACAACAGAGAAAGCATGATCTTGATTTGCGAGTCCGCCTTGTTGAAGGAGGCCTGCAAAGTATGAATCTTGAAGTTGTGCGATTGGATACGCAGTCGCTTATAGAAGTGATGTATTCAACATATAATCCGGACATAGCATTCAGCCAATATTTGGCGCCAGTTGATAATATTAGAGTAGAATAATTATGGCATTTAAACCAAAATTAACAAAAACAACGGCAAAGTCGCGCTCTGAAATTGAAAAACTTGCCAAGGAAGTTGAGCTTGAACAGCAAGACTTGATTAGTTTGGAGGAAGAAAGAGAGTATAGAGCAGGAACTGTCTCTATCCGCGATTTAGTGGCGCCGGCAGCTTTTAATATAGAGCCAAGCTTTATTAAGATTGGAGACATATATTGCAGGACAATTTTTGTGATCACTTATCCGCGGTATATTTCAGTGGGATGGAGCTCGCCAATAATCAATTTGTCAATAACAATGGATATCAGCATGTTTTTCTATCCGGTAAAGTCAGCAATAATTTTAAAACAGTTGAAAAACAAAGTAGGCGCGCTTGAAGCACAACTAACTTCTGATTCTGAAAAAGGAGCCCCGCGAGATCCTTTGAGAGAAACCGCTTTGCGCGACATTGAAGGACTGCGTGATGATTTGACACAGGGCATTGAGCATTTTTTCCAGTTTGCTTTTTACGTAACAATATACAGCAAGTCAAAGGAAGAGCTTGACCTTACAACTGAAGATATTGAAAACATATTTGGATCGAAGTTGATTTACAGCCGTAAGGTTTTATATCAGGCAGAGCAGGGATTTAATTCAACTCTTCCGCTTGGAAATGATGAGCTTTCAATTGCTTTTAACATGAACTCATCGCCTATAGCGGCTTCTTTTCCTTTTATTTCTGCTGAGCTTACTTCTGACAATGGAATTTTGTTTGGAATCAATCGTCACAATAATAGCTTAATTCTTTTTGACCGATTTTCTTTGCAGAACGCCAATATGTGCGTTTTTGCCACTGCCGGAGCTGGCAAAAGTTATGCGATCAAGCTGGAAATTTTGCGTTCAATGATGATGGGTACTGATGTTATTGTAATAGATCCTGAAAGAGAATATGAGCATTTGTGCGAGGCGGTTGGAGGCACTTATGTCAACATATCTTTGTCATCTGAAAGTAAAGTCAATCCGTTTGATCTGCCTCGCCCAATGGGCGATGATGTTTCAACTGAAGATATTATCAGGGGAGCTGTAATAACAATGAAAGGGCTGTTGAGAATAATGCTCGGTGGACTTACGACCGAACAGGATTCAATTATCGACAGAGCGCTCATTGAGACGTACGCTAAAAAAGACATTACGCCTGATGCTGACTTAAACAGAGTACAAGCGCCGATTGTACAAGATTTGCAGGAGATTTTGCAGGGAATGACCGGCTCTGAAGAACTGGTTTTAAAATTAAGTAAATTCACCGAAGGCACTTTCAGCGGATTGTTTAATTCGCCGACCAATGTTGAGATGAAAAATCAGCTTGTGATTTTCAGTGTTCGTGATCTTGAGGAAGAGCTAAGAGCCATGGCGATTTACGCCATTGTAAATTATATTTGGAATGTGGTGCGGTCCGAGCGCAAGAAAAGAATTTTGGCAATTGACGAGGCATGGTGGTTGATGCAACATGAGGACAGCGCGCGCTTTATTTACGCGCTTGTAAAACGATGCAGAAAATATTATCTTGGAGTCACAACTATAACACAGGATGTAAGCGATTTTCTCGGTTCGCAGTATGGGCATTCAATCATGAGCAATTCAGCCTTACAGCTTTTAATGAGACAGTCGCCAGCGGCAATTGATACTGTTAAGGATGTATTTATGCTTACTGAAAGCGAAAAGTATCTACTGCTTGAAGCCGCAGTTGGCGAGGGTATATTTTTTGCCGGCAACAAGCACGCGGCCATTAAAGTTGTGGCATCATATACTGAAGATCAGCTTGTCACCACAAATCCGGAACAGCTTTTGGAAATTGAAAAAGCAAAAGAAGAATTTAAAAAGCAGTATGGGGGATAGGGAACAATAGCGCTATCATTCCGAATTATGTTTTTTAAATTGGATGATAATAACCAAAAGATGACTATCAGAAATCCTAAAGTTATTAGCACCTTTATATTTTGACAGCTATCTGTCATCCTGAGCGTCTTATCTGTCATAATGAGGATCTGTCCTATCATCCTGAGTCCCGACTAAGTCGGGATAAGTCCCGACTAAGTCGGGATAGGTCCCGACTAAGTCGGGATAAGTCCCGACTAAGTCGGGATAAGCTCCGCGACCGAAGAGCTTGCCCTGAATGAAATGAAGGGATCCCTCTCGTGTTATCTAAGGGATTCTTCACTTCATTCATTCGCTTCGCTCATTCATTCCGTTCAGAATGACAATTAAATATTGATAAGTGTAAACAACGCTCATAATTTGTACAGATAAACAATAAAAAATTAAAAAAAATAATGCAATTACTATGCCTTTAAGAACAAGATTATTCATAATTTTAAGCGCCATTGCATTGGTTGTACTTGCAGTAAGCATTTATTTAACAATCAGGGCAAACAATAAAGCGGAACAACAGCAAACGCCTGCCACCCAACAGCAAAATCAGATAATTTTGCCGGATGGCTCTGTAAGTCAACAGCCATCAATCCAAGCGCCTCAAGCCGGCGTTGCAACAAGCATCCCAAATACATATTTAAAGCCCATGACAACCCAGCAAGCAGAAGAAAATGCGGCCAAGCAGATAGCTAAGACATTTGTTGAGCGTTACGGAAGCTATTCATCGCAAAATGATTATCAAAATATCAAAGACGTGGAATCATTGGTTTCAGGCCGGCTGTGGAGTGAATTAAGCAAAAGGATGACAGGCGCGCAATCCAATGAATTTTCACGCGTTATTACAAAGGTTATAAGCGCCAATCTTACTGACCTGGGCTCGGAACAATACAGCGTTGATATTCAAACCATCAGGGATGAAGAAAGAGCAGGCGTGCAATCAAATTATCAGCAGGAAGCCACAGCAACAGTCATTAAGAGTTCAGGCAGTTGGGTTGTTGGCAGTTTTGAATGGAAGTAAATTTGATAATTTAGTTGTAATATACAATAGCGCCCACAGGTAAGTTTATCTGCAGTTAGGCAGACCAATAAAAAAAGCAAAATTATGAAGGAGGGGATCTTAAAATTCATTAAGGATGTTTTGTTTCCATGCTTTTGTGCGGGTTGTGGAAAAGAGGGATCCTTTTTATGCTACGATTGCTTGCACAAATTGCATGCAGATAAAGAAAGGGCCTGTCCTTTATGCAAAAGTGAAGATAGTTCCACAGGTTCTGTTGGCCTTTGTGAAATTTGCGATAAATGTAAAGCTGTTTCGCCTTTGGACGGGCTTACAGCTTTTTTTAGTTATAAAAAAAATCCTACTGTAAAAGATATAATAAAAATATTCAAATATTCATTTGCAAAAGATGCTGAATCTGCGATTTGCGCGCTTGTGCAAAAGGGAATTAAAGAAAGCGGTTTTCATTTTAAAGGCAATAATTTGCGCGATTTTCATGTGGTGGCGGTTCCTCTGCATCCATTGCGCCAAAGGTTTAGGGGGTTTAATCAAGCTGAAATTATAGCCGTCCGAATAAGAGATTATTTTTGCAAAGAAAATAACAGATCAGAACAAGATTTTTTTTGTCTGAGAAGGATAAAAAATACAAATCAGCAGGCCAACCTGCATAAAACGGAAAGATCGCAAAATATGAAAGGCGCTTTTGTTTGCGATCGGCCTGTTGGCCAAAGGTCAGAATTTAACGTAATTTTAGTTGATGATGTTTATACAAGCGGAGCCACAATGCAGGAATGCGCTCGCGCTCTTAAGAAGGCAGGAGCTGAAATCGTGTGCGGAGTGGCTTTAGCCAGAGGGTAATCTTTTCCAAACAATTGCGATGTTATCTTGATAAATAATTTGCCAATTCGCGCTTTGGTTAAGCTCTGTAATCAGCGGAGTGGAAAATCCATCAAAAAGCTTATCCAATCGCTTGCTTGTAAAAATCATTTTATTAAACCAGTTTGGCAAGGAATATTCAGAAGTTCGGTTTGCCAAAATAACATAGTCAACGTTGCTTTTTTCCAGCTTTATCAGCTGGTTTAAATTTGTAAGAATATCAATGTGATGCTTTAGTAGAAATTTATTGCCTTCAATTTTCCATGTTGCGGGCGATCTGCCGTCAATATGCAACAGCCCGTTTGGAAGTTCCCAAATCATATATCCTCCCCAGCCGTAATCATTGAATATCCTGACTATTTTGTCGTTAGAATCATATTTTAAATATTCAACCGCTGAAGCAGGAAAATTATTTTTCAACAGCAGTTCGCTGTCGCTCCAACCGTCATTGCTGTATCTGATAGGACTGCTTGCTATCATAACGGTTATGACAATTGCTATTAAAATAAAATATCCGCTTGCCCTTAGCATTGCGGACGGTTTGATTAAAGACCTCTTTTTAACAGCTAAATCATCTTCCAATAAAAAGATTTTTTGCAATTCTGACGATATATGGTTCCAGCCGGCGAGCAAGACAGGAGCACAAGCCAGAACAAAAAACATACAGTTGCGCCTGTACTGCGAAGCTGAAAGAAACAGGGCAATGAATAAAAGCGTTTGAACCGGCGATATTTTTTTTGTTTTTAAGCCGATTATCACAATGGTTATTGCAACGCCGGCAATAACCAGCATTTGGCTGTGAATCGGAAAAGCATAAGTTGGTAGCCATTCGTTAATATATGACTTGTAATATGAGTTGGAAAAATAACTTAAAATTTCAGTCCATATTTTGATTCCATAAGGATTTATTATAATGGCGCATGCTGATAAAATTTGCCAGCCCATTGTTCTTATTATTGTTTTCCAGCTCCATATATTTTGTTCAAGCCAGTTTTTAAAAGATGCCAACCACTCGGAATTTCCAAGCGCCTTAATTTTTGTTCGCGCAAAATACATGCTAAGCAATTTACACAGCACATTCCCCCAAATATATATATTGATGATTATAAATCCAAGGATCCAGCTTCCATGAAGCGCCGACCACAGCCACAGCAAAGGTGGCCAGATCCATATTATTTTTTTTCTATTAATATTTTCCAAGCTCCACCAGATTGCAATAAAAAAAATAGAGCTAAGCATTGACAGGCGCATCATTGCTATGAATTTAATTGAGATCAGCAATAAAAGAGAGATGGTTATTGAGGGCAGTGTAATTTTTTTAAAAAATATTCTTGGCGCAAGCAAAAAAGCAAGCCACAAACATGCGCTTGTTAGAATAACAAGGGCGAAATAGCCAAGATTATCATAAATCAGCCAGAATAGCATATCGCCACCCCATTCATGATTTATCCATTCTTGCCCGAGGAATGTCCATGTGTATCCGTCTGTATATTGAAATTGGCCGGTTAGAGCCTGTTGTCCAAAACGAAGATGCCAGCCGAAATCATTATCAAATATGTTGGATATCATTGAAACGGCCACGTATAGGCCGAGCAGTGCAAGGAAAATTTTTAGCGCTTTAGTCATTTTTAGAGGGCTTATGAATTATGAATAAGGATTATGAATTATGATGTAATGGAGCGACCATGGGCGGGCTTGTCTGTTTGCTATCCAACAAAACTTTTTTCAGATGCAGGCCCGTATTTTAATCTCTGCATAAACAAAACCAGCCAAATCGTGCCGGTTATAAAGCAGAGCGCAGTGGAGAAGTATAGGCCCAAAGTGTAATACGCAATGCAGATTACATATAGACCAGTAAATGTGGGCGCTGATGTCGCGTAAGTTATAAAACCTTTTTTTTCCTTGAATCCGTAATATACTTGAGGGAACAGGGAAAGAGAGAAAATTAAGATAGCCAGTGTAATTACAATATCTTGCCATGACATAAAAGATAGTTAAATGAATAAGAATCAATATTGATCTAATAAGAGTCTGTCGCGAAATGCGCTTTCGTAGCGAAATGGTATTTGGCAACAGACCCATAATACCAAATGAATGGTTTTTTTTCAAATAGGACACATATTCACGGGTTGACTATTTCCACAAATTTGATAGAATTATACCAATTGCACAATTATTGACCGGTGGTTTAAAAAAAGACACGCTTTTAATTTCGCTGTAAAAGTGTATTTAATCGCAGACCTGATAACCACAGGTTTCATGGAGAGGTGGCTGAGTTGGTCGAAAGCGGCACACTGCTAATGTGTTGTGCGGCGTTAAAACCGCACCGTGGGTTCGAATCCCACCCTCTCCGCATTAATAAAAAATCGCTTTTATTTGGTACTTTTGAGAGCAAATCATAGGGCTCTTTAAAGCCAAAGTTAGCGATTTTTTTTTTCTTCACTTCAGCGTTCCAAAGTAGCGTTTTAACTATTTTTTCCTTATTTTCATCTTTTGTATTTAAAAACTCTTTTTTGGCTTTAATTGGGTACAAAAAGATGTTTTTTATGCGTTCCAAAGTAATTTCCCCATTTTGCTTTTTCTTGAGTTTTAACTCTTGAATATCTTTTTTAACCTGCACA
>JBDRCM010000014.1:0-5692 GCA_043821725.1 bacterium | reverse complement strand
CTTGCTATGTTCTTGTTCTTCGATATTTCTTCGATTTGTTCTTGCGTAAATATTCTTTTGCTCATATTGTTTTTGTTTAATTTACTTTAATTATTCAATATATCACTTCAATACAAAAAGCGGACATTTATAGTGTCCACTAAACGGGGTACACTTCAATTATGCGGGTTTTTTAAAATATTAGTTTTAGTTTTGTTCGTTATCGTGTCTGTGACTTCCACAACAATCATCGTTCATTCTTTTTTTCCAGTTTCCCCAGTCACACATTGGACAGCATCCTCGCTTTATTAGTAGCTTGAATCCAAGCGCAAGAAAAATTACTGCCCAAAAAAATCCCCAAAAGCTTCCTGACAAAATTCCTAATGCGTTTAATAACAAAAACAAACCAATAACTATAAGTACAATTGCAAAAAACATATTTTTTTTATTTATTAATAGTATTAATTAATTTCTAATAAATCGATTTCAAAAATTAAAGTTGCGTTTGGTGGAATTATTCCGCCAGCTCCGGCTTCATCGTATGCTAATTCTGATGGTATGGTTAATTTTCTTTTTTCTCCAACTTTCATACCAATAACTCCTAATTCCCATCCTTGAATAACGCTGTTTTGACCCAAAGTAAATACAAATGGTTGTCCTCTATCAATTGAAGAATCAAATTTTGTTCCGTCTTGCAATGTGCCAACATAATTTACTGTAACTTTGTCTCCTGACTTTGTTGGCTCTCCTGACCCCTGTTGTAAAATTTCTACATTCATTCCTTGAACATTAAAATTTGTAGAGTTTTGATTTTCTTCTGTTTGTTGATTTTGATTTTCGTTCATGTTTATATTTTTAGGTTGAATAAAATAAAAAAATCCTGCAACTAAAATTACTAATATTAAAATAATTATTACAGATGTTTTATCCATGGATGTTAATTAAATTAAATTTTAATTCTATTGTACCAGACCGGGACTGTCTTGACCAGCAGGTCTAATTTGGATTGATTGTGCCGTTGTACTTCCATCTGGGTTTGTTGTCCCATTAACAGTGATTGTTTGGTCCTCAAACAAATCTTCTGCAGTACCTGTTTCAAATTTTCCTATTTGAGTTGTTTCTGAATAAAAAATTATTTTTGAACTTCCGTCTTGTAACTGCAAAGTAATGCTGTTGTCGTCTTTTGAAACGATGCTACCCGAAATAATTCCTGGTCGTGTATTTTGTGCGTTAAAATTTCCGTTTCTAGTTCCTTGAAAATTAGCGAATCTGTTTGTGCTTTGTGATTTGTTATATTGTATGCCAGCATAAAATCCGCCTCCGCCTACTCCTGCAAAAATGATAATTAATATAATTATAAGTAATGTTTTATTCATAAAGTTAGAAATTTGCTTTATATAACCTTTTGGTTAATTTCAGCAGAATTTTATTGTACCATTTATCCCGTTTTGCAAATTTTAAACGAGCTTATTTTATTCGTAACGTAACGCCTCAATTGGATTTAGTTTTGATGCCCTGCGAGCGGGATAATATCCAAAAATAATTCCGATTACAGCAGAAACGCCAAATGCTAATAATATGGATGTTAATGAAACTTGTGTATTGATTCCTGCAAATTTTGTGATTAAAAAAGCTACTAGCCAGCCCAAACCAATTCCGATAGCTCCTCCTAAAAAAGTTAGAACAAAAGATTCGGCTAGGAATTGCAAACTTATATCTTTAGCATCAGCTCCTATAGCTTTTCTTAAGCCAATTTCTCGAGTTCTTTCAGTCACGGTTGTTAGCATCATATTCATAATTCCAATTCCTCCTACAACGAGAGAGATTCCAGCGATTGAGGCTAACAGCAGAGTCATAGTGTTGGTTACTGTGGACGCTGCGCTAACGATATCTTCTTGATTTAAAACTTGGAAATCAGCTAATTGTGGATTTGATATATTGTGTCTTTGTAAAAGAATATTTGTTATTTCTTGCTGAACAGTAGCCATATCTTTTTGGCTGTTAGCTTCAACACTTATTTGCGAAATAAAATTATCACCCGCAAGAAACGTTTGTGCTGTTGAAAGCGGGACATAAATTACATCATCTTGATTGGAAATCCCGCTTCCGCCCTTTGCTTTTGTAACGCCGATTATTTTAAAATTTATTTGATTGATTTTTATACTTTGGCCTATCGGGTCTGTATTTTCACCAAAAAGGTCGTCCCGTGTTGTTGGGCCCAAGATTGCTACCTTAGACAAGCTTGAAATATTTTGTGTTGTAATAAAAGATCCTGTGTCTATTTCAACATTTCTTACTTCAGGATATGACGCATTTGTACCAATTACCGATGTGTTTGTATTTGTACCTTTAGCAGTGATTTGGTATTTTCTTGATATTTCAGGAGCAACGGCTTTAACTAATGAAATTTCTGATTGTATGGCGTCGGCATCTTCTTGAGTTAAGGTTTGTGCCGATCCTCTGCCAGATGAAACCTGCATGCCCACCCCTCTTGGCGCTCCAGGCATAACCATTATTAAATTCGATCCAATAGACTGTATACTTGCCTCAATAGATCCTTTTACCCCTTGTCCGACTGAAACCATAGCAATAACTGAGGCGATTCCAATAACAATGCCTAAAATCGTGAGACCAGATCTCATTTTGTTTACAGTTAAAGCAGAAAAAGTTTCTTCTAATAAATCTTCTAATTTCATTGCCTGACAGCCTCTCGTCTTTTAATATTTTTTTCGTCTTCAATTATTTTCCCGTCTAAAATGTATATAATCCTATTTGCATGTTCAGCTACATATCTTTCATGAGTTATAAGAATAATCGTTCTGTTGTGTTTTTGGTTTAATTCTTGAAAAGTTTTCAAAACAATTTCCCCTGTTTTTGTATCAAGATTCCCGGTTGGTTCGTCAGCTAAAATTAATGAAGGATTGTTTACTAATGCTCTGGCAATTGCTACTCTTTGCATTTGCCCTCCAGAAAGCTGATTTGAAAAATGATGCCAGCGGTCGTCTGAAAGTCCTGATGCAATAAGTGCCTCAATTGCTTTTTCTTCTCGTTTTTGTTTTTCAACTCCGGCATACATTAAAGGAAGCATAACGTTGCGTAAAACAGTTGCTCTCGGCAATAAATTATATGCCTGAAAAACAAAACCAATTTTGGTTTTTCTAATTTTTGCCAGCGATTCTTCCAGCATCTTTGAAACATCCTGATTATCAAACAGATAAGTGCCACTGGTTGGAGAATCTAATGCTCCTAAAATATGCATTAAAGTTGACTTGCCAGAGCCAGAAGGACCTGTTATCGCCACAAACTCACCGTTATGTATTTTAAAAGAAACATCCCTTAATACAATGGTTTCTATGTCTCCATTTTTATAGGATTTAACAATATTTTTACAATCTATCATAATTGTTTATCTGCCGAATGTGCCTCTAAAATTTCCGCCACCTCCAGTGATGCCTGGTATATTCACGCCCGAATTATTTTGCGTTGTCCCTGTTGTGCTGATTATGGTCTGGGTAATAACAGTTTCTCCTTCCTCTAAACCTGATAAAATTTCTGTGTTTGTGTCGTTTGATAACCCCACTTCAACGGTTTTTTGACTAGAAATACCATTTTCCATTACTAAAACATAATTTGTGTCTCCTTGCGATTTTATTGCTGAGTTTGTCACAGTTATCACATTTTGTTTAACATTTGTGATTACATCAGCAGAAACACTCATGCCTGGTTTTATTTGACTGTTTTGAGTATCAAAAGCAATTTTTACATTATAGTTTACAACGCCCTGACTTACTGTTCCTAAAACATCTACTTGAACAACTTGACCGACAATGGTTAGTTCGTCTATAGCGTCAAACGTAAGGTTTGTTTTTTGTCCGATTTCAATTTTTATTATATCAACTTCATTAAAAGGAATTTCTGTAATGCCTTGAGTTGTTATAACCGTAGCAATAGTAGATCCGTTAGATACAGAGTCCCCTTTCTTAAAATTTAAAGTTGCTACCACTCCGTCGAAAGGAGCTCTGATATAATAATTTTCTAATGTGTTTTTTGCATCATTTAAAGTATCCTCTAATTGTTTAATCTGTATTTCTTGATCCTTTATATCAAAACCTGTATTTATTAAATTTTCTTTATTGTTATTAATGGTGCTTTTATCCGATAAAAGAGTTGAAAGATATCCGTTGGTAGTTCCGGTATAACCATTTAGAGAATTTTGGTCAGTTGTGAGAGCTTCGGGTGCTGAGATATTTTTATCAGCTAAGGTTTTTTTTGCGTAGTCAATAAAATTACTCATTATCTTAACAGCGTCAGAAAGTTTTTGGCCGGTGTCATAAGTTTCTAAAATAAGATTATAAATAGTATCTTTATCGGATTCTCTTGAGGCTGTCCTAAAATTTTCAACATTTTTTTCATAAGCGTCATTAGTTAAATTATATGCTGTAATAACTCGATCCTTATATTCTTTTGGTTTAGTCGAAGTGTCTATAGAGCTTATTAATCCAACATACCAATCAATATTTTGCTGATAAGTTTTGATCGTTGAATCAAAAATAATACCGTGGAGATCAGAGACCACAGAGGGCATAGTAAGAAAAATATTAGATACATCATTAAAACCGTCTTCATAAGATTTATCTAAAGCGTCTTGAGCCTTTTCTTTGTCACCCCTTAGAGTCCCTTCGTCAGTTGTTAGCCCTTTCATTTTTTCCAAAGTTAATTGCGCTTTTTCAAGATTAATCTGAGCTGTTTTTACTGACTGTTGGGAGCTTGTGTTGTCAATTTGAACAATCAATCTGCCGGCTTTTACGGTCTCCCCCTCTTTAACGCCGACATACACTATATCTCCCGATGCTTTAGACTTAACGTCGATTTGATCTGATGCAGAGACTTGGCCCGACCCAGAAATTGAAGAAATAATGGTTCCCTTAATTGCCAGTTGAGTGGAATAACTTATGTTTTCAGCACTATTTCTAAAGGCATTATACGTTAAATAAATTGTTATTAATATAACAATTATGACAATGCCTGCAACAATTTTGTGTTGTTTTGCTAACTTTAAAATTTTTGAAAAAAAATTAAAAATTTTTGCCAAAATGTTTTTTATGATATGGTTATTCATTTTTAAATATTAAAAACCTAAACCCTCTATTCTTAGCTATAAAAATAGAGGGTGTTAGATTTTGATTATTCTGCGGATACGTTTTGCGTTGGTCTTCTAAATCCATTTCCTAATCTCGTACCTCTAAACCCGCCGATTTGTAAATATTCTAATGGTATATTGTTATCGGTCGCCCATTGTTTTAAAGAATCCATATGTTCTTTGGCTGTTGTCCTATCTTGTTCTGGCAGTCCATTTTGCGTATATTGCCTTTCTGCTTGTAGTTCCGCTTTTTTAGCTATGATTTTATCAACTTGTTCTTGGGTTAATTTTCCATTAGATACTGCTTGGGTCAAACGCTCCTCAAATTTTTTTTGCATATCTGCTTGTTTCTCAGAAAAGAGCTCTTGACGTTGTGCTTTCATTTGCTCTTTATGTTCGTCGAATACTTGTTGAACGTCAGTGACATTGAGATTAAATTTTTGGGCAATCGCATTGACAATATCGCCCATCGGATTATTGTTTCCATTAACAGTCGGGCTTGCATAAACCGCACCGACCGTTGCAAAAGCTAAAACAGGAGTGATTACATACAAAAGATATTTTTTATTCATA
>JBDRCM010000013.1:0-18319 GCA_043821725.1 bacterium | reverse complement strand
AATTTTTTATCAAGCGAAGCGAGAGAAAAGAAAAATGATAATTTTTCTTTTCCGAGCGAGCGAAGATAACTATGGAATTATCAACGATTTTGTCTCATAATTTATCCATTTTGTCACGAAAGCGCATTTGGCAACAGACCCTTAACCGCCTATATTATACATTAAAAACAAAATTTTATAAAGAATATTTCTTCATTCCACTATTTCCGCCTGATAAATACTCACTTCAATAGTTCCTTTCTCCCATTCGTTAGCCAACAGTCCAGCTTTTAGACATAATGACGAAAGAAATTCTTGCGGAGTTGAAAATTCGCTCCAGACCTGCGGAAGATAAGTTGCTCCTCTGTTGCCTTTTTTTATTATTACACCATCAACGTCCGGATTTAATTTTTGAATGATTTCAGATGCGTCTGAACATTGAATCTTGACCGGACGTGTAAGAACGCTTACTTCTATGTGCAAATTATTGAACTCACCAGATCTTAAAGGCAAGAATCTTGGGTCTTCAAAAGCGGCTGATACTGAATTTTCAATAATGTCCCTGTATAATTCTTGGATTGGCTCAATATGGCCGATGCATCCGCGCAGTTTACCACCAAGTTTCAATGTAACAAAACATGATCTTTGCTCAAGCAGTAATGGATGCGGCAATTCTTGCTCATCAATTTCCAAAATAACACCATTATTTAAAAAATTCGTTATTGACCTGCGCGCCAAATCAATAATATATTCATTTGTTTTGTCGTTAAACATAACCCGTGATTTTAAAATTTCTTCAATCCAAATGTGGCTCTATATCTGTCTATGGTTTGATCCAAAATTATAAATTTCAGCCGGCTATCTTTTCCAGCTGTTCTGAAAAAACAAAATCTTTCAATATCCTTTGCCTGCCACGTTCTCCAAAATCATCTGCTAAATCCTTGTTGGTAAGTAATTTTATTATTCTATCAGCGATTTGATCTATATCCAAAGCATCCACTAAATATCCCGTTTCATTTTCAATCACTGCCTCAGGCATTCCACCTGAATTTCCGGCTATTATTGGTTTGCCACACATTGCAGCTTCTAACAGCACTATCCCAAATCCTTCAATATCATCTTTCACTTCATGGCGTCCGGGCATTACAAAAATGTCTGAAATTCCATAAATGTATGGAAGTTCTGCTTTGCCGACAAAATCAATAAATTTTACATTGCCGCCAACATCCAATTCTTTGCTCAATATCCTTAAATCATTTTCATAAGAACCATTACCGCAAATCAAATACAAGATGTTTGGAATTTTTTCCTTGACAATTGGAAGTGATTTAATAACATTATCTTGTCCTTTACGTTTCACAAGACGGCCACAGGTAAGGATTAACGGCCTTTTTTGCGGATTGTATTTTTTTTGAAATTCATCCAATAATTTTGGCTCAATTTTCTCGCATATTGACGGACATGGATAAACCACTCTTATGTCCGGCTTAAAATGGCTAAAATACATTTTAATCCTATCTCGCAAATATTCACTGTTGGCAACAACATAATCGGCTTTTTTAATGACAAACTCCAGTTTTTTGAGCTTGGACTTGCTATTGACTGCAAACCCAAAGTCAGTGCCATGAAAAAAAATTACATAAGGAATTTTGAATAAAACCTTCATAACCAAAGCTATATACCCTATTGGCAAAGCATGGTGAACAAAAATTATATCCGGCTTTTCAATACGGATTATTTTAAAAATATGCCACATCATGCGAGCCCACCTTGGCCAAAAAAATCTGAAAAGTAATTTTTTGCGATAAACTTTCCAGCTGTTTTTTGCGTCAAAACCACGATCATTTGGCATGGACGGAGCGCAGAAAACTATCTCATCATCTTTTTTTGGCCAGTTTTTTGCCGTATTCAAAAGATAAAAAGATATTCCACCTATTTGCGGCGGATACTCAAAAGTTGGTATTAAAATTTTCATGTATTTGACAATAGACCCTTATATTATACCACTAAAACACGTATTACCCAACCCATTTACGAGCGTTCTGAAATATTTTTATCCATGGAGAAGCCAAAAGATTGTTTTTCCAATCCATTGACATATATGGCCATTGCCATTTTAAAAAGCACCTTTCCGGATGCGGCATCATAGCCAGATGCCTGCCATCAGCCGAACAAAGAGATGCAAATCCAAACTGCGAGCCATTTGGATTAAACGGATATAATTCAGTTGGCTGTCCGGCTTGATCTGTGTATTGAATCGGGCATAATTTATCATTCACAATTCGGTTTGTAATACTGCTGTCAACACAATAATATTGACCTTCACCATGCGCGACCCATACGCCTAATATTGATCCGGACATTCCGGCAAGCATTATTGAAGGGCTTTCCTTTATTGCAACATTTACCCAGCGCGACTCAAATTTTTGCGATTTATTTTGTATGAAGCGTGGCTGTATAGATTCGGATTCAACTTCAAAAGGTACCCATCCCAAAAGCGCCATTAATTGGCACCCGTTACAGATGCCTAAGGAAAAAGTGTCCGGCCTACTGTAAAAATCAGAAAACATTTGTTTGAGCTTGTCATTAAACTTGATTTTTCCTGCCCATCCCTTTGCGCTGTCCAATACATCAGCGTATGAAAAACCGCCGACAAATGCAATGCCCTTGAAATTATTAAGTTGAATTCTTTGTTTTAACAGATCATCCATGTTAACATCCCATGGTTCAAATCCTGCGGAGTAAAATGCTGATGCCATTTCCCTGTCTCCGTTTGATCCTTCCTCGCGGATAATAGCAACTTTTGGTTTATTAGATTGCTCCATTATGCGCTTACTGGTTTCTTTTGGCTGAAAGCTCAAATAATAACGCGGATTGTCAAGATTAAGGCGATTTTGAACTGCCTGATCTGTTATATTACTGTCTGACTGTTCTTGCTCAAGACGCTGGCTTGTTGACTCCCACCATTGGCGCAAAATATCGGTCTTAACTTTGAAAATATTTTTCCGTCCTTTTGATATATTTACTTTGCGCTCTTTTAAAGTTCGACCCAAAACATGCGCCTTGACATTATATTTTCTTAATATTTTTTCTATTGCCGATGTAATATCGCTTTTATCCTCATATTCTATTACAAGACCGAGCTCTTCGGAAAATAATTGAGTTACAGCATCTTTTGTTGAATTTATTGAAACATCCAGTCCGCAATTTCCACTCATAGCCATTTCAGCCAAGCAAGTGAACAACCCGCCATCACTGCGGTCATGTCCGGACAAAATTAAATTATTATCAATCATTTCCTGCACTGCATTAAATGCGTTTACAAGGATAAACGGATCATCAACATCAGGACTTGTATCCCCTATTTGTGAAAATGACTGTGCCAAAGCAGATCCTCCAATCCTATTTTTTCCTTCTGAAATATCAATAAACGCCAAACAGCTTTTGCCCGGCATTTTGATATCAGGCGTTACAAATTTTTCAATATCTTGCATTGATGCATAGGCAGAAACCACCATCTGTCCAGGCGCTTTAACCATTTTTTCTCCAACCTTGGCAGCCATTGACAAACTGTCCTTGCCACCGTCAACAGCCATTCCAACTTTAATCATTAAATCTCTTGTGGCTGTTGCAGCTTTGTAAAAATCAGATCCTTCTTCAGGCAGTTTAGCGGCCCACATCCAATTTAATGAGGCCTTTATATTTTCCAATCCGTTAATTTTAGCCCAAACCATATTTGTAATGGCTTCTCCAACGGCCATGCGCGCGCCTGCCTCAGGATTGACAATCATTTTTATTGGCTGTTCGCCAATTGAGATTACAGCTCCGCTCTTGCTAAAATGACTTTGCGCCATTATAGCGATATTACTTACAGGAAGCTGTAAAGGCCCGCATGCCTGCTGTCTTGCTATCAATCCGGTAACTGATCTGTCAACCTTGGTTATTAAAAATTCTTTTGACCCGACAGAAGGCAGACTGAAAATCTTTTTTACGGCGTCCTCAATACAAAAATCATTGGACATTTTAAGCGGATTATTATGCTTCACTTCTGTTTTGAAATTAAAATCTTTTTGAGGCATTTTGCCAAGTATTTTAGTTAATTCTAAATCAACAACAATTTCATCGTTTTGACTGTCATAAAGAACTATACGGCCGTTGCCATCAACTTCTCCAAGTTCTTCGCAACTCACATTTTCTCTTTCACATAATTTCTTAAAATCATTAATGCGATCACGGCTTACAAGCATAGCATCTCTTTCTTGATATTCCGCTCCCCACAATTCCAGTACGGACATTGTTTTATCGCCAACTGTAATTTTTCTTATATCAATTTTCCCGCCTGTTGGCTCAATAAGCTCTGTTATAACATTGCACGGACCTCCGGCTCCTTGGTCGTGAATGCTTAAAATCGGATTTCTATCCCCCATTTCCACACACGCGCGTATTACGCGGTCGGCTTTTTGCTCCATTTCAGCATCGCCTCTTTGTACTGCATTAAAATCAAGATCTTGTCTATTTTCTCCTTGAACCATGCTTGATGCAGAGCCACCGCCCATGCCAATTCGATAGGCCGGTCCGCCAATCTGAACAATGAGCTGGCCGGCTTCTGCTGTTCCTTTTTTAACGTGCCTGTAATCTATTTGGCCTAACCCTCCGGTAAACATTATGGGCTTTATCCATTCCCTGCGCTCTTTATCACCCACTTCCAATCCAAATGTTCTGGTAAATCCCTGCACACATGGCTCTCCGAATTTATTTCCATAATCATAGGCCCCAAAACTTTCGCCAATAAGAATTTTTAAAGGCAAAGCCAAGTTTGAAGGATAGGCAAATTTTCCTTTGTCTTCTCCGGCTATTTCATAATTTGGAATATTAAGATTGCCTGTACAAAAACCGGCTGTGGAAACTCCAACCAAAGAGCCGCGGCCTGTGGCATGGGTATCGCGTATGCGTCCGCCTGTGCCTGTTTCACCACCAGGCACTGGAGCCACTCCGCTGGGAAAATTATGCGTTTCAGCGCTGAAAGTTATATGGCGCATGGACTTGCAAATATCAAAAGAACAAGGTCCATCGGGCATGGCAGGCATTAACAATTTCGTTTCATTTCCTTTAATTGAGCTGGAATTATCCTTAAAAGCGATAATGCTGTTTTCTGGATTTGATTTCCAGGTTGATTTGACTATTTCAAAAAGCGTCTCAGGCATTTCTTGGTTGTCTATGAATATGCGTCCCTTGAAAAACCAATGGCGCGAATGCTCGCTGTTTGACTGGCCTAGCTGGAAACACTCCACATTAGTTGGATTACGGTTAAGATCTCTCGAAAAAAAATTGTAATAAAAATCAATGTCCCAGTCATCCATTCCCAATCCCATATCCTTATTTATTTCCTTAAGCGCTTTTGGTCCTTGTTTAAGTATATTTATTTCATAAGTATCTTCGGGCTTGATCAACACTGAAAACGATTCAATTGGGTCGGTATATTCGCACTCAGTCATTTGGTCATGATTGTTGCTAACAAAATCAGCTATATTTGTATTTTTATCAATAAGATATCTTTTGGATCTTTCCAGTCGAGTTATACCGGATATTCCGCAGGAATTGCATATAGCCACTGCATTGGTTGAAAAAGGAGTCGCAAAATTCAAACGTGGCCCTATTTCCACAATTTGGCCTTTTGATCTGTCAAAAAAAGTATAATCAGAAAAATTATCCTGTTCAAATGTTTCGCGCAAGAGCCAAGATAATTTTTCTTGTTCTTGGTTGCTTAACTGCGCTTCTGTTCCAACATTAAAACAAATTTCTTCATTATCATTTAATTTTCTGTAAAAATGGTAAATCATACTGTATTTTTAGATGTTACCATTTGAGCGAACATAGTGTCAACAAAAAATCATCCCTTAACTCCTTATCTTAAATTCCCAATAATTTGGTGAAACCGCCTTTTAAAAGGAATTTAAGACAAGAGGGATGATCTTTGTCCCTAATGCCTGTTTTTTGGCTTGAAATCCGAACATGGATCAAAGCCAAAATGACGCGCCACCGGCATCCTCCTTTGATTTTTTTTGTGGCCAAGCGCGATTGCTGGCCATTTTGAAGCACAAAAAATTTTCGCAACACGGCAATGTTTCTGTTAAACCAATGACAAAAACATTAGCTGCGCCTTTGCACCCTTTTTGTTCTAATACGCATTTTGCCGGGCTCGCAACTGGAACAGGGCCGACAACTAATGAACATTCATCCGGCTTGATATCAAACATGGAATTCTCCCTCGGAAAATGAACTACTGGTTGTGCCTTTTTGAACTTGACTGCACATGATTATAATGATTTTTTTGATTTTTGTCAATGATTACGAATCACAAAAAAATACAGAAGATACATACACATTTGTTTCAACATTCCATTGTGATATAATAGCACCATGATTATTATTGTTATTCCAACATACAATGAAAGAGAAAATATCAAAGGCCTAATACAGGCAATTTTTAGGATGAACATACCTGATTTGAATGTAATAACAGTTGATGACAACTCACCTGATGGAACTGCTGACGAAGTTGAAGAGCTATCTCAAGTTTATCCTGTAAGCTTGATTAAAAGACCGTGCAAAAGAGGCATTGGATCGGCATATATAGTTGGATTTAAAAAAGCTCTTTCAATGGAAGCGGATTTAATAGCTCAAATGGACGCTGACTTTTCACATAATCCGTCCGACCTTTTACGCATGATTGAAGCCGCGCAGACAGCTGATCTTGTTATTGGGTCGCGCAAAATTAGGCACGGCAGAATAGAGGGTTGGAATTGGACAAGAAAATTCATGTCAAACGGCGCAATGTGGTTTGCCCGTTTCCTGCTCGGACTTCGCGCAAAGGATGTTACTTCAGGATTTAGAATATTCAGGCGTAAAGTTCTCACTAACATCAACTTGGATGCTGTAAAAAGCGACGGTTATGCCTTTCAAGAAGAGATGTTATGGCTCGTTGAAAAAGCCGGCTACACTGTAAAAGAATTGCCTGTTGTATTTGTTGACAGAAAACGCGGGGCATCAAAATTAAACAATAAAGACATATTTGAATTTTTCAGCGTTATGCTAAAGCTTAAATTTACTCGCACATTTGCTTGGAAAAAATAGTTATGCTAATATGAAAATGTTGATCCAGTAAAAATGCCATGGAACAACTTATAAAAGGCAAACCAATTGCCACCAAAATTAAAGAAAAAACAGCTTTGGAAGTTGAAAAGCTGAAAAAAGCCGGAATTCATCCAAAATTGGCTGTTGTTTTAGTTGGAGATGACAAACCGTCTCAAATATATGTACGCAAAAAAAAGCAAGCAGCTGAAAAAGCGGGCATTGAATTTGTGATGCTGGAAATAGAGGAGAAAATTTCGCAGGATGAACTTATCTCAAAAATTATTGAAATACAAAAAGATGATAATATTTGCGGGTTGATTGTCCAGCTTCCTTTGCCTGAGCACCTTTATACTCCGGCGGTTCTAAATGCAATTGATCCCAAAATAGATGTTGACTGCCTTACTGACATTAATTTGGGAAAACTTGTCATGAAAACGAATTTTATGGTTCCGCCCACTCCCGGGGCTGTAATGACTATTTTAAAAGAATTAGGGGTTGACTTGCCAGGCAAAAATGCTACCATATTGGGCATGGGGGCTTTGGTTGGGAAACCGCTCGCAATAATGCTGATGAACGAAAGATGTTCAGTCACAGTATGCAACAGCGCAACGCGCGATACAGCTGAAAAATGCCTCAATGCGGATATCATTGTCAGCGGAGTTGGAAAAAAAGACCTTGTACGCGGAAACATGGTAAGCCCAAGAACTATTGTTATTGACACCGGAATATGCTTTGAAAACAACCAGATGTATGGAGATGTAAATGTTGAAGAAATCGCGCAAGCCGGCGCATTTGTTACTCCAACTCCGAGCGGAGTCGGACCTATTACAGTGGCGCGACTGCTATGGAACACTATTTTATGCGCAAAAAAAATTCACAATTTGAAAAATTAAAAACATTAAACACAATATGAACCCGATCACCGTGATTGTAGGCGCTCAGTGGGGGGATGAGGGTAAAGGGAAAATAACTGATTTTTTTGCCGGCCAAGCCGACTATGTTGTGAGATTCCAAGGCGGAAACAACGCCGGGCATACAATTATTGCCGAGGGACAGACATACAAACTGCACTTGATACCATCAGGTGTTTTGTTTTCCAAATGCAGATGCGTTATTGGCAACGGAGTTGTTGTGGATCCGGCCGTCCTACTTAATGAGATAAATGAATTAAAACAAAAAGGAATACAACCGAATCTCGCCATTAGCCCGCGTGCCCATTGCATCATGCCTTACCATAAGGAAATGGATATAGCAATCTCAAGGCATCAAGGCGATCTGGCCGCCGGCAGTACCGGAAGAGGCATAGCGCCGGTATGCGCGGATAAAGCGTATAGGCATGGAATACGCATAGGCGACTTGCTTAATGAAAGCATATTGCTGGAAAAACTGAAGATTTCCTATTGGTTTAACAAAAATATTTTGGAAAAAGTATTTGATACATATTACAGCAAACTTTTGCCTGCAATCCTCGAAGAATATCTTGATTATGGCAGGCAACTAAAAAAATACGTGGCTGATGTGGATATTGAGCTGGAAAATGCGCTTAAGAATAGAAAAAAGATTTTATTTGAAGGTGCGCAAGGAATGTCTTTGGATGTTGATCATGGCGCATACCCTCACACCTCTTCAACTAATGTTATAGCTGGACAAGCGTCAATAGGGACAGGCATCCACTTAAACAAAAATCAGAGAGTAATAGGCATTGCAAAATGTTATGTAAGCCGTGTTGGAAAAAGCCCTTTCGTAAGTGAAATACATGGCTCTGAAGCTGATGAATTGCGCGAAAAAGGAGGCGAATATGGCACAACAACGGGCAGACCCAGGCGAGTTGGATGGCTTGATTTGGTGCAGTTGCGTCAGTCAGTCAGAACAAGCGGACTTACTGACTTAGCTCTTACAAAATTGGATGTGCTTGCGGGAACAAAAGAAATAAAAGTATGCATTCAATATGAGATTGACGGCAAATTTATAAACGAAATGCCGGCTAACATACTTGATTTTAGAAAAGCGCGCCCTGTTTATCGCTGTTTTAAAGGATGGCCCAATCTTGAAAAAAAAGAATGGCTTAAAATTGTCAATTCCGGCTATGAATATATGCCAACTGAAATAAAAAAATTCATAAGCTATATTGAAGAGGAAATTCACTGCCCAATTTCAATAGTATCGGTTGGAGCTGAGCGTAAAATGACCATCATAAAAAAAAATAGTAATTCATCTAACCAAAATGATATGGACATTACATACAAGTCAGCCGGCGTTAACATTGAAGCCGGCAACAAATCAGTTGAACTGATTAAGGATAATGTTAAAAGCACGTTTTCCAAGCATGTTCTTACAGGACTTGGGACATATGGCGCTCTTTTTGATATTAAGGAAGCAATTAAGGACTATGACCATCCAATAATGGTACAGAGCATTGACGGGGTCGGTACAAAGTTAATGATAGCTCAGGCGCTAAACAAATACGACACGCTCGGGCTTGATATTGTAAACCACTGTTGCAATGACATCCTGTCAATGGGAGCCAAGCCCATTACATTCTTGGATTATGTGGCCAATGAAAAACTTGAACCGGAAATAATGGATGAAATAATTAAAGGCATGGCTTTGGCATGCAAAATCAATAATGTTTCTCTTATAGGCGGTGAAACAGCTGAAATGCCCGGAGTATATATGCCGGGCGAGCATGACATAGTGGGATGCGTAACCGGAGTTGTTGAAAAATCAAAAATAATAAATGGCCGAGATATCACGCCCGGAGATTCAATCATTGGCATTGCGAGCAACGGCCTGCATACAAATGGCTATTCGCTCGCCAGAAAACTGTTTTTTGAACTAAACGGATATAAGCCGGATTCAACAGTTTTTGAACTTGAGAAAAATGTAGGACTTACTCTTTTGGAACCGCATTTAAGCTATGTAAAACCGGTGCAGTCAATCCTTGGCGCAGGAATTATTATTAAAGGAATAGCGCACATAACCGGAGGCGGCTTTACAGATAATATTCCAAGAATTCTGCCAAATAACTGTGATGCGGAAATTAAAAAAGGCACATGGCCAATCCTGCCTGTCTTTGAAGTGATGCAACGCCTTGGAAATCTTGATCAAGCGGAAATGTTCAGAACGTTCAATATGGGGATCGGAATGATGTTGATTGTCAGACAGGAAGACAGCGCTCGTGTTCTTGAAATCATAAGTTCTAACGAAGATCAAAAGGCATATGAAATCGGCAAGATAACTCCTGTAATGAACAGAGTGCGCTTTATTTAAGAAAATATTATGGACTATCAAGAAATAATACAAAAAAATCTAAAGAACTGCACTGTAGCCACTAATCTGCAAATCGGCGAAAAAAGAACCGGCAAGGTAAGGGATATTTATGATATTGGAGATGGGCTTGCAATCGTGAGCTGTGATCGCCAGAGCGCATTTGATCGAATTTTGGCTTCAATTCCATTCAAAGGCCAAGTATTAAACCAAATAAGCGCTTGGTGGTTTAAAAAAACTTCGCATATTGTTCCAAATCACATGGTGGCAGTTATAAATCCGATAACAATGCTAGTTAAAAAGTGCGAGGTCTTTCCCGTTGAATTTGTAGTGCGCGGATATTTAACAGGCACCACCAGTACTTCCTCATGGGTTAATTACCAAAATGGCGTTCGCAACTTATGTGGCAATCCCCTGCCTGATAACATGAAAAAAAATGAAAAATTTGGCGCTCCAATTGTAACGCCTACCACCAAATCAGATGAGCATGACAAAAATATCAGCGGGAAAGAAATTGTTGAGAGCAACTTAATGAGCCAGTCGGATTGGAATTACTGTCATGAAAAAGCCCTTGAATTATTCAGATTTGGGCAGGCCGAATCAAAAAAGAATGGCTTGATTTTGGTTGATACAAAATATGAATTCGGCAGAGACGCCAGCGGAGCTATTGTGGTTATTGATGAAATCCATACACCTGATTCAAGCAGATTCTGGCTGTCAGCAAGTTATGAAGAGCGCATTGCAAATGGGATTGAACCGGAAAATATTGACAAAGAATTTCTGCGATTATGGTTCAAACAAAATTGCGATCCATACAATGATGAACAGTTGCCGAATGCGCCTGAAAATCTGGTAATTGAACTTTCAAAAAGATACATCCTCCTTTATGAAATGATTACAGGACTTAAATTTGAATTTGCAAATTCAGCAAAATTACTGGAAGATACGGAAAGCCAAATAAAAAATCATGCCCAACCAACAAAATCAAGCCCTCAAATTCATACGGATTCTAACATTGAATTTGAAAATAAAACAAGTGAACAAATTCAACCAATTGCAGATTCACAAACTATGCATACCGCCAATAACGCTGACGCGAAAAACATATCTCTTGGAACAAAACCACTGGTCGGCATAATTATGGGAAGCTTTTCTGACTTGGAAGTTGTAAAACCTGCAATTCAAATTATGGAACAATTTGGAATTCCTTATGAAAAAAAAGTTGTATCAGCTCACAGAACTCCGGACCTTATGTATGAATACGCAAAAAGCGCGCGTGAAAGAGGGCTTGAGATAATTATTGCCTGTGCAGGCGGAGCAGCTCATCTTCCGGGAGTGGCTGCCGCTTTAACTGATTTGCCTGTAATAGGAATCCCGCGCAAGCTAGACGCTCTTCAAGGACTTGACTCTTTGCTATCAATGGTACAAATGCCAAAAGGCGTGCCTGTAGCTACAGTGGGAATTGATAATTCCAAAAATGCCGGTTTGCTTGCCGCTCGCATATTATCCATAAAATACTCTGCCATCACTGATAAATTATCTGAACTGCATGAAAATATGAAAATGGAAATTTATAACGCAAAAATCTGATTAAAAAAGACCACCCCCGAACTGACGCTGAAGATTTTTGGATAATTAAACTCCCCACAATTAAATCGCGGGAAGTTTATTATAAACAAAAGACACAAGATTGACCGGAAAGATTTACTTGCCGCTCAATCTTTCAAATGCGCGCAATATTTCCAATGGAATGGCAAAAATAACGGTATTTGATTGATCTGAACTTAGGTCGTTGAGAGTATTAAGCGTACGCAAATGAAGAGCGCCCGGCTGACTGCTTAAAGTATTTGCCGCTTTTGCAAGATTTTCCGCAGCCATTACTTCTCCTTTGGCCTTAATCACAACTGCGCGTTTTTCGCGCTCAGCTTCAGCCTGCTTGGCAATCACTCTCTGCATATCGTCAGGAAGAACCACATCCTTAAGTTCAACAGTTTGAACTTTAACCCCCCAAGGATCAGTTGCCTTGTCAACAATGAATTTGATTTTTTCAGCGGCCGCTTCCCTGTTTGCAAGCAGTTCGTCAAGCTCAAGCTCTCCAACAACATTCCTCATTGTTGTTTGCGCGAGCTGATTTACAGCATACTTAAAATTTTCAACTTCCAGAACAGCTTTTGCGGCGTCAGAAACAGCGTAATAAATAACCGCATTAATTTTAGCAGACACATTATCCTTTGTAATAGCTTCCTGAAGAGGCACATCAACTGCCTTGACGCGCATATCAACCTTTGTCATACCCTGAAATATGGGTAATACAATGCGCCAGCCCGGCTGTTTTGTTTTGATATATTTGCCGAGCATGAACTTTACTCCCCTTTCATACTGATTTACCTGGCGGATACTAATGATAATGATAATCGCCACTATAACCAATATGGTGTACAACAGATCCATACGTTTCTTTGGTTAATTAATTAACTTTAATGTTCTTAAACCGCGTTATACGCGGATTCTCTTATTTAATCCTCAACTTTTTTAATTATTTCAAAAACTTGTTCAGCGCTCAGATTACCGGAATTTTTTATTATGGAATGCATTGTTCCTCCTTTGTCATCATTATAGCGCGGAAGAACATGCCAGTGAACGTGCGGAATCACTTGTCCGGCTGACTTTCCGTCATTAATACCTATATTAAAACCTGTTGGTTCAAGCGCCTTTTTAACTTTTAACATTGTGGCCTGAATCGCGCCGATCAATTTTTCCAACTGTTCAGTTGGCATCTCTTCCATATTTTCATAATGCTTTTTTGGCACCACTACAGCATGGCCTTTGGCATGCGGAAAAATATCCAGAAAAGCCAAAGCATGATCGTCTTCATAAATAACATGACTCGGTATTTGATTGCTGATAATTTTACAAAATAAACATTCCATACTTTTAAATTTATCTTCTCCAGGGGATTTATTTATTAATATAAGAGTTGCCTGTATCATTTATTCTTTAAAGTGTCAAACCTATATACTCGTATATTGCCGAATTTTATCAAGTCAAGATCAATATCAATTTCATTTGGTAGGTCATTTTCCAATACAACATAGCACTTTTCGGCTTGAGTTTGGTCAATTGCTTCCTGCCAAAGCTTGCCTGAATAACTGGATTTAAACTGTTCTTCCAGTTTTACGCGCTCCGGCTGAGCAAAATATCTATTTATTGGAAATCCTCCGCCTACTATATTCTTAGCAGATATATACTCTAATGGCAAGAGGGCGTACGTATTTGCAATAACGCAGTGATTTAAATCAGAACTTGAATCATCCCAAATAAAACCCGCTGTATTGTATTCATCAGAACTTATTGCGTGGCTGTCAGGCCCTAAAGAGAGCGACGCTGTAATGGCCAGAGACAGACCGATTACTATTATTGATATTTTAAAAATGCTTGGACGCTGTTTTAGAAAATATTTTGAAATGCCCGCAACGAACAAAAAAAGCAAACCGATTGCAAGCGCCATGTCCAATCTGCGCGACAACACGCGCTCGCCCTTAAGCATATAAAAAGATAAAAAGTACGCCAGCCACAGACCGCAACTTATTGACGCGAACCATAACAGCTCTTTTTTCTTACTGACAAGCCAGCTAAGCCATCCCAAAAAAGCCAACAAAATAATAATTATTGCGACTCCGCTAATCCACCAAAGATTTGAGGTCAGAACATTGGCAATAAATGAATACGACGGAACTTGATTAAATATTATATTACCTCCGATAATGTCATGCGTGCGAGGGCCTGTAGCGAGAAAGAAAGCTGAAATATTGCCAACAAACTGCTTAATGGCGGATATTATATTTTTGCTTGAGTCAATTGATCCATAGCCGGCAATGATTTCTAATAAAGGAATTATAAGGCCAATAAAAAGACACGTCAAAGCATAATAAACAAAATTAGTTGGTAAAAATTTAACTGATTTTTTGTTAATAATTATTTCAGCAAATATCCATGCAACAACGCTTAATATTAAATACAAACTATATCCAAAAAAGCCAAGCGCTAATAAAACAAGAAGAATCCATCTCTGGCCGGGCTTTGGCTTTTTAATCCTGCATGCCAGTAAAATAAGAAAAATCATCCAATATCCCAATCCAAAACTTACAGGCAAAGTCATTGATCCGAGCGATTGTAATGGAAAAAAAAGCGAACTCGCCCATACGCAAAACAAGGAACTTTGCTCATTTAAATCCAATTTTCTCGCAAGCATATATAATAAGAGCGGAAAAAATATCGCGAATAGCAGAGGGACAAGCCATCTGTTGACAGATACAAGCGAGCGATTGCTTAAAATGGATATTGATGATTCAGTTGCCCATAAATTGGCATACCCTAATCTGCCAGGATCCAATTTCTGAATAATTGTTTGTGGTTTGTTATCAAAGGATAGATAATTAAGCCCATTAGATTCTACTATTTGCTTTTCTACTGCCATGTGCCTCCATTGGTCAGCCCCGAAAATCATATTATGAGATAATGGCAAATATGAATGTAACAGTAATGAGTGGACAATGAGCAAAAAAATAATAAATCCCCTGCTTAATTTGGAATAAATTAAAAATCCTAAAATCACTGTGGCTGAAAAATATATATAAAAAAAAGAACTGCTTATAGATTGCCACGGGCTTGTTATGGACTGCGCTGTGGATGATCGCATTAAAATATAAAAAGCGATTCCAACAAGAATAAAATAAATAATTACAGCCAACTTTGCTTTTGGCTCTTGTTTTTGAATCAAAGTTGCGCGCTCATAAATGCTCTCGTCCGGATGCTTTTTTTTAGCTGTATTGGCGTGAATTTGAGCTGCTACTGCTAATAACCCACTCGTAGAAATCGCCAACGCAATTGAAAAATTTGTAAACTGCCAAAAAACAAGAAAAATTGCAGATATAAAACCTGTGATGTAAAAACTGACAAAACAAGCCAAGGCCATATCCAACCAACCTTTTTGGTCTGTATTAAAAGTAAATTGCAAACACACCTTATATTGCTTGGCTGTTAAGACAAAGAATATTGCCAAGAGCAAAACTGAAAAAAAATTGCTTTTAAACCAGTTCAAATTACAATAAATGAGCACTGAAATCAGCGCGTATGCCATTAAAAAGCGAATTGTATTTTTCATAATTTTTGCCATTTTAAGCTGTTTCAGATATTCTACCTTCTGGTAGCAAAAAAATCAATTGAATCAATGACTATCGTTAAAAATGTCTTGCTATGCTACGTTAATGAAGTAGCTCCTCTAGAAAGAGATCGTTTAAAACAGAGAACGTTGATCCTGTTGTTCGCTTAATTTTTTTAGAAAAGCACTTAAAAACTCATGAGGATTTTCTCCTACCGCGACAAAGTCATAAAGCAGAAGCGCTGTTATAATTGATATGTGATATTGCTCCAAACGGCCAACTGAAGAATATTTCCAAATTGGATGTGCTGTATTTATATAAACAAAGTCCTCCATTATTCTTCCAAGAGGTATACTATCGGCGTTGTTAGTTTCCGGGAATTCTTCCAAAACTATTTTTAAACCCGCGTGGCTTACTTTCTTTTTTAAGCCACCCTGTTCATCTGGCACCAAACTAATCTTATGAGAATTATTGTCATTTTTTTCAGTTTTTTTATTGGATCTCTCATGTTCATCCAACATTAATCCCTTTGGGCGAGATTGTAAATTGTCTTTATCTATTGATCCTTTTTTCGCATTGACCATAGCCGAGTGGGCGCTAATTACCGAGCCCAATTCCGGATAATTTTCCATCATACCATCTAACGCATTTTCAATCTGCTTTGATAAAGATTTAATATATTCTCGGCTTGTTTGTCTTTCAACGGGTTGTTCTTCCTCACCAAATTTTCTAAGAATGGGGACAACGGCTTCCTGTATTGCTTTTCTAAACCTATAATATTTTTTAAGATTTGAAACGTCGCTTAAAAAGCCATCCTTATTGGTTGTCAATAACTCGGCCATTGTCGGTATTTCCACCAGCCCGACCAACTGAAAAGAAGATTTAGGATTTAATCCGATCCACTCCCAACCGGATTTAATTACTTTGCCATACGTGGAAATTGTAAGTCCCGATGATAGCGATAAAGGTATTGGTTTTCCTTGTGTTATTTTGTGAAGCCAGCCAGAAGATGCTTCTTTCATAGCTAAAAAACCGTACCCTATAGGGCGTCTTTGCTTGCCTAAATGCACTTCAAACCATTCATCCTGATTACGCGCAAGATTTTCAGGAAGTGACACAGGAATATTATTTATATAAAATTCTATTTTCTTTTTATATAACTTGGTAAAAATTTTTTCATTCAATTCTTGATTAAGCAAAGGATAAAAATGTTTAATTATGGTCTGTTTCACAAAATTTATATCCAACAAATTTGTAAGTTTAGTCGGCAGTTGAATATTTACTGCTGTTCCGCGCGTATGCGGTATTATACTGCTAGATGGTACATATTTCCATGGCGCTTTATGATTGCCAGACATCCGCCATTCTGACGCGCAACGTCCCTTACGCGGTCCCCTTGTTTCGCTTATAACAAAGTCGGCAATTAGCAAGGCAAGCTTAGCTCCAACTCCGGCAAATCCTATTCCTTGCCCGCGAACTTTGCTTGAAGACGCGATGTTGTGATATTCGCGAAATTGTGATCTTGTCATGCCTTTCCCATTATCCACGCAGGTTAATTTTTGAGTAATCGGGTCAACATAAAAATCTATCCTGTTGGCACAAGAATCTAATGCGTTGGCTATTAATTCGGTTATTATCACTTCTTCCACTGGAGAGGTATATCCATCTCGTATATCTTCTAAAAGATGCTTCAAATTTATTCTAGTTTCGTTGGACATATTATTTATCTAAAATATTAAACCTCGGTCCTAGAGAATGAACCCCTCCCCGACTCAGTCGGGGTAAACAGGCACAGCAGTTTGGAAGACTGCTGTGGCAAGACCACAGGGTAGTTAACTTGCTTGCTGGGTCCCGCTTAGCGGTACCCTCGCTACGCTGCGTTAAAACAGGGTAGTTAACTTGCTTGCTCGGTAATGAAAATAAATTTTCATTACCCTCGCTACGCTGCGTTAATAAAAGTAAATTTTAACCTAACCTTAACCAAGTTTAGCGAGTCAGATCATCTGCGGTGGCTCGTGGATCCGGCCCTTGGCGAAGGGCGGGATGGATATAATTGCAAACAAAATGGCTGTATTATTGACTAAATTAAGCTAAATTTAACAAACCACTTTTTCTTAATTTAATATTTTGCAATTTAAATAATGTCTACCATATTAGACAATTAGAATGATAACCAAAAAGAAAATAGTAATCAAAATTATTAATGATAAATAAAATACCGCTTCATTTCTCCATCCCGTATGTGATACTTCTTTATTTAATTTATTTTTTTTACAACCTTTTATAACCCAGACAATAAAACCTCCTACAATATCCAGCAAAGTATGTCCGACAAAACCCTTAAAAAAATCTAATATATTCATAATTTATAGATATTACTAACTACATTGAGCCGACTTTGATAAATGCCCTTTTTCTTAATTTGTATTATAGCATTTCTCTAAGTTTATTAAAAATTGGATCGGTGTCATTTTCTACCTTGTTTAAAATCAATCTAGCTATTACCCTGCTTCTTTCTATTCCTTTATCATATTTTACTGTGGAGTAATATTGATAACTATCTAATGTGTCAGCAGATTTTACTATAAGAGCGTCTTTACCTACCTCTGCACATCTATTAACATAATCCCTCTGTGTTTCCGCAGGATCCTCAATTTCTCTATTTTTAGTATTTGCCAGTACAATATTGTACACTTCCTCACCAAAATCATCTTTAATAATCTTTTCTGGATTATCTGTCCACTCAATTAAATCGTGCAATAAACCAGCATTCACGA
>JBDRCM010000012.1:0-62881 GCA_043821725.1 bacterium | reverse complement strand
CCATCAGGAAATTCTGATTGAGTGGCTGTGTCAAGACCGCAGTCCATTGAATCACTGTGATAATATTTATTTTTGCTGTCTGCCTTGCAATTATATGTGCCTGTGAATTGTATATAGCTTGCATTGCATGCTCTATCAATTATTTCACCCCAGTTAAGAGCTTTGCTTTCCATTTTGCATATATCCAATAATTTGCAATCAGCGTCTGAATTACATTTCTGGGTGGTCATTTTAGTTTCATAAGCGCCTTGGCTTACACTCCAGTCATCTGATTTTACAAAGCATACTTTATCTGTAGCAATTTGAGGTTTTTTGCATACAGCATCAGTCAATCCCCTATGATTGCGATAGCTTGATGTTATTCCATCGCCCTTTATAACTTTGCCACTATTATCTCCCCAATCAACTGTTACTTTCTTAATTGGCATGTGATTTTTGTCGGCAAGCATATAAAATTTCATGGTTGCTTTTGCAGGATATTTGGTTAATACAATATCGCCCCCGCTTTGATTATTTATAGTTATTGTATCGTCTTTTCCTTCAAGGCAAGTTCCAACAGATGAACAATTGTTAATATCAACAGAGCGAACGCGCGGGGCAGTCCAATAAATAGGTTGAGTGGAATTTGGGCCTTCGGTATAATTGAAGTTGGAATTTCCCTGTTGGTTGACCTTAAGATCACCAATACTTTTTATCTCTGTAAACGACGATAAAGACCTATTATAATAGAACATGCTGTTGCTTTTCGCAAATAAATTCGCTCCTATATTCTCGCGTCCTAATTGATATCCATCTTTGTTCACTTCAGATTTTTGTTCAAAATTCAATTTTGTTTCATTATAAGCAAGGATACCTCCGCAATCTTTTTCACAACCATAAGGAGCTCCAATCCTTGTCGGTTTTCTATTATATTTTGGCGACACAAAAGGTGAATCCTGTATAAACAAACCCATATCATCTAATGTATATTTCTTGCTTGTAGGATTTTCTGTTATATCCAAAGATCCAAATGGAATAGCCGGTGTAGTTTTATCATAAGTAAACGCTTTAATTCCTGTCTTCCACAAATTGTCAGTATATGCAACATTCATATTATTGCTTGCAACATCAGCTATTAAATTACAATTTTCTTTCAATATGGCATCTATATGTATATTTTGAAGAGATGGTTCGTCATCGTTACCTGTTCCGGCGCTACAATAAGCAACCAATATTTTGGTTAACTTGCCTAGAGAATCAAACACGATCATAACTTCCAATGAATCTTGACCTGACTCATCGCCATTATCACACATTTCATCTGTGCTCTTATCATCCACGCCGTCTTTTGACTTTGTGCGCAAATTATCTCCATATTGATTAAAAAAGCCATTACGATTTTCAATATACCGAACCGGATATTCAGCTGTTCCGGATAAACTAACATACCTCTTATTATCAAACATAAAACGCATAACTGTTTCATTTCCTTTTAATCCTGTATTCCTGATAATCCTACTTTCTGCTATCATTGGACCAACAGGATCATTATTCGCTCCATAAGTATCTCCATTATTTGCTATCAACCACTTTTCACCGCCAAATACCCCATTAGTTGATTCTTGCAAGCATGGTTCCACTTGTATCCGTTCATTCTTGCCAGTGTTTGAATTTAAAAATTCTCTTCCAGTAACAACAACACAGCCCGGTTTATTATTATTATAATTTTTATCTCCATAACCTGCACCATACCATGTAATTACATCCTCATAATTATTATTCACTAATCTACTATTTCTAATATAGTAATCGCCGGCCTGCACTGTATAATCCTCATCAACACATTTTTGACCGCTATTTGCACTGGTGATATCCGGTTTAACACAGGAACCGACTCTGATACGAACCATGTCAATATCATCTAAATAAATAGGGTGGTTCGAGTCTAATGGATTGCTATTTGCAGGTAGATAGCTTGTACGGTAAGGATCGTATTCTAATTTTATATAATTACTACCATTTTTTGGACTATATTGATGAAAATATTGGTCCATGAACGGTTGTGTGGTTTTAGCATGGCCCACCTGCAATCCTCCAGTATTTGTTGGCCTTTGATTGTTCACCTTGTCCGCTAAATAATAATTAACATAGGCATCTTCGCTCCAATACAGGCCTTCAAGATAAAAGAAGCTCTTGTTCTTAGGTCTCATGTATTTTGAATCATTATCTTGAGTAGCTTTTGGCGTAAGAGTTACCAGATAAGGAAAATCATAAAAATATGGAGGTGTGGGCGGTGGTGGGCTGATTGAAGCACTGACCAGAGGAAATTGCGTCCCATCTTCGTCTCCTGAAATTTTATTATTCCCTTTTAATCCTCCAAATATTTTTTGGTATTTTTCTATTGTTTCTATTTTTACATCATAGCACTTATATAAATACTTACTTTCATCATGATGGCAATAACCGCCAGACTGATATCCATTGCAGTATACTGGATAGGAGTAAGCAGAATGACTATAACAGTGCGCGTCAATATCTTTCAATTCCTGAACAAGCAGTTTATAAACTTTTTCATAATCATCGCTATAGAAACGATAATTTCCAACAGCATTGGCGCAATAATACGCGCCATACTGTTTTACTTGATATCCTGCTTCGGGATTTGATGTTATATCAATAGCCCCTGTAATATTGTCAACAGGATACCAAGTTAAGCACGGATTTAGACGCTGTTGTGCGTTCAAAGACCGCGAAGTGTCATGTTCCAAACAGAATCCACGCCAGCCAACGAACTTATCTTCTTGCCTGGCAAACAAGCACTGGCCCGGATCACTGCTACTTAGCTTTTTGCAATCTGCATCCATTGTGCAATAATTTCCATCGTATATTAGTCCTTTTGTACCATAACAAACCCCTATGGGCACTCCTTTTGGAGCATTCATATCTAGACCAAATATACTGTTATACCAAACCAAATCCCCGCTTGAATTTGGATTATAATAGTTCCAATATGTCGTTGCATTGTCTCCATACTGCACTTTTGCATAGTCGCATTCGCATGCGTTATAAATGCTTCTAATAGAGCTTGGCAGAGGATTTTCAGAGCAAAAGTTAGCATTAGCATATGACTGTGATTTTTGCGTGGCTTCAGTATTTGGAAATGGAGCATTTTTTTCAGGATATGCCCTGCATTCATGCGCAGGCGACAAATTTGTTATATCCGATACATCTTTTTTTGTGCCAAATGGTGTTTGAAGACAAATTTTGTTATAACATATCCCCTCATTATAATTACCGCATAATGTTGCATCAAGCGTGTTCTTCAGCTCGCACTTATCATTGGGGTCTTTAATGACCTTTACAAGGCGCCAATCAGGAATTTTTGAATTACCAAGATTTATCTGCTCCAGCTCCTCCAATGGATACATCCCCAGAATGCTGTATCCGCTAAAATCCATACTTGCCCAATCAACAGGCCTTGAACGATAGTCAGTTGCTTCAAGTGTTTTATTGGCATAAGCATGATTATTTTCAATCCAATTCCCACAGTTGGTCATATCTGACTTATCAACTGACGGATCAACTTTATTGCATCTTCCAACAACATCGCATGTTTCTTTAAACTTGCTTTCAATTGAATTCCAATATCTCTGTGATTTACTGCACTGAATCCACTCCCCGCATTCTCTATCCCGCACAACTTTCATCACTATATTTGTATTGTTTATTGTTGAACTTGAAACTGGCTTTACATAATCATATTTATTTTTCGCGCTTAAGTCATAGGTAAGCTTTGCGTTCCAATTCATTGCTGTAATTGATGTTTGATCAAAAAGCACACACCCCTTTTCCAAACTTGCTCCTTCAGTGCACGCCGCCTTAGCCGTTGTTATTTTAGTATTATTCAAAAGATAATATGTTTTGTCATTGTCATTTGGATCCCTGAATCCTGTGCATCCGTTTTGGTCAGCCGGACATGACCCAACAAACCCCTTGTATTTATCCTTGTTGCCATAAGACCACAACCCATACATATTATTTGCCTGTAAATAGTCAGGATAGCACGGCTGTTTGTCCTTGTTCTGGCATGTCTCTCCTGTATTGCAATCCTTATCAATTGAGCATATTTTGTTGGAGCTTGCTGACGCAGTTGATGTATTTACGCATGCTCCAACTCCCTGCCAGAACCATCCGGAATACTTCTTCCCGCTAATTGAAACATCTGTAAGATATTTGCAAACTTGCTGGCCTGTTATTAAAGGATCTTTAAAATATATGTTGCCCTGTTCTGAACTGTATGAATTGCATCCAACTTCTTCATTAGTGCAAAGCGATTTTGAATATGATGAAGGATCATTCTTAATCAAGCCGGTGGTAAAAGTGGCGCCTGATGGAGTTAATTGCTTTTTCCCAGCATAAACGCACCCAAGATCAAGCTCGTTGCATGTGGCGCTTTTATTTGCAATCAAATAAATAGGTGTTGATGATGGCGTGTCAGGCGCAATATATACAGATGAAGTGGTAAGCGCACCTCCTGCTTTTAATATATCATCAATCAAATCTGTGCCACTATAAGAATAACTACTTACGTCAACATAACATCCCTTAGCGTCTTTTGCCACTGAACATTTTGCTGAAAAATTTCCAGGTAATGTTAGTGTTAAGTCAATTGGACTGGCTCCTTTCGCATCCATCCATACATTATGTACTGAAGGATATGGATCTTCAGGCGTATTGAATGTGTCATACAAAGCAGTGCACCCAATTGCGCCTTCCCTACACAAGTTGGAAAAGCCGGTTAAATATACTGTGTTATTGCGCAGATTTTTATAAGCAGTGCATCCAAGCCCCTCTCCCGGAAGATTGTCAGTTTGAACACTGTCGCATGCCATAGGAACGTTAAGCTTTTCCTTTACCAAATATACTTGCCCTATTACTTCAATTATATTTAAGTTATCCAAATATATTGTAGTGCCTGTATTGCTTGGATCTCCGTAAGAAAAAATTAATTGTGTTGAGGTTGTTGTGCCTTTAAGAGCAATAGGTCCTAGCTTATAGAGATTCCAATCGGTTGTAAGAGTGACATTACCTAAAATTACATTTGCATCGTTCTTCATTTCCACGCTCACAGTGCGGTTGGTATTTGCTTTTGCCCAAAACGAGATTGTATAGCTCCAATTTGGATACATTGAAAGATCATTTTTTGCAAACGATCCTCTGCTGGATGGAGTGCTATATGAAAGAGAATGCCCGCCAACATAGGTTGCTTCAGCTGAAACAGCAAGCTGGCCAAAAGTTAAGTTGTCTTTCCAATTTTCCAAAGCAAGCGTGGTTGAACTGTCCTCAAAATTCAATGATGTGGCGTTCGCTGAATTAAGCGATACATTTCGTACTGTGTTTGCGTTATTTCCTTTATAGCCCCTGCATGACTTTACTGAAGAGTCGCAAGCAATACTGTTGCCTGCATTGTTTAAAACCCCAGACGGTAGTCCTTGATAAAAGCAACTTCCATTGTCAAATTTACCTTGTTGAAAACACAAATAGCATTGATTGTTTTTGTACTGCCCATTCTGTGCCTCGCATCCGGCTTGATTATTATCGTATGTTGTTTCTCTATACAATTCTGTATCATTCAACCGAAAATCAACGCACGCATTATCAACTATGATTGTTCTTGAACGATGCTTGTAAAAAACTTTTCCTTGATCATCATTAAACTGCCTGCAATCAGCCGGAGCTTTGCCTGCTTTGTAAAGGTCAACAGTGCATGTCTGATCCAGTAATTGCTTTTCAGCCAATGTGCGGTAGAACTGCTGTGGACTACCATCGCTTGCCTGCTCTAAAGTATAGACCTTTAATTGGTATCCTCCTTGAGAAGACCCTTCATAGGTATAAAAAACTTTTTGTTTATTTTTATCCGGCTTAATGCACGGCCTTACATAAGTATAATATTCTACTTTTTCAAGACCGGCAGTTGTTGTACTCAAATTTGTAAAGCTGGAGCATCCATCTTCCTTTGATGAACAAGATGCCAAGGTTGTTGGAATAATATATGCCAAATCAACGCCATTGGAATAATTACTATCCATTTCTTTATACGAATCATACCCAACGCATGATGCGTCGCATTCATCATTCCATACTTTTATTGCAACAGATGTTTGAGAATCTATTTTAATTTCAGCTGGCTTGTATTTTCCCGGAATATCCACTGATGAGCCATTGACTTCAGAATATAGATCGCAATTGACTTCATCAGGTATGCACGGACTTGCATAGTTTGAACAGTCCTTTGCTGGATTAAGGCGGACAAAATCAGCTTTTACATTCGGCCATTGAACTCCTTGTTTGGAATTGTCAGCGTCATAGCAGTTTAAGTAGTCAGGCGCTTTAGTCAAATACAAAAATAGATTTTTTCCGCGCGATGGAAGAGGATTGATTCTAAACGCGGAACAACCGGCAGAATTGCTTCCTGTACAGCTCTGCGAAACATTTTTGTTAAAATGTATTACAGACAAATTGTCAACATATCCTTTTCTAAGATCCTCAAGCTCGCTATTTGAGTATTCCATCCATTTGCCGTTTGAATCCTGCCTTAGAGAATAGGATGAACAGCCAATATTTTTTTCATTGCATCCATAAGTTTCTAAAGTTCTGTAAAGATAACTTACATTTTGGTTACTGCTGTCCTTAAAAGAAACGCACGAATCAAACTGCTCTGAACATTTGTCAGCATCAAAGCGCCATGTGTTTTGATAGCGTGTGCAGTATCCGTAAGCAATGCAATTGCCTTTTGAGTCAAATCCAACGCAACTTGACATATCAACGCATTCTTCCTGCCTGTCAGGGCCTGCTGATGAAAGCAGATTATTTGTATATGCCATTGCATTGCATCTTGAAAGAGGCGCCTTAAGCACCCAATTTGGATCAATCAAATGGCAAAACGGTTTGTTAACAGGGTCATCAATTACCGTTATACCATCACCCGCAAAATTGCAATCAGTAAACCCCTTTACAACCTGCTCCAAAGTCCAAGGGGTATCAGGATTGCTGTTAAGAGCAGCAATTTCAAACCCTAGAGGAAGTATGCCGGCCTTTCTCATCTTAACTATATTTGAATAGCAGTAAGCACGCTGATAGCATGTTTTATCAGTATTGTCAGTTGTATTTACCGGCGGAACAAGCTTATACTTTCCTTTCAACCAATTTTTATCCATAGCTTCTCCTATTGTAATCGGCTTTCCATATCGCTCTTCCTGCACTGCGGCAACAAGCTGTTCATCCATTATGCAGTTGTCCTGACCCGGAGAAGAAGGGCAACTGTTGAACTGCGTAATTATATTGTATCTGTCAATTGCTTTTGGCTTTGGCATTAAAAGTTCGCCGAATATTTTTTCCGCAGACCTTCTATTTCCAACCGTTCCTGCGGCTCCATAAGACATTACAGTTGAGGAATAACCACTTCCATCATCATATCCGATTCCAAACGGCAACATTCCCTTGGTAAGGAAGTTGTTCATCATTTCTCCAAGAAAAGTATTTAAAAATGTTGATAAAGTTGAAGGAATAACTTCAAATAAGCCAGCGCCCATTATACTGCCCACTTTCCCTTCAGATGATTCTTGTTGTTTGCTTGGCCCCAATTTCTTTGTTTCTTCCTGCACAACCTGAGCCGGAGTTAAAATGTCGCCAGAAATCACTTTTTCAATTCCTTTCACTCCTCCGCCTTCCTGGCGCTCCAAGGTTGCAGCCGCATTTTTTTGAGAAATTAAGTTATCTATTTTGTCTGTTGCGGAAAGATACAAACCAAGATCGCTGTCATCAGCGCTAATTGATGCGTTAAATCTGTCTTCAAGGGCTTGACCTGAATATTTTGAATTAAAATTATCAGCGCTCCAATTTTCTTTGAATTTATTAAACGTGCAAGCCGGCTTGGAAACAGGATTATATTTTTTCTGCAAGCCAACCCTAAAAGCCAAGTCAATATTAACATCAGGTATATTGCACAAATTCAATCCAAACGGCTTTCCAAGCTCTTCAATGGCTTTACCAGCAGCTTCATCTACCGTATCTGACAAATATTCATCAAATCCATCTTGAAAAATCAAAGCGCTTTCACCTTTTCCGCCGGCCGCAAGCCATACGGCTGAATCATAGGCAACCTTGCGGGTAAAATATGAAAGCATCTCAATTGCTGCGTTCATAACCGCCACTTCAAGCCCTTGCTTAACTTGATCCAAAATTTTATCCGTCACATTTGGAAGATCAGCTGTTATTTCAACAGGAAATGCCTTTGACGGCCTAATCCAAAAAAGCACTGATCCAGCCAGTGTGGCAATAACAAAAAAACCGAGCAACCCGCTTAACACGATTTTTTTATATTTTAAAAGCATATTTATGAAGTGCTTGTAGTATGAGTATTAGTCGCATTATTCGCGTTAATCATTGAGTTCAAGCTGTTGCTCTGCATTATTGAGCTCACTGAAGCCATAAGGTCAACATCTGAAATCGCACTTAAAGCAGATGGATCCATTCCGGCTGAAAGCAAAAGCTGTCTTACTTGTTGCGGATCGCTTAATGCAGAGTTAAGATCTAAAGGCAGAGTGGTTGTTGGAGGCTCACCCAAAGCGGAAATCGCGTAAGACGAACTTGTTGGCGCTATTGAAACATTGGCGTTAAAATTAGAGCAACTCTGGCCTTGCGGACAAAGAGGGTCTGAATTGTTATTTATTTCTTGGCCGTCGGTTATGCCGTCTGAGTCAGTATCGGCAAGGTATGGCGATGTCTTATATACATACAGTTCATCAAAATCATTTACAGCGTCATTGTCAGTATCGCGAAATCGTAAATGCGATTGGTCCTGCGTGATTGTTGTTGACAAAGGCGGTACAGAATTGTTAAGAGCAAATGGCCTGTACATTGTGTTGCGGATATGCAGAACGCCGAGCCCAAGGGAAAGAGTGCCAAAAACAAGCAATAAAAAAAATCCTATCTTTTGCTCGGGCTTCAGCTTTAGATGTTCTTGTTGCTCCATGTTGTGTATTATTTAACTTAATTTTATCACAAAAAACCTTTAAACGCCACTGTGGATAACAAGTTCAATCCATTGTTCCACAGATAATTCTTGAGCGCGAACATTAGCGTTGAGCTTGGCTTTTTCAAAAGCGCTTGAAACAATTGATTTATCGTAAATATTTAACAAGCCGGATAAGTTGCTTGATAATTTTTTTCGCTTGTTGGCAAACCCGGCCCTAACCACTTTGAAAAACTTTTTTTCATCAATATTATGCTTTTTTTGAATATTATCCAATTTGATTACAGCAGAATCAACTTTGGGCTGAGGCCAAAAAAATGTTTTCGGCGCATTAACCACTATTTTGGCATTGGAATAAAATTGGACAGCCACTGACAGCAAAGACATATTTGGCGGACTGGCGCATATTCTTTCAGCCACTTCTTTTTGCACCATAATGGTCATTGATTTTGGTTTTTTGCCTGATTCCAAAAAAGTGCGGATTATTGGTGAAGTAATTTGGTAAGGAAGGTTGGCAACTACCTTGTAGCTGGAAGGCAAATTTATATTGTTATTTTTTGCAAGTACAGCCAGCGCGTCTTGCCAGATTATTTCAATATTATTTGAAGACGATTTTTCAAACAACAATTCGTCCCAGTAATTTTGCAATTTTTTTTCAACTTCAAATGCAATAACCTTTTTTGCTTTTTTTGCCAGCGCAAGAGTCAACGCCCCAAAGCCCGGCCCTATTTCAACAACTGTATCGGATTTTGTAATTTCACAGGCGCTTATCATTTTTTCAATAGGCATTTCATTTATTAAAAAATTCTGTCCTCGGTTTTTTGACGGCTTTAACTTGTATTGAGCGCAAAGTTGTTTTACTTCAGGAATTGTAAGCATAAAAAAATGTTTAAGCATCAGCCAACCCGCGATTGTTGTAATAGTTGCGCGCGTTCCACAATATCCACCCGTTTGCGCCAGCATCATCAGACGCATCAATTTGCGCCTTAATTTTCTGGCCGTCATAAACAGCGCCCAAATCAAATGACTGAATCCATGCTCGCAATTGAGCCCGCTTGCCATCAGCTTTTTTTTGACCTGAACTCATAGCGCGATAAACCACTTCATAAGGATGATCTGCGGGATTATTAAAATTCATATAGCCGGGCGGGTAATGCGACGGATATACCATTGGACAAACATAATCAAAATACTTGACTGCGTCTTCAAGCCGCTGGCCGATCATCATGTCGTCCTCCCCTCCACGCTCTGTTGTAAGTCCGAATAAATCCGCTGAAATATATGCGCGCTGTCCGGCCATCCTTACTGACAGATATTTAAAAAAATCCTCAATAACTTCATATCTTTTTTTCTTGTTGTCATTTGAATAAATTATATCAGCCAAAGGTCCGTCGGTTGGAAACCTTATGTAGTCAAAATTTATTTCATCAAATCCGGCTGACGAGGCCTCAATTGCAATGCTTATATTATAGTCCCAAACATCTTTAGAGCTCGGATCAACCCAAGCCAGTCCTTTGCGGTCGCGCCATAATCCACCGCGCTTTGATTTAATGGCCCACTCTGGTTTTTTTGAAGCAAGAAGAGGATCTTGAAAAACACTCACCCGCGCAATAGTATATATATTATTTTTCTTTAATGTCTTCAAGAGCAATGGCAGATCGCTTATCCTTTGGGATTTTAAGCCAAGCTCGCTTACTAAAGCCAAAGACGAATCATACAGCACATATCCGCTGTAATCCTTAATGTCAATAACAACGCTGTTAAGCTCTGTGGCTTGTATTAAAGATATTATTTCATTCATTTTCGCGTTGTTCCCGGCTGAATAGGCGGTCAAATACAAACCTTTGACTTTAATCGGATCCGGCTTTCTAGATTGAATAATTTTTTTGTTCAAAGCAAGCGAAACAATTTGACTTTCAGATCCAAGCCATTCAAAATCCGCTGATGATGATATTACCTGGGAATAAATAATGACAGCGCAAAAACAAGCTGCGAACGCAACAATTAATATTGATAAATACGGATTGATATTATGTTTTTTCATTTCCTCTTTGTTTGGATAATAACATCCCCCTGCCTTAATAATTCAACCTTGTTGTTTGCAACGGCAATTATGGTGCTTGGCAAATTTGCAGGCAAATCACCAGCATCAAAAATAGCATCAGGCAAAAAATCCAAATCTGAAAAAACTTTTTTTATTTGTTGTATGGAATATATTTCATTGCGTCCGCTGATATTCGCTGAAGTGGCAACTATGGGCACATTGGTCATTTTACATAATTGACTTGCGAATTTACCGCTTGTGACGCGAATGGCAACCGTCCCCTGCTCTGAAACAACTCCTTTTGCCAGTTTCGGCTTTGCAGAACGGCATTGCGCCACAATAGTAAGGGCTCCAGGCCAATATTTTTTTGCAATTTTATCAAGCAAGTCGCTCCACTGCAAATATTCGCGCGCTTTGGCAATGCTGTTAACTATTATTGGAAACGGCTTACCAATATCGCGTTTTTTAATTTTAAAAATTTTATTGACTGCCGATTGATTGGTTGCGTCGCACCCAATGCCGTATGATGTTTCAGTTGGAAAAATCAAAATTTTGCCGTTTTGGATTTTTTCAACAGCCAAATCAATTTGCTTTTGCGTTAAATATTCAATCATGGTTGTTATTCCTTCTTCCATCTTAAATACGCTTCGCTAAGCTTTAGCAGGTCTCCTTCAAGAACTGATTCAGGATCTGCTGATTCATAATCTGTTCTATGATCCTTAACCATATGATAAGGATGAAGTACGTATGATCTGATCTGGTTTCCCCATTCAGCGCTTTTAAATTCTCCGCGCAAATCCTGCCTTTCCTGCGCTTTCTTTTCCAATTCAAGCTGATGAAGTTTGGAAATCAAAATTTTCATTGCGGTTTCTTTGTTTTGTTTTTGCGATCTTTCGTTTTGGCAACTTACGGTTATTTTAGTTGGAATGTGAACAATGCGCACAGCAGAGTATGCTGTATTTACGCTCTGCCCGCCGGCGCCTGACGCATTAAAAGTATCAATTCTCAAATCCTTTGGTTCAATTTCAATTTCAGCGCTTTCTTCAAGCTCAGGCAACACTTCTATAAGAGCGAATGACGTGTGCCTCATTTTTTCAGCATCAAACGGAGAAATGCGCACAAGACGATGAACCCCATTCTCTGATTTCAAATATCCGTATGCATAACGCCCTGCAATTCTTAACATAACTGACTTATATCCGGCTTCACTTCCGCGCGACTCATCAACTATTACTGCTTTCCAGCCCTGCTTTTCTGAAAATCTTAATACCATGCGCAAAAGCATTTCCGCCCAATCCTGGGCTTCAGTTCCTCCTGAACCGGCATGTATGGCAATAATGGCATTGTTTTTGTCATAAGGCCCGTTTAAAAGCAGAAAAAATTCATAATCTTCAAATTGCTTTTTTAAATCCAATGATTGGAATTCAATTTCATCGGCAATTGATTGATCCTGCGTTTGCGAAAGCTCAAGCAAATCATTGGTTTTTTGCAATAAATCTTCCCATTTATTAACTTCAGTTATTATGTCTTGATAATCTTGTGAAATAGCGGTAGCTAATTGCTGATTATCCCAAAAATTTCTTGCATTCATCTGCTCTGACAATTGCTTTGCTTTTTTTTTAAGGTCCTCAATTTTAAGCAATTTCATTGTGCTTAATATTTTTTCCTTTAAATTTTCCAAATTTTCACTCATATTGGCGATTCTATAAACCCATGGACATACTTGAACTCATGTAGAGTTATCCAACATAATGCGCTATTACTAACGAAATGACAAATGTTAAAAATGTTTGTCATTCTTAATCCCGACTAAGTCGGGACTCAGGATGACAGGTGACACGCTCAGGATGACACGATGGTGAAACTCTGTATGAATTCCTTTATTGTTCTATTCTATCGCATCTTAGCTAAAAATGCAATAAAAAAATCGATTTAATATCGATTTTTTTATTAGAAGCCCGCAAATACCCTGTTGCTTACGACAGAGTATTTAAAAATACATATTTCCGCAAAACAGGCATACAGCCAATTAAACCCTTTCCTTGTACGCAAGATATGCACACAAAGAGAGAAAGCGGAAATAGAAGGGTATTTGATTGGAAGGAGCAGGCAGGGAAATGATCATTGTTTCATGCCTAACAGAATTTTGTAGAAATGAGCAAATCTGAGCGTGATCTTTGCTCCTATGTGGCGCTCATCAGATGACTCCACACACTTTAGCAAATATTCAAGCAACAACCCAAGCTGTTGCGGAGCTTTCTCAACAGGCACTTCAACCTTATACAGATCACTCATTGCGCTACAGACAGCTTTTATGGATGTTTCATCAAGTTCAAAGGTTTCCACAAATTCCACAGGATGGAGTAGTCCCTTTCCTATGGATGAAATAGCAGTCAACAGCCATGTAAATCTCAATCTCCTGTAATCCATTTTCAGTCCCCTTTGTTCGGATTGGTTGTTAAAGGTCTGTGGTATAAACAGACCCACTGCATCTATCATACAAAAAACAGCCAAAATGTCAAGCTCTCTGGCTGTTTATATATTTTCCTATTAAAGGTCTGTCGTTAAATGCGCTTTCGCAATTGTAGCAGAAATGATATTTGGCGACAGATCCATTAAAAAAACAAATTACCCAATCCTAAAGCTATGATAGACGTGATAACTCCTGAAATGATTACCCCAACGCCAATGTAGGGCCAAGCTTTTTTTGCAGGCAAGCCAAATATGAAAGCCGCGATTGCTCCGCTCCATGCTCCTGTCATTGGCAAAGGGATACCAACAAAAATAACTAAAGCAAAAAGTCCGTATTTGCCGTATTTTCCCTGAAATTTTTCCTGCACGTCGGCTAAATATTTTATCCATTGCTTTGCAAAAAAACCTTTCTTTTTTTCCAGCCATTTGTGAAATTTTGCAGCCAATAAAAGTATTATTGTTGGAGGAATCATATTGCCAAGCACTGCAATGTAAAAAGCATCTGCCAAAGGAAGCTTATATGCAAGCAAAGCAACAGGCAATGCCAAACGAAGTTCACCAAAAGGAGTCATTGCCATTAAAAAAGTGGCAACTTCAGGACTGAAATTAGAAAAAAATTGCATAAATGACTGCATCATATGACATAATTTTACTATGCTTTGCTTTAATTTGCAACCAGCAGGACTTATGCTGAACTATGACCAAAAAAAATTATTGAAAAAAAATGAAGCTACAAACATTTGTATGCAAAACGCCCGCTTGACAAAACAATCATTTAGCGCTTTAATAACTGCAAATAGGAGAGTAAACATGCTATCAAATCTGATATCAGATCCGGCTGGAGTTGCAGTGGGTCTTGTGTGTTTTTTGATTGCAATTTCAATTTACGGATTTGCAATGCTGTCCGTAAATAAAAAAAGGAAGAAGTGGTGAGCGAACCCGGATTTTTCTCAAGATTATGGAAAAGGTACCCAATAGCTTGCATGATTTCCCTGGCCTTGCTGTTGACGTGCCTGTTACAGGGCTTTTGCCACTTAGTATTAAGGATGGGTTGGGTCAAGTAAAACCAGATGGCAAAAGCGTTCTTGCATTGCTGACTGCGCCAAAAAAATATGGCGTCGCAAAAAACAATCTGTGTGGCAAAACCGCAAGGAAAAGCCACAAGGAGCAGAACAAATGAACAGGATAAAACGAATTTTTGGACGCCCGAACTTCATGTCCGGGGTGATCGCAGGTGGAGTGGCTTGGGCCATCTACTACGCGTTTTTGCACTTCGCAGACAAAATACGATGAAAGCGTTCATCGCACTCATGGGGGTGGTCGCCATACTCATTTTGGCGTCAATAATCCACTCAATTCTCTCACCTGAAAAATGACGGGCTATCCAGCGCCCGTCTTGCTTTTTTTATAATCTATGGCCAAATGCCATTTTGCAAAAAAATTTTATTAACCGGCGTAAATTAAAAACGCCGATTCTTTCTACAGACCGGCGTTTTTTAAAAATTTTTTTCAGGCCTTTACATCATTCCGCCCATTCCGCCCATTCCAGGAGGCGGCATCATTGGCTCATCCTTTTTAGGAATATCAGTTACCACTGCTTCGGTTGTCAATAGCATGCCTGCGATTGACACTGCATTCTGCAAAGCACTGCGTGTAACTTTTGTCGGATCAATAACGCCATCAGCAATCAAGTCCCCATATTTACCAGTAGCTGCATTATATCCAAAGCTTCCTTGATTTTTCTTAACTTCTTCAGCAACTACGGCGCCGTCAATTCCGGCGTTCTCGGCAATTTGCCTTAATGGCTCTTCAAGAGCGCGCTTTAAAATATTGACTGCAACCTTCTGCTCTTCGTTGAGTACCAAATCATCAAGAACTTTTGTAGCTCTTAACAAGGCAACTCCGCCCCCTGCCACCACGCCTTCTTCCACAGCCGCTTTTGTTGCACCTACTGCGTCTTCAATGCGATGCTTAACTTCTTTCATTTCAGTTTCAGTGGCCGCGCCAACTTTGATAACAGCCACTCCGCCTGACAGTTTGGCCAATCGCTCCTGCAATTTTTCTTTGTCAAATTCGCTATCGCTCTGCTCAATTAACTTCTTAATCTGGCTCACTCTGTTGTCTATATCGGCTTGATTTCCTTTACCGTCAACAATGGTGGTAAAGTCCTTGCTTGATACAATTTTATGAGCCCTTCCCAAATCATCAATCCCTGTAGCGTCAAGCTTTAATCCAACTTCCTCTGTAATAAGTTTGGCTCCGGTAAGAACCGCTATATCCTGCAACATTTCTTTTCGCCTGTCCCCAAATCCCGGCGCCTTTACAGCCAGCACATTAAATGTACCGCGTAATTTATTGACTACAAAAGTTGCCAATGCCTCGCCTTCAACTTCTTCGCTAATAATGACAAGCTCTTTTTTTCCGGTTTGAGCGATTTTTTCAAGCAAAGGCAAAACATCCTGCACAGATGAAATTTTCTTATCTGTTATTAAAATTAAAGGATCCTCATACTCAGCTTCCATTCGGTCAGGATTGGTTATCATATATGGAGATACATAGCCCTTGTCAAAACGCATGCCCTGCACGGTTTCAATTTCCATTCCAAATGACTGCGATTCTTCAACTGTTATAACGCCATCTTTGCCGACCGCTTTCATGGCTTCTGCTATCTTTTCTCCGATCTCTTTGTCATTGGCTGAGATTGAAGCGACATTTGCAATTTCATCATCTTGAACTTGGCGGGATATATTGTTTTTCAATTCCTCAACAATAGCGTTGACGCATTTATCCAATCCGCGCTTAAGCTCAACCGGATTGGCGCCGGCCGTAACATTCTTCAATCCTTCGCGAGCAATGGCCTGGGCCAAAACGGTTGCCGTGGTTGTGCCGTCTCCAACATCATCATTTGTTTTTGAAGCAACTTCCTTTACCAATTCAACGCCGGCATTTTCAAACTTATCTTCAACTTCTATGTCTTTGGCAACTGTTACGCCGTCCTTTGTAATTGTTGGAGCGCCATATCCCTTGTCCAAAACAACATTGCGTCCTTTTGGCCCAAGAGTTATCTTTACGACATTAGCAAGAATATTCACGCCTGCTAAAAGCTTATGCCTGGCATCTTCTGAATACTTTATTTGTTTAGCCATAATATATAATGGTTATGAATTATTGTTGTACTTAATAATTTGCTTTGCAAAAAACTGCAATAATTATTCAACAAGAGCTAAAATTTTATCATGCGGAAGAATTTTGTATTCAACTTCATCAACGCCTCTTCCAATTTTTACTTCTTCTCCTCCCCATTTTTCATAGATAACAATATCACCGACCTTTAAATTAAACTTTGCCAATTTTTCACCAGCTCCCAAAGCAATAATTTCTCCCTGGGCTTTTTTCTCCTTATCCATTGTGTCCGGCAATACTATGCCTGACGCTGTAGTAAATTCTTCTTCCTGCGGCTTTACAAGCACGCGATCTCCCAATGGTTTTATGTTCATACCTTTGAGTTAATTAATTAAATTTTTTGTTGATTATTTTTTTATTAAATTAATCCATTTCTGTGCCTGCATTAACAAAACTTACCAACGACATATACGATACCCTTTAGCCATTATAATGCTTATCACTCATAAGTGCAGAGTGATAACATTTTAACAGAATAAAAAAAAATGTCAAGGGACAAGCTTATGGATAACTATCTGGAAATAGCACTTAATCCGCTTTTGTATTAAATATGGGTATTTTTGTATTAAATATGGCTATTTTTAGCTATTTTTTTAAGCGAAATGGCCGATACTATCCACCACAATACCAGCCCAGTATAGATTGTCCATAGCCAATGGTCAAATATGCCCAACACAGCCATGGTTATTAGCAACGGCGCGAATAGTCGGTTATTTTTCCAAACAAATAAAAAAACAGATGCAAATATTATTCCATATATTAGAATGCCAAGTATGCCTGTTTCAGCAAATATCAAAACAAATATATTGTGAATCGGCTGATACTGCCATGACTCTAAATTCGGCTCCTCTTGAAACTGAAGTAATGTATAAGCACCGGCTCCTGACCCAAGCCAGAAATTATTGTATATTGCATTGGAGGCATCAACATATTGATATTTATGCTCGCTGATTGAAGTTTGTTCAACGCGGTTCATTAGATTGAATCGCGCTAAAAATAATGGAAATAAAATGATCATAGCGCACACCAGCAATATTATTCCGTAAAAAAATTGTTTACTTAAAAAATATATCGGCGAACAACAGAATTCTCCTTGCTTAAACAACTTTTTGGATATTAACAGCAAAGACGCAACGCCTATTGCCAGTGCAATCCAAGCTCCCCTGCTGAAAGACAAGATAAGGCCGGCAAGAACAACAATCTGTCCGGCGTTGATCAGCCATTTGTATGAAAAAGAATGATAAGCGCCTATATGATTGGAAATACAGCGAGAGTTTATTAAAATAATCAACAGCCCTACTATAAAAACAATCGCCAAATATCCTCCCAAAATATTCGGCCATCCAAAACTTCCATAAGCGCGCAACCATCGCTCGCCAGCAAACTCAACCACTGAAGCGCCCTGATCAGCGGCACTGTGTGATGCCATGCCAAGCCATTTGCAAGCCCAAACTTTTTGCGCGAAAAACTGAAATATTGCCAAAGCTCCTTGAACAACTCCACCGACCCAAAAAACGATTAATGCGCTTTTAACGCGAGGCGCGTTGCTTAAAATTACCATGCCAAGACAAATCGCTCCAAGCACGCGCACGACATGCTGGTAGCTTAATTCAAAATCCAAACTTGTGGCCAGCATGCAAATGTTAAAAATAATAAAAATGATCACAAACGTGGCCGGCCTGCAATTTTTTTTGAAGTTAGCCGGAGAACAAATTTGAATAAAAAAATCGCGCTTTGCGAATTTGTTGATTGCAAACAAAATAATTATTATCCACAACAGGATTTCTATGGCGTAAATACTGTATGTGCCGTATTCCCATGATCCATTGTTAAGATAACCATACTCATAAATATATCTCGTCTGCCAAGGCAGAAAAAACAAAAACGCAAGGATAAGTAAATTTGTAATTTTTTCAATTTTTTTCATAATAAGTGTGCCACAAAAAATGTAGAAAATACGCTATATCAATGCGTCCACTTTTCTTACCCACTCCTCTTTATATTCAATCCGCCTGTCTTTTTCGTGAAATTTTAAAACTTGATCGCTTATAATAACTCTTGTATCCGGCTCGTTTTGCACGCTGTGTGAGTTCATTTTCATTTTAGCAAGCTGAAAGTTTTTTGCCTGGCTGTCAATAATATTACCATACCATCCTTCCCACATCTTTTCAAAAAAAAATTTTATGGCTTTTGAAAAAAGGCAACCATTTACAAAAAACCTATCTGAAAGCGTATCACACTCAAGCGCATTTGGAACATATTTTTTCAGCCATGAATTTTCTCGCGTTAATAACGCCCTGATTCCTTTTGGATCATAAATGGCAACAAACTGCGCTATCCAATAAACAAGCCCTATATCCGGCTCAGTTATAATCAAAGAGCTGAAGTCAAGATTTTCATCGCAAGCGTAAAAAGAAAGGCAGATTCTGTTAGTTATTTTCTTCCTATGACGCCTCATTCCAAACACGCTCAAAATAATAGTGGTAAACAGCCGCGCAATCCACATACGCTTGCTTTTCACTATTATGGCAATATCAATATCGCTTTCCTCTTTTGCCATTTCAAATGAGCTGTTGTTGCACAGCATAACCGCTCTTACAAACGGGATATATCGAATTTTTTTAACTGCCTTGCGTGCGAGCTTGTGCTTGCGGTCATTAATATATGTTTTCAATCGCCTGTCTTCCACAATGCTTTCACGCCCTGATAAAAAATAATAACAGTATTTCTTCTGTATTTTATCACCAATTATTGAAAACTCATTAAGACGAGCCAAAAAAACATCATATTTAATATCTAAGGGCGGCTTCCATAAATACCTAAAAAGCTCTTCATTTGTTAAAGGATGGCTGAAATAGTCAAAATACGCAAGCGTCTGAATTATTGATTTTTCTAAATTATCCATAAAGCCATTATAGCGCAAACAAAAAAAACAGCCAATACGCTGTTGTTTCACAATTCATTCTAAAATTCAATTCTGTTTTTCAATAAATGCCACTTTGTATAGAGCCAAACATCAATTTTTTTCTCTAGTATGCTTTTTTTTTGCGCCATCATTCATATCATTGCTTTTTCCAAGAACAAATGACTTAAAAAATCGTTCATCAAGTTTTGTTTTTAACGCATCAGGATCCTCATTGTGTCCAAACAAAAAATTTTCTTCATCATCATCCGGCTTTGAAAAACCTTTATCAATAACGTCTCTGAACTTTTCATTTTTAAAAATTGGCATCTGTTCCATATGTAATATTAATTTATGTGATATTAATTTTCTTTGGTTAAGGCAACTCCGGCTAGCGCGCCTGTTTTTTCACTTTGGGATTCTGGTTGAATCGCGGTTTTTGAAACAGCATCTTCAACCACCATTTTTTCATTTGTTATTTCAACAACCTGGGACGGCTTAATCAAATATGACCGCCCTATAACGCTGGAGCGCACGCAATAACCGAATATTGCATGCGATTCAATATCAAAATTAATATCATGAACTCTGCCGAGCTTTGTGCCTGATGCTGTAATAACCGGCAAATGCGTAAGATGATGAAAATTGAATAACATAATTATTTTTCAACTATTTTACCTTCTATTACTTTATCATCCTGAATTTTTTTTGCAAGTGGCTCCTTCTTATTTAGCCAAACTTGCTGAAGAGCCATTAAGAGAGTGCTGAAAAACCAATAAAGAGTGAGGCCGGCCGGCAGGCTCATTCCAATTACAACTGTAAGAACAGGCATAAAATATAGCATTTGCTTATTCATCATTGACATCATGTTTTCGTCTTTTGAACCGGTGCCTGCTGATTTTGGAGCCTGCTTACGGCTTAATGTCCTTGCTTGCCAATATTGAGCTCCACCCGCCAAAAAAGCCAAAACCACATTTGGCTTTGCAAGATCAAAAAAACCGAACGACATTGGATTTATGGTTTGCGGATTTGGAATATATGAATAAAGCACTTCAGACAAATTGTTTGAAACCAATCCGTCTCGCAAAACCATGTACAGAGCAATTAAAATTGGAAGCTGGATAAGCATTGGAAGGCATGATCCAAGCGGATTCACCTTATTGTTCTTATATAGTTCCATTATGGCCTGCGTCTGCTTCTGCTTGTCGTCCTTGTATTTTTGTTTTATTTCCTCCATTTTCGGCTGAAGCTCTTGGAGAGATCTTTGCGCCTTAATTGATTTACCGGTCATTGGATAAAGCGCAAGGCGAATAAGAATCGTTATCACTAAAATTACCAAACCTACATCATGGCCGGGTATGAGGTCATATAACCCAACAAATATATTGAAGATTGGCTGGTATAGAAAAGTATGAAACAGAGCTAACATAGGATGCTGATATTTTAATTGGTTAAATATTATGAAGCAACCTCTTCAGAAGCCGGTTCTGCTGTCTGTTCGGAAACGGACTCTGCTGTCTTTTTTGATTCTTCATCTTCTTTGGCCGGCTCTTCATCTTTTTTCTTTTTCGTCTTCTTTGTTCTTTCTTTTGGCTTGCTTTTTTCAGAAACGTCTTTAGCATCAGCTTTGGAAGCTTTTTTAGCGGATTTTTTAACTTCCTCAACAAAATGTTCAGCATCGCCTTCAATTGGTTTTTCAACAGTGTCTTCAGAGATCTCTTCATCTTTTTTATCTTCTTCTACGCTGGAAATCTCTTTGCCTTCACCGCCTTCTTCTTTTATTTTCAATGTCCAACCAGTCAATTCAGCGGCCAACCGTACATTCTGACCACCGCGCCCGATTGCCAAAGAAAATTGGTCGCTTGATACCAAAACTTCAGCTGTTTTTTCTTGCTCATCCAAATTAACGCCTGATATTTTAGCCGGAGCAAGAGAGTTTGTAATATAGTCCTCGGCTTTGTCAGAATAGCTGATAACATCAACTTTTTCACCGCCAAGTTCTTCTATAATAGTATTTATTCGCCCTCCGCGCTGGCCAATGCATGAACCGATCGGGTCAATTGAATCATCAGAAGTGGACACGGCAACTTTGGAACGAAAGCCGGCGTCGCGCGCAATTCCTTTAATCTGTATGATATTATCGGCGATCTCAGGAATTTCCTGCTTAAAGACCTCTTCAACAAATTTGTTGTCATTGCGCGATAAAATTATCTGCGGCCCGCGGATTGTCATCTCAACGGAAACAACTAAAAATTTCATTCTGGCGCCCGGCCTGTACAAATCCCTTCTTACCTGCATTTCAATCGGAAGTATGCCTGTTACTTTTCCAAAATCAATAAGAACCTTTCTGCCTTCTACTCTTTGCACTGTTCCCATTACTATCTCGCCTTCCTGCGCCTTATAGTCGTCAAAAACCATACTTCGCTCTGCTTCCCTGACTTTTTGAATAATAACCTGCTTGGCAGTTTGAGCTGCCATTCTGCCAAATTCATCCGGAATCTCCAATTTAATTTCAAGAACATCACCTATTTTGGCACTTTTTTTAATTTCCTTTGCTTGAGTAAGCATAATTTGCGTTTTTGGATTAAAACGCGGAAGATCATCCATTTCCTCTTCGGCTAGATCACGATCTTCTTCCCTTGCCTTTTCCCTGCGTGCGGAAAGCTCTTCCTGCGCTTCCTTAAGAACGTCCTCATCAATATCATCTGCAACTTCTTTTACATCCCATGCTTTCATGACATTTTTTTCAGGATCATACTCAACTTTGATATTCATCTGCTTATTTCCAAAATCTTTACGATAAGCAGCCGCCAATGCAAATTCAATGGCTTCCATTACAGCTTCTTGCGAAAGATTTTTTTCATCGCAAAGCATTTGAATTGCTTTTGTTATGTCTGACATATATTATGATTAATAATATTAATTTTCTAAAAAAACAAGCACCTTATTAAGGTACTCTCTGAGATTATCATACCACTATTATTGTAAACTGTCAAGATGTCATGCCAGATGCGTGTGCATGTTTGATTAAATGCTAATAACAATCACCTACTCTATAATAATATCACCAATCAAATCTGTTCGCAAAATCTCAACTCCAGATCTTCGCAATCGGAACATTATGCGCTCTGATGGATGACCAAAGCGATTTTTACCCACTGAAACAATTGCTCTTGAAGGACTGACTGCATTCAAAAAATCTTGTCCGGTTGAACTTTTGCTTCCATGATGGCCGACTTTTAATATTTCAGCATGCAAGGACGGACAAGGCGACCGCCCAACCTTGCATAAATTTTTTATTAAATAATTTTCCAATTGTTCCTCCATGTCGCCTGTAAATAAAATGGAGAAATCATCAGCTTGCAAGCGAAAAACAATGGATTTATCATTGGAATCTTTTGGAATAAAATCAGCAACCATTTTAGGCCACCAAAAATCAATATCAGCACCAGCCATCTGCCAGACAGCAGGCGCATAAATAATAATCTCCTGTGCACCCTCCTTGTTCTTTTGCTTTTCCCATTCAACCCAATAATGGTCACCTGTCTTTATATCACCGTTCACAATTATATTTTTAACTTTGTATCTTTTTAGAACATCAATACATCCGCCATAATGGTCAAGGTCAAAATGAGTAATCAATAAATAATCTATGGTCCGATCATAGAAAGGCAGATAGTTGCCCAAACTTGCAATTACTTTTTTGTCCGGCCCGCAGTCAATCAGCATTTTTGATTTGTCCTTAAAAAAAATAATTGAAGAGTCGCCCTGTCCAATGTTAAAAAAAACAACTTTAAGCTTTTGCTCATCATTAAAATTAATTTGTAAAAGCAAGAAAACTGATATTAAAAATATGCCTAAAACTGCAATTAAAAATTTTTTCATGCGAAATACAGTTATTAGCAGACCTGCCTGCCTACCTATCGGCAGGCAAGGGCTTACTTCTTGCGTTTAAAATATGCAACCAGCATTATAGCGTAAAGCAAAAGCATTACAGGCAAAGAAATTGATAACTCAACTGAACTGAATGGCTTTGAACCTAAGTATTTTGCAACTGCCAGTACATAATCCATTCCGACTCCTGTAATATGCGCCACTGCAAGGCCAAGCAAAAAAAAGACAAAACTTATTGCCGTGGCAATAAAACCTCCAAGCATTAAAATCGGTATTATCCATAAAATCAAAATATTTGCGGCTATTGCAACAATTGAAAAGCGCTCAAACTGGTACAACATCAAAGGCATTGTGGCTATTATTGCTGAAAAAGTGGATGCCACAGTTTCCCATTTTAAAATTGGCTTGACTAAAGGAGACAGATATACCAAGCCAATTGTTGCTAAAAAAGAAAGCTGAAATCCGCAATCATAAAAAATGGAAAGTGGATTAATTAACACCATAACGACCAGCACCATTACCAACAAATTGAATACTTTGGAAGCACGCCCGAGTTGGCCTGCCAATAAAACAATGCATCCCATAATGGCCGCGCGCATTACTGAAGCGGAAGCGCCGGTAAAAATCACAAACGCGAATATTACTGCCAACACCAGCCAAAAAGCAGATCGCCTGTTAAATCCAATGTGGATTAAACAATTCATTATGACCACAACTATGATGCTTATATTATATCCGGAAATGGCTATAATGTGCGTTATACCGGAAGCATTAAAATATTCAATTACATCTTCAGGCAATCCGCTTCTGGAGCCATAAAGCAGGCCGGCCATAAATCCACTTTTCGGCTCCGGCCATAGCAGATTTACACGATCGGCAACCTTGACTTTCAGACGAACAATCGCGCGATAAATACTGCTGAGTTTTAAATTACCTATTCCAACATCATCGGCGCTTCTAAAAAGTGAAATTCTAGGGTAATAACAGATTGAATGAATCCCCTGCATCTGCAAATATTTGTCATATTTGAATTTTGCGCTTGTGTTTTTCGGCTTTTGCAGTTCGCACGCGACTGTCAATTCATCACCTAAATTGAAAGTCGGATAAATTCCGGTCTTAATCAATATTTTACCTTTAACAATGGATGGCATTGATAATTCGGATATAGTCGCGCTCGTTGGATGCAATTTTTTTATTGTGTAATTTGTGTATGCAATTCTGGCATCCGGCTCACTGGCTATTATGCCGATGAATTCAACCCATGATCCATTATAATGAGCAACATGATTTTCATTAACTTTTGGCAATGCAATCAAAACGCGCACCATTCCAAGGATCAAAATAGTAACTGAAATGAATAATAATCTGACAACTTTTTTACCTGAAGAAATTCTGCCTTTGCGATTGCGTTGTGTTAATAAAGATGCGCAAAAAACACACACGAGAGTCAAGCAATATGCAGGCATTAAAAAATTTCGCCCTATTTCAAGCGCTAAGGTAGCAGACACTCCTAAGACAAAACAAAAGCAAAACATTAAAAATGTTCTGCTTTTGGATCGCGCTATTTCGATCAACTTTCCCTCCTTCATTGCGTCATTTTAAATTATTGCAGATGAAGCAAAATTAAAAAAAATATAAAATTTTGATAAACCTATTGCAAAAAAATATGTAGAACATACAGATATATCTTTTTCGCGCTACGGACTTCGCCGCGTCTGCGAAAAAGATATATCTGTATGTTCTTTCTAAACCCAAAAGGATTCCATTCTAGACAAAGAAATTTTAAACAACAATACTAACTAATTTATCCTTTATATATATAATTTTCTTAGGATTTTTTCCTTTAAGCCATTTTTGAGCTTTTTCGGATTTTTGCGCAAGCTGTTTAACTGTTTGCTCATCCGCGTCAATATCAATCTCAATTTGATCACGAACTTTTCCGTTAATTTGTACGGCTATTACTGCTTTGTCTTCAATAATTTTATCTTTATCATAACAAGGCCATTGTTCAAGCGCTATGCCAGATGCATTTCCAAGCTGTTTCCATAATTCCTCGCATACATGAGGAGCAAACGGAGAAAGTAGTTTGATAAGAACTGAAAAATGTGACTTTGAAATTGTCGGATGTTTTGCAAATTCATTAACCATCTCCATCATTTTGGCAATTGCCGTATTAAAATGCATTTTATCAATATCTTCGGTAACTTTTTTTATTGTTTTATGGACAAGACGCTCTATTTTCTTGTCATCTTTTGCGGATTTTTCAATTTTTTGAGACAATATCCATACCCTGTCTAAAAATCTTTTTACTCCCACAACACCGTTGGTATCCCAAGCGACCGCCTGATCAAACGGTCCCATGAACATTATATATGTTCGCAAAGCATCTGCGCCGAATTTGTCAACCATTTGATCCGGGTTTATCACATTACCACGCGATTTAGACATCTTTTCTCCATCTTCTCCAAGAATCATTCCGTGTGAAGTGCGCTTTTTGTATGGCTCCTTAAATGGAACCGCTTTTATGTCATATAAAAAATGGTTCCAAAAGCGGGAATACAGCAAATGCAAAACTGTATGCTCCATTCCCCCGTTGTACCAGTCAACAGGCCCCCAATATTCAAGATTGTTTTTGCTTGCGAATTTTTCATGATTTTTTGAGTCACAATAGCGCAAAAAATACCAAGAACTGCCCGCCCAATTCGGCATAGTGTCTGTTTCACGCTTGGCAGGCGCTTTGCATTTCGGGCATGTTGTATTTACCCAATCCGCCATAACAGCTAATGGCGACTCTCCCGTATCAGTTGGCTCGTATTTTTCAATTTTTGGAAGTTCTAATGGCAATTGATCTTCAGGAAGCGGGATCCAACCAATACTTGATTCTTCTGGAAATTCAGATAAGATATCCGGAAATTCAGTCATGCCGGAAATTTTTTTATTAAAATGTCCCTTGTTTTTATATATTCTGACAAATCCCTTGGCATCTTTATAATCATTCTTTGTTGAAATAGGAATATATGGATCATCTTCTGAAAAATACAAGCTTATACTTTCAACCAATTCATTTAATTTATTAAAATCAAATTTCTCATGAATAAAACTTGTGATAATTTGCGGAGCTTCTTTTGGAAAATCATATTTCATCAAATGCTTCCAATCATTGCTATAACCGCAAGGAGCTACTAAAACCAATTTTTTAACTTTCAAATTATTTTTTATAATAAAATGACAAGCAGTGGGACCTCCTAAACTGTGTCCAACGACAAAAAGATTGTCATCTGACTTGATTTCAAGTTTATTTAAAGCGTCTAACCATTCATCTAAATTCGGATTTTCTGAATTTGGCAAATTCGGAATCAATACTTCGTATCCCTTTTTTTCCATCTTTGCTTTGAACCACGGAAACCAATTTTCTTTATCTTGCCCGCCATAACCATGAATTAGTAAAATTTTTGGCTTTTTGCTCGCACACTTTTCGCAATGAACCAACGGAATTGGCTCGCCCCAATACCGCTGGCGCGAAAATATCCAATCACGGAGTTTATAATTGATTTCTCTTTTGCCCCATTTCTTATCTTCAATATAATCCATTATCTTTTTTGTTGCCTCATGTATGTCCAATCCGTTGAGAAAATCACTATTCATCATTTTTCCTTCCTTTTCTTGAACTTGTTCTATTTTCGTAATTGGAGATTTGTCCCCATCAAGCCCTACTACTACCCTGACTATTTCCAAGCCCATTATTTGAGCGAATTCAAAATCTCTTTCATCGTGCCCTGGAACAGCCATTATAGCGCCCGTGCCATAGGAATCCAGTACATAATCAGCAACCCAGATTGGAATCTCTTGATTATTTACCGGATTAACTGCCTTTATGCCTTTTAATTCCACGCCTGTTTTTTCTTTTTGAATCTCGGCTCTTTGCAGATCGGATTTTAATTTGGCTTTTTTCACGTAATCTTTGATTTCGTCCTGATTGGTGATTATTGATTGACACTTCTTAATCAATTCATGCTCGGGCGCCACCACCATATATGTAACGCCGAATAAAGTATCAGGACGAGTTGTAAATGCCACAAGGGATACTTCACTTCGCCGTTTGGACTCGTTCAGAATGACAGAAAATTTAATGCTTACGCCCTCACTCTTCCCAATCCAATTTTTCTGCTGAATTTTCGCGCGTTCAATATAGTCAACTTCATCCAAGCCGTCCAACAACTTGTCTGCATATTTTGTAATTGCAAGCATCCATTGGCTTTTATCGCGCTTTTCAACTTCCCCACCGCAACGCTCGCATCTGCCTTCAACAACTTCTTCATTGGCCAAACCTATTTTACAATCCAAGCACCAATTGATGGGCATATTTTTTTTATACGCAAGGCCGTGCTTAAATAATTGCAAAAAAATCCACTGGGTCCATTTGTAATAATCCGGATCTGTTGTGTTCACGCATCGCAACCAATCAAAACTATATCCGAGCATTTTAAGCTGGCAAGTGAATGTTGCTATGTTTTCAGCTGTTACTTGAGCCGGAGCACGCCCTGTTTTAATGGCATGATTTTCAGTTGGAAGTCCAAAAGCGTCAAATCCAATGGGATACAGCACATTCAAGCCCTGCATTCTTTTTTTACGCGCAATTACATCCATTCCGGTAAACGGCCTGGCATGTCCAACATGAAGACCGTCGCCCGAAGGATATGGAAACTCAATCAATGCGTAAAACTTTTCCTTGTTTTTATCTTCTTTAACATTAAAAATGGCGTTTTCCTGCCAATATTTCTGCCATTTTGATTCAATCAGTTTAGGATTGTATTTTTGCTTATCTGCCAAAGCTTTGAAAAAGGCAGGTGATTTTGGCTTTATTTTTTTTAAATTATTTTTTTTCATAATTTTCATTTTCAATAAAATCAATTAAACATTGCCATAAGATTTTTATGAAGAGTTGAATTGGCCACCACAACATCCATGCGTCCTTTTTTCCAATCATTTCCATGGCTGTCAGTAAACAGAGCCCCTGCTTCAGTTGCAATCACATAATTGGCCAAATAATCGTGATATAGCCCGCTGTTCATTATCATTGCGTCAACGCGCCCGGCAGCCAGCGCGCACAATGACATTGTGGTTCCAAAATTATGTATCCAATGGCCATCTTCAGCAACAAGCTTGTCATGAAATTTAGCATAGCGTTCAAATTCACCTGCATTGTATGGAGAATCTTGATTCATGACCCCTCCGCTAAAAACCAAAAATGAATGCTTTACATCAGCATGCTTGCTCACATGAATTTTGTTGTTATTTAAAAAAGCTCCCTTGCCTTTTTTCGCAAAAAATAGTTCGTCATTTACAGCATCATAAACCGCGCCCATATAGGGCTTTCCTTTTTTGGTTATTCCTACCATTGTGCACCACATTGCTATATGGCGGGAAAAATTTCTAGTCCCGTCAATTGGATCAATCACCCAAACATATTCCGCCTCAGGATTTATTGGATCTTCCCTTTCTTCGGAAATTATTCCATGATCAGGATAGCGCTCAAGTATTTTATTTATTAAAAAACTTTCAACCGCGGTGTCGGCAACTGTGAGTATGTCAGTCGGATCTGACTTAAAGGTATGAGATATTTCCTGCTGATAATATCCTTTTGCGAGAAATCCGGCTTCTTTAATAATATCCTGTAAAAATTTTTCCATAAAAATCGTTATGGGTCTGTCGCCAAATGCGCTTTCGTAACAAAATGGTATTTGGTGACAGACCCGTTATGCCTGATGCCAAGTATATTATACCGAGGACGACAAGATCTTAAACTCACCACAAATTCTGTATTGTGTATATCTTACCTAATCAGCGCTAAAAAATCAAATCATGGTATTGATTTTCCACACTTAAAAAAGACAGCTGAACTGCCTTTTTTATTTTTTGTTTTATATCCCGCAATCAAATGTATGAATTGGCTGAGATTTGCTTTTAAAAGATTTTATTTGATCGGAGGCGATTTTCGCATCCCATATTACTCAACAGCCCTGTCAATCATTTCAGCCAGCTTTTCCTTTGGAACTCCGCCTGTCATCTGATCTGACGGCTTACCATCTTTAAAAACCATAAACGCCGGAATGCTCATTATTTTGAACTGCGCGGCAATATTCCCGTTTTCATCAACATTACACTTTCCTATCTTTATTTTTTTGTCCTTATATTCATCCGCAAGCTCATCAATAATTGGACCCATCATCTGGCAAGGACCGCACCATGGAGCCCAAAAATCAATAAACACCGGAACATCCGATTGAACTACCTCCTCATTAAAATTTTGATCTGTAAACACAAAAGACATATGCGTATATTATAATTCTAATTTTTTTGTTATAAACTCTTCTTTATAAAGCGCAAGTACGTCTCCAATTTGTAAACGCTCCTTTCCAACATAACACAGTCCACACTCGCTTCCTTGCGGGACTTCAGTTACATCTTGCTTGCCTGATTGAAGTTGGGATATTTCACCGACTTCCAATTCCTCTGAATTGCGCGATACTTTTGCCTTTGCTCCTTTTTCCAGCTTTCCGTCTAAAACCAAACCACCAACAATCATTTTATTTTTATCTGTCCTAAATACAGCTTTAACTTCAAAAGTTCCAAGTTCTTTAATTATTGTTTCAGTGCGCACCAAGCTTTGAAGATCGATCTTGACCGCGTCTATGAGATCATAAATTATTTTATGCTCAATAAATTTAAGCGACTTTTCAGATATCATTTCCTGAATTGAAAACGGTACTGAAACATTGAAAGCGCAAATCAACGCACCAGCCGCTTCAGCTTTAGCAACGTCATCAGCGGTTACATTGCCCAAGCCCTTGCCTATTATGCGCACTCCGACTTCATGGCTCTGAATTTTGGATAAAGATGCAATAACCGCTTCCAAAGATCCAAGTGTGTCGGCCTTTACCACTAAATTTAATAGTTGCGACGCCAACTCCTCTTCTTCTGTCCTGCCATAGACGGCTGTCTTTCTTTCAGCTCTTGATTGTATTGTTTTTTTTGCCTTTATATCTATTTTTTCAGCCATGCCAACAGATCCAACATCAAGCACATCTCCGACTTGCGGAGCCACTTTAAATCCAAGCACGCGCACAGGACAGCTTGGAGGCGCTTGGTCAATTGTTTCATTACGATCGTTTTTCATTGCTCTTACTTTGCCGTAAATTTCACCGTTAATAACCAGAGGGTCATTTATTCTTAAAATCCCTGTTTGCACAAGCACTGAAGCAACGCTTCCTTCTCCCTTGTCTATATGCGCCTCAATCACAGTGCCGGCCGCCGGCCTGTTTGGATTGGCTTTTATATCATCTTTGTGCATTTCGTCAACCAGCAATAAAACATCAAGAAGCTTGTCAATGTTCTGATTTTGCTTTGCGGAAAGCGCCACCATTGGCGTGTCGCCCCCCCATTCTTCACAAACCACTCCTTGCTTGGATAGGTCAACTTTTACTTTTTCCACATCAGCTTCTTCTTTATCAATTTTATTTATCGCAACTACAACCGGTATTTTGGCCGCTTTGATTATATTGATGGACTCAATTGTCTGTGGCTTAACACTGTCATCTGCGGCAACAACTAAAATTGCAATATCAGCAACTTTTGCTCCTCTGCTTCGCATAACTGTAAACGCTTCATGGCCGGGAGTATCAATAAAAGTAAGTGGAGAATCAATTTTTGTCTTTGGATCCTTCCATATTACCTGATAAGCGCCAATATGCTGTGTAATTCCACCGGCTTCCTTTCCTGCCACATCGGCGTTTCTAATGGCATCCAGCAGTTTTGTTTTTCCATGATCAACATGGCCGACAACAACAATAACTGGCGGACGCTTGCTTGTTTTTACATCAGTAAGTATGTCTTCCAGATTGTTCACGTGCTTGCCAACGTCTTTTCCAATAGATTGTTCATCTATCTGTTCAACAACATAACCAAGCTCTTCAGCTATTAAAACAGCAGTATCATGATCAATGTCTTCATTTTTTGTGGCCAATATACCGTTCTTCATCAACTCCATTATCAAACGCGTGGTTTGTATACTTAAAATGTCAGCCAGTTCGCTTACAGTGAGCCACATCGGCACCTTTATAACTTCTCCTCTTTCGCGCCTTTGTATTTTTTCAAGTTCGCGTATTTTCTGCTTTTCCTCTTCTTCTTTTTTCTCCAGCTCGCGCTTAATCCTGCGCCATGAACGCATTATTTTCTGTGCTATTCTGTCATCAACCTTAATGGCACGCGCTCCAATATCAAAACCAAACTCCGGAAGCACTTCCAAAAGCTTTTTAGGATGAACTCTTAATTGTCTTGCCAATTCAGTAACATTCATAATTTTTAATGCAGTTTCATTATATACTACAAGTAGGTATCGGTCAACAGTTATATAAAGAGTTGCATGTCATGCCATTGACAACAACCAATAAATATGCTATAGTAAATGTACATTTAATTAATAACAGTTATCTGAGAATTTTTTACAGCTGAATAAAACCCGACTGCTACCGCAAATAATGAAGATGGAATCAAAAAAACACTCAAGCGGATCAAAAGCAAATATGGCTCAAATATTCAAAAATAATAACAAAATAAGGGCAGACTTCTCTATTGGTTCAAAAGCAGTACTACATAGCAAACAGGCATGCTTTTGCAATAATTTCGGCGTTCAGGCCTAATCTTATTTTATTTTTTTTGTTTTATCAGCCAATAAGTCGGCATAAATAATCCTGTAAAATATTCCTCAGATATTAATTTGAGGTTTTTTTTATGACCGGAGTTACACTATTCGCGGCCATTGCCCTGGGCGGGCTGGTCGGCATCAGCGGAAGCATAGCGCTTGGATATTTCTTGCGCAAAAAAATCGCCCAAGCACAAGCCGATTCAATAGAAGCCAAAGCGGCCAAAATATTGAATGACGCAAAAACAAAACAACAGGACTTGATTTTGCAGGCAAAAGAAAAATCCGTTAAAGTAATTGATGAGGCGAAAAAGGAAGAAAGGCAAATTAGACGGGACATGCAGTCCCAACAACAGCGTTTGGAAAAAAGGGAAAATATGTTTGACCAAAGGCTGATTGAATTTCAGGATAAACAACAAAAACTGCAAGAAGGAGTTGAAAAAGTGCAGGGGATAAAAAAGGAAGTTGAGCAAATTAAGGAACAACAGCTGGCTAAGTTGCAAAACATTGCCAATTTGGATCGCGATGCGGCCAGAGAAGAGCTTATGCAGAGAGTTGAAGAAGAAAGCAGAAATGATTTGATGATCAGAATTATGAAATTGGAAAAAACCGGCAGTGAAGAGTATGAAAACAAAGTGAGGCAGATCATCACCGACTCGGTGCAAAGATGCGCAGCTTCACACGCAGCTGAGATAACGTCCACAACAGTCCATCTTCCAAATGAGGAAATGAAAGGGCGCATAATCGGCAAAGAAGGACGCAATATTAAAACAATTGAAAAGTTAACAGGATGCGAATTGGTGATTGATGAAACGCCTGATTCCATTATGGTATCAGGTTTTTCTCCGATACGCCGCCAGATTGCCAAGATTGCTTTGGAAAAATTAATGGCTGACGGCAGAATACAGCCGGCAAGAATAGAAGAGTTTATTGAAAAGGCAAAACAAGAACTTGCGATTGAGATAAAAAAAGCCGGAGAAGAAGCATTGTACAAAATGGGAATGACAGGCATAGATCCCAAATTGATTAGCATAATCGGACGGCTTAAATACAGAACAAGCTATGGACAGAATATCCTCAATCACTCAATGGAAGTTGCTCATCTTGCTTCAATTATAGCCAATGAAGTTGGACTTGACGGCGCTAAAGCAAAAAAGTGCGGCTTTTTTCATGACATTGGCAAGGCAGTTGACCAGGAAACACAAGGTTCACATCCGCAAATTGGCGAAATGATTCTTCGTAAATTTAAAATGGATGAAAGCGTCGTGCTATCGGCTCTTACCCACCATGATGACAAACCAGCTGACATCTTTTCCAGTATTGTAAAAGCGGCTGATGCCATTTCCGGAGCCAGAATTGGAGCACGCAAAGATACTTATGAACAATTTGTCGCCCGACTTGAAGAACTTGAAGAAACAGCCAAGGGCTTTCCGGGAATTGATAAGGTTTATGCAATACAAGCCGGCCGGGAAGTTCGCATTTTTGTCCAGCCAAGCGAGGTTGATGATTATGCGGCTCATCAACTGGCAAAAGATATTGCCAGAAAAATAGAGCAGGATTTGCAATACCCTGGTGAAATAAGGATAACTGTGATTAGAGAAAACAGGATAGTTGAATACGCAAGATAAAAAAATTGAGCTCAATTGCCTGTGGACAACTAAATTTGTCTAACTATAGCCAAAAACAATAAAAGGTGTTATAATGCAGATATAAAAATATCAGTTTTTAGCCAAATCGCATTTAGATAATTTAATCTAAAGCGCTTAAACCCGAACTTTTTGCGAAAAATTCGGGGTTCTAACCCTTAAACAGAGAGGGGGTGAAACTATGAATAAAGCACAATTAGCCCAAGCTTTAGCCGACAAAGTCGGATCTTCCAAAAAGGAAGCAGAAGACATGTTGAATGCTTTGCTTGAATTGATTACCAGTACATTGAAAGCAGGCGACGAAGTGGTACTTACCGGATTTGGAGCTTTCAGCTCAAAAAGGCGAGCCGCCAGAACAGGCGTTAACCCACAAAATCCTACTCAGAAAATCCAGATCGCAGCTGTCACCGTACCTAAATTTAAAGCAGGAAAAGCATTAAAGGACGCTTTGAAATAATTTCTACGGTTTGAAAAACCATAACAAAAACTCCCGTTTATCGGGTGTTTTTGTTTTGCTATTTTTTGCAAACCTCTTGACTTTGCAATTAAAACAGTTTATTATATGGTGGAAATTAAATTTTTTTAGGTTGGTTTACGCCGCCATCGTCTAGTGGTTAGGACAATAGGTTTTCATCCTATAAACCGGGGTTCAATTCCCCGTGGCGGTACAAAAAAAACACGCGCTTAACGCGCGTGTTTTTTTCTTCTCCGGTTCTCAAAAAAGCCATGTGCAGATTTTTAATAATCAGAGCTTTTATGAGAAGATGGCCGGAGAAGATTACGGCTTTGTTGGTTAGCTACAGAGATCAACCGGTCAAGTCAATGTTGGTCTTTGCTTTTTTCCATCGTTCATGAGTTGCCTGATCCAATTCTTTCCAGCTGGATAAAGTGGCAGTTACAGGAAAAACTAATATTATTGGGAACCTCATACTCGAATCTCCTGTTATTGTAATACCCCTTCCGACTACTGCCTTTTCTACTTTTTGCACGTCAAACATGCCCCGGCTGACACACAAAATGCTAACGTTTGTGTTCATGTCTTGTTGCCTTAAGCATACCAACGCCGAAAAAACCAAATACCAATATCTTATTTCTTGATCCTGCCCGTCTCTATAAGGCGAACCATTTTCCATAATATCCTCCATGCAATCCCTTGATTGCCAATGCATGTGATTGCTAATGCCATACAATTTATAAAGAGCTTTACACATTGCCGTTGATTTGAAATCCGACAACTTCAATATGTAAAAATATTCCACTGTCACTGTGCTATATTTTTTACTTTTTGTCAATAACCAAGTATGCACTAAAATTTGATTATTGCCACGCTGTTTTGAAAGCATATCATTGACAAAAAAATAAATTTGATATATAATATTTTCCAAGTTTATTGGAAGTTCAACCCTACCTACCTCGAGAGGAAGAAAAGACAATGACCCCGTGCAGTGTGGAAAACCAAGATCAGCTCGTTGAACTCATCGGGCAGGGAGTGCATCCCTGCGACTGCGTAGAACCCATAGATGACGCACTTATCAGCGTCACGGAGAAAAATGAAAGCGAAAAGGTCGTCGCGATCTTTAAGCTGTGGGGCGGAGAGGTAGTGGAGGGCAGGATCGCGCACGACGCCGAGCCCGAGGTTGAGTTGCCCTGCCGCAGCCGGCTTTTGCTGAATGCGTATGTCAGCACCATGCTCAACTCGTTTGTGCCGTTCACAACCACGATCGGCTCAAATGGCGACACTCGGAATATAAGGTGGAGCATCAGCGCATAGCAATCCTGCAAGAAGCAACCAGCCACCACCAGCCAAGTCCAGCGCAGCCACCCCGTATTCCCCCATCGGCTCGCATTTCCCTTGCTTATTACCATATCCGCGCCAAATTCACAATTATGATTGCGCGAAAATCCATAAAATTAGCGCGCACCAAAAAACGCAGGGCGCAAAGCAATAATCATGGGAAACGAGCCGACAAATGCCATTGGCTAAACACATTATGCAAAACGCTCTGATATATCCAGGGCGTTTTGCTTTTTTGGCTTGCAATATTGCCTATCCATTGCCCGCAATTGTAAATTTCATGTTTGACAATCACGCCAAAAAAAATTATAATTTCTATCATATAAGCGAGGATACTGTCAGGGTAGCTCAGTTGGTGAGAGCGTAGGATTCATAACCCTAAGGTCGGGAGTTCAAATCTCCCCCCTGGCACAATTTTTTCTCTTAAAAACTCTCGCATTGTTCAGCGTATATTTGACATAACGCATTTTTTGGGATAAAATGCGGACAAAAGTACTCAACAACTTCAAACATGCTTATTCTTGGAATAGAAAGCTCGTGCGATGACACAAGCATTGCTTTAATGGATTGCTCAAAACTCGGCTGTTTTGTTGTTAGCCAAAAATCAGCAAACCAAATTAATATCCATAAAAAATATGGCGGAGTGGTGCCTGAATTGGCAGGGCGTGCGCATTGTGAAAAAATCATTCCAATGCTCTCTGAAGTTTTAAATTCAGCCGTCCATGCGCTCTATCCTTCTCAATCAGCTGATTATTTAATTAAAAAAATTAAGGCCATTGCAGTAACCGCAGGTCCCGGACTTATCACAGGGCTGTTGGTTGGATCTCAAACAGCAAGAACATTATCATTTGCGTGGAAAGTTCCTTTAATTCCAATAAACCATATTGAGGGCCATTTTTTTTCAGTGAAAATTAAAGATCGTCAACAAAAAAACTCCAAAAAAAATATTGCTGAAAAAAATATAAAGCAAAAAACAAACCATATTGAATTTCCAGCGCTCGCGCTGATAGCAAGCGGCGGACACACTGAACTGATTCTTTCAGAACGGCGCGGGCTGTATAAGCGTCTTGGCTCCACTAAAGACGATGCAGCCGGCGAATGTTTTGACAAAGTCGCAAAACTGATCGGCCTTGAATACCCGGGCGGACCAGAAATATCACGCCTTGCTAAAAAAGGAAACCCAAAGGCCATTAATTTTCCAAGGCCTATGCTCAATCAAAATAATTTTGACTTCAGCTTTGCCGGATTAAAAACATCCGCCCTATATTGGTTGCGCGACCACAAAAACAAACTCAATAAAAATGACTTTTGCGCGAGCTTTCAACAGGCAATTATTGATGTTTTAGTTGGAAAAACAATAAAATCCGCCTTAAAATACAAGCCAAAAACAATAATTTTGGCAGGTGGCGTTTCAGCCAATCAACAATTGCGAAAACAACTCAAACACAATCTTGAATTAAACTGTCCTGCAATCTCATTTATGTCTCCAAAAACCGCATACAGTATGGATAATGCCGGAATGATAGCAGTTGCCGGCTATTATCATGCAAAGCGAAACGACTTTGTTGACTGGCAAAAAATTCATGTTGACCCAAACTGGAAACTGGCATAAAATACAAAAAGATGTGTATTTATCTTCTGCATCTTTTCACTACATTAATCAATAATCAATCATTTTTATGAAAATATTTTCCGGCTCAAGCCATGTGGAATTTGCAAAAAAAATATGCGCTCAACTCAATCTTGAACTTGGCCGCTCAAACAGCTTTACCTTTTCCAATAATAACCGCTTTGTAACAATTGACGAGGCAGTGCGGGGCGAAGACGTGTTTGTGGTGCAGACAAGCGCGCCCTCGGTTGATGTTCATCTTGTTGAACTGCTTATGATTGTACGGGCTTTGCGCGGAGCTTCAGCTCAAAGAATAACAGCTGTAATGCCGTATTTTCCTTATGCGCGCTCTGACAAAAAAGACCAGCCGAGAATTTGCATAACCGCACGTCTCGTAGCCGACCTTTTAGAAACCGCAGGCGCTGATAGGGCGCTTATAATGGAAATGCATTCGCCTCAACTCCAGGGCTTTTTCTCAATTCCATGCGATCATCTGCTTGGCGCTCCTGCACTCATAAATTACTTAAAAAACTGGGATCTAACCGACTATATTCTGGTAGCCGCGGATGCCGGCGCTGCAAAAATTCTTAAAACTTATGCTGAAGGCCTGTCGCTTGAAATGGCTATTATGGACAAAAGGCGGGAAGCCAATGATGACCAGCCAAAAGTAAAAGGGCTTGTGGGAGAAGTGCGCGACAAAAAAGTCCTGCTTATTGATGACGAGATTTCCAGTGGGCGGACTCTTATACGCGACACAGAATATCTGATAAATACTGCGGGAGCAAAATCAGTTGACGCTTGCGTTACGCACGCGATTTTAGGAAACAACGCAGTTGAAGAGCTTAATAATTCGCCAATTAATAAAATAGTTATTACTGACACGATTCCACTCGGATATAAAAAAATAAACAACTTGGAAGTTGTTTCAGTCGCGCCAATGTTTGCCGAATGCATAAAAAGAATAAACGCCAATCAATCCATTAAAAATCTTAATGATATTTAAGGGTCTGTCGCCAAATACCATTTCTACTGCAATTCATAAATTATAGCCAAAATCGTTTCAAAATTTCTTGGTTTATCTTACAGATAGGCCTCAAAATTTTTTATCAAGCGAAGCGAGAGAAAAGAAAAATGATAATTTTTCTTTTTCGAGCGAGCGAAGATAACTATGGAATTATCAACAATTTTGTCTCATAATTTATCAATTTCGTTGCGAAAGCGCATTTGGCGATAGACCCTTAAAATTCAACTTCAATAAGCTTGCCCAGCTCTTCTCGCAACCCATTGCATTTTTCGCAACTGAATGATGTCCTTATCTTTTTGTCGTCAACTATAAGATAAACGCGCGCTTGTCCTGAAAATTTCTTTAATATTTTTTTAATTTCCTCGCCCTTTTCCCTTACTTGCTCTTTAGTAACCAGGATCTCAATTGTTTCTTCATTTGCTGAAGCGTTTTGCGCGAATCTTTCATTAGCGTTGTTTACAACGCTCATCTGCCTGATCAATTGATCAAGATTTTCCTTGTTCATCTTAAACGCTTTTTCAACAAAAAGTTTGTCGTCACCCGGCTCTTTGGATGTTTTTCCAACAACGCAAACAATTTCCCCTTCAACCCATACGTCCTTTGTTCTCTCGTAAGTGCGCGGAAAAATTAAAAGTTCAAGATTATCGGTTGTATCCTGAATGGTAGCAAACATCATTGGCTGGTTGTTTCGCGTAATTTTCTTTTTTGTTGAATCAACTATCCCGCCAACTACCACCCAGCTGTTGCGCGGTCTCGTTTGAAGTTCATTAAGCGGAGTTAACACATCTTTAATTCTTTCCTGGAAAAAACTGAACGGATGAGCCGTTACATACAAGCCGAGAAGTTCTTTTTCCCACAAAAGCTTTTCATCTTCTGATGCTTGTTCAGCCGGATCAATCCTTACTTTTTGTGTCATATCAATATCTGTATTGAAAAACAGTGAATTCTGTTGGCTGTTATTCTGCTCATGCGCCTGCCTTAAAAAATTCAATATATTTTCACTATTGGCAAGCAAAACCCCGCGGTCAATGGCAAAACAATCCAGCGCCCCGCACTTTATCAAGCTTTCAAGAGATTTTTTATTCAAATCCTTATCTAAGACCCTTTGAAGAAAATCTTCTATACTGTTATACGGGCCGTTTTCCTTTCTTTCCCTGTAAATGGCTTCAGCTATATGGTCTCCAACATTTTTTATGGCACATAAACCAAATCTGATATGCACGTCTCTGTTGTCTTTCGGCTCTATCATGGCAAAGCTTTTAAAACTCTCATTGATATCAGGAGGCAGAACACTTAAACCCATCTTTTCACACTCATGAATAATTTGAGGAACTTTTTCAATGTCTCCGCTTTCCGCAATAAGCACAGCCGTCATAAATTGTATTGGATAGTTAGCTTTCATGTATGCGGTCTGATAGGCAACAACAGCATAGCTTGCGGCATGGGCTTTTCCAAATCCATAAGCCGCGAACGGCTCAATCCATTCCCACAATTGTTGTATTTTTTCTTCGGATAATTTGCCGAAATCCCTGCACCCCTGAAAAAATTTTATTTTCTGCTTTTCCATTTCCGCGGGTATTTTCTTTCCCATTGCTTTTCTGAATTTGTCAGCTTGTTCCCAGTTGTAGCCCGCAAGATTGATGGCAGTAAGCAATACGTCATCCTGATAAACAATCAACCCAAGCGATTGATCAAGATAATCCTTCATTCTTTCATCCAAATATTCAACCAACTCGGGATTGTTCTTTCTCCTTATGTATTCAGGGATCGATTCCATAGGACCTGGCCTGAAAAGCGCAACCATGGCCATGATGTCAAATATACTTGACGGTCTTAATTCCTTTAAATACCTTGTCATGCCGGAACCGGAAAGCTGAAACACACCCATGGTATGGCCTTTTTCCAGCATATCATAAGTTTTTTTGTCATCCCATAAGAGATTATATATGTCTATTTTGTCGCCGGTAGTTTTTTCAACAATTTCAACGGCACGTCCCAATATTGACAAATTTCTTATTCCAAGAAAATCAAATTTAAGAACGCCGGCGGCCTCTACGGACTTCATTTCATACTGAGTTATTATCCGCTCTCCACCGCTCTCATGCTGAACCGGAGTATATTCAGTAAGAGGCGTAGGTGAAATAACAACACCAGCCGCGTGTATTGATGTGTGGCGCGCACATCCTTCTATTTTCTGCGCCAAATCCAGCAAGCGCATCACCTGCTCGTTTTCCTTGTACAATTTTTTCAGTTCCGGCTCAAGATCAAGCGCCTTAGCGATTGTCATTTGAAATCCTTGGGCCCCAAAAGGAATAAGTTTGGCAACCTGATCACAAAATGAATATGAGTATCCAAGCGCCCGTCCTACATCGCGTACTGAACCGCGCGCCATCATAGTTCCAAAAGTGATTATCTGCGCCACTTTGTCAGCTCCATATTTCTTGGTAACATAGGCGATCATCTCATCTCGCCTGTCATCAGCAAAATCTGTATCAATATCAGGCGGACTCGGGCGGAACGGATTTAAAAATCTTTCAAAAGGCAATTTGAAGTCAAGAGGGTTGACTGTGGTAATTCCAAGAGCATAAGATACAATAGAACCTGCGCCTGATCCCCTTGTAGTTTCCACAATGCCATTATCACGCGCATATTTAACAAAATCAGCAACAGCTATAAAATACGGGGAGTATCCTTTTTTTCGAATAATATCCAATTCATAATTAGCTCTTTTTTTAATTTTTTCATCAATAACCAAAAGATCGGCCAATTTTTTAAAAACCATTTCACGCAAATAGCTATCTTCATCACTCTCAGCAGGTATATCAATGGCCGGAAAATGCCACTTGTTTAATTCAAGCTCCAAATTTATTCGCTCTGCTATCTTTGCGGTATTTCCCAATGCCTGCGGGGCATGTTTAAAGCGCGAAGCAATATCACTTGTTTTTGCCAATGAAAAATCAATGCCAACCATACTACGGCGGTTTGGATCATCAATCACACAACCGTCGCGTATGCAGGTTAAGATATCTTGGGCTTCATCATCCCGTGGTTCAAGATAATGTACATCCCTTGTTACAACCAAAGGCAACTGACTCTCTTCAGACAAGCGAATCAATTCATTATTCAACTCGGTCTGGCCTTGCAAGGCAGGCAAATCCATCATTTCCAGAAAAAAATTATCTTTTCCTAAAATTTGTGAGTACTCTTTTGCCACAGCCAAGGCCTTGTCAAAACCGTCTGATGTGAGCGCCTTTGGTATTTCTCCCTGCATGCATGCGGATAGGCCAATCAATCCATTGGAGTAATCCTTAAGAATTTGCTTGTCAATCCTTGGCTTGTAATAAAAACCTTCCAAATTGCCGATTGAAATTAACTTCATTAAATTACGATAGCCATTGTAATCTTTAGCCAGCAAAACAAGATGGTAATATCTATTGTTCTTGTCCTTTTCAAACCTGTTGTCCGGCGCTATATATACTTCAGATCCGATAATGGGTTTAATGCCTTCTTTTTTGCATTCTTTGTAAAATTCAATAGCGCCATACATATTGCCATGGTCGGTAAGAGCAATGGCCTTGAATTTCTTTTTTTTGGCAGACGCAACCAATTCCTTTATTTTTGGAAGCCCGTCTAAAAGAGAATAATGGCTGTGAACGTGAAGATGCGTGAAATTTATCATAATACAACCAGTTTACAATAATGAAGGGTAAAAATCAAATGCTTGACGCAAGCTGTTTTTTATGCAATGCTATATACAGATATTGCGAGCCATAAGCTCAAAAAACAAGGAGGAAAGGCATGCTCTTTTTAAGGATAAATGACGCTTTTTTCCCGGTATACGAAACTTCAAAAAGATTTTATATCGGCGACGTTAAACTGCATATCATTTTCTATATGATAGAATCTGTCTTCCGTATGGAAGCGATCGTGTATATAACAAAGAAGGGCTGGACAGGAAAGGTTTGCAGAATTAAAAGTGGTAAGAAATTCACTTTTGTGCCAACCAAAAAAAACGACCTTCCGGTCATAGCCATATGCTTGCACGAAAATGAAGATAGCGCTTCAAACGCGGCGCTGGCGTTCAGAGCCAGCAACGCAGATACGGCCGAAGTAAGGCCCATTGAAAAGCGAACGGCCAAGATCGACGAAGACGAGACACTCAAACTCCAGCCTGTGAAATAGCCGGCCATCATACATATCCGCGCGATTTCATCTCATAATCCGAATCAAGCATGCCTTTTGGCCCCACTTGCCTCTGAAGTTTTCAGGGGCATTCTTTTTTTTTATTTTTTGTGTTATAATAATTATGTAAGTTCTAAATTTTTTACACAGTGCATTAATAATTACCATTCTAAATTATCAAATATTTAAAAATATGATCTTTGATTCAACAAAAGATATCCTATATATAGTAATAGCGTTCTGCATCTTATGGATAACAGTATTTATGTGTTGGATGTTTTATTACATAGCGCGAATTCTACGCAATGCCAGCCAAATAGTTGAAGAATTCAGAATAAAACTGCAGATGCTTTCTGAAACAGTAAACCACATGCGCACGAAAATTGAATATCTTTCCGATCTTTTTACATTTGGAACAAGCGGTGTTGGAGGAATGGTGGCAAAGATGGCCAGCAGGCATGCAAAAAAAGCAGTGGATAAAGGGACAGAAGCAATGAACAAGGTCGCAAAGCAAGCTGTTGACAAAGCAGTGAAAGCAACAGTTGCGCAGGTTAAGAAAAAAACCAAGAATAAATAATAATTAATGGGTTTATGTCCGCGCTTCTGCGCGGAATTTTTTTTCAAGTCCTTTTATTATTTTGTCCATTAGAACATCAGCTTCATTGGAGGCAAGCGTTCTCTCATTGTCGTAAAAAACAACATGAAATGCCATGGATTTTCTGCCTTGTATTATCCCTTTGCCTGAATACACGTCAAACAGCTTGATATCTTTCACAAGATTGGAGATCTTAACAATAAACTGCACGATCTCATTATGAGTGATTTCATTATCAACAACTATTGCCAAATCGCGATAAACTTCCGGATAAATCGGCAGTCGCTTGATTTTTTTTGATATGCCTTTTATCGCCTCAAGCAGTGCTGTTAAATTTATTTCCAAACAGCCGACTCTTGATTCCAAGTTGAAATTTTTTTGGATAAGCGGATTAAGTTCAAATGCATGACCAATTTCAACTTCAGATATTGCAAGCGTTGCCATCCGCGCCAAATGATAGTAAGGTTGAGGATTTGAAACGCTAATAAAATTAAATTCTGAATTTAATACTGCGCACAATTGCTCTATTGTAGCGCGAATCTGCAAAAAAGGATTATTATTCTTTTTGGCGCAAAAAACCGCACTCAACCAAGTATCCTGGCGGGGCAGAAGGTCATCGCTATTTTTTCGCGATTTTTCTCCAAACTCTTCAGCAATAAAAGTTTTACCGCATTCAATGATTTTAACTTCGTCAAAATATTCAATATTCTTTTTTATATTATCCAGCAAATTTGGCACCAATGTTCTTCTTAAATATGGCTTCTCCTTTGAAATCGGATTTTTCAATTCAAGATGATCTTCAATATTCTGGCCAATGCTTTCAATCTGATGAGCGCTTATAAAAGAATAATTATATGCTTCGCTGTATCCCATTGTTTTAACAAATACATCCATAACTTTTGTCTGCAAAGCCCTTAATTCATTTATTGCGGGAGGATCCATAGCAAAAAGCGGAGCAATTGGCTCTATGTTCCCATATCCGTATACCCGCGCCACCTCCTCAACAACATCTTCGCGGATTGAAATATCTTTAGTGGCGCGCCATGAAGGAACTTTAATTGACATTGTATGCTTTCCTTCCTTGACCTCAAATCCCAATTTGCTTAATATCTTCAAAACATCTTTTTTATCCAACTCTTTGCCCAATTTTTTATATAGAAAATCCCATTCAACTTCAAATGGCCCTGTCTTAAGAGAGAAATCCTTTTTATCAACCACTTTACTCGCAACTTTGGAATTTGGACAACATTCAAGAATAAGCTGAACAGCTCTTTGCATTGCGGGCATGGTATTATTCGGATCCAAACTTTTTTCAAACCGCGTTGACGATTCACTGCGCAAGCCCAAACGCGTTGAAGTGCGCCTCACTGTTGGCGGATCAAAATTCGCGCATTCCAAAACAATTGAGTCGGTTGATTCGCTAATTTCACTTTCCACTCCTCCCATAATTCCGGCCAAAGCAATTGGTTTTTCATTATCGCAAATCATAATATCTCTCTCATCTAATTCACATTCAGTTTTGTCAATGGTAAAAATTTTTTCATTTTTCTTTGCTTTTCGCGCGACAATCCTTAATATTTTGTTGTCTGCAAAAGATAATTTGGATAAATCAAAAGCGTGCATTGGCTGTCCAAGATCCATCATCACATAATTAGTTATATCCACTATATTGTTAATAGGCCTCAATCCGACTGATGCCAATCTTTTTTTCATCCAATCAGGCGACTGGCTGACTTTAATTCCTTTGATTACAACTGCGGTATAACGCGGGCATAAAACGCTGTCTTCCACTTCAACTTCCAGCTTTATTTTCTCGTCGGCGCTCAACGCACTACGCGGTAAAACAGGCGGATCATATTTTCCAAGCTCTTTGTTGTACATTGTAGCAACTTCACGCGCCAACCCATAATGACCCCACAAGTCAGGCCTGTGATTCATTGATTTATTTTCAATTTCAAAAACAAGATCATCAAGCCCAAGCGCTTTTGCCAATGGCAGGCCGACTTTTGCACCAAGCTTATTCAAATCAACTATTTCAGAATTGTCTTTTAAAGGGAACATCTCTTCCAGACCAATTTCAGTGCTTGCGCATATCATTCCGTTTGATTCTTCGCCCCGTATTTTTGTTTTTTCAATTAAAACCAAGTCGCCTTGCCCATGCCATTGGACTTTTGCTCCAATTTGCGCGAACGCGACCTTCATTCCTTTTACTATATTAGAACCTCCACAAACAACTTTTAAAGAGCTATCGCTTCCATCATCAACTATGCAAACCTTAAGTTTGTCGGCATTGGGATGGTTTTCAACTTTTGTTATTTTCCCAACCACTATTTTATCCAAAGACGCCCCCATGTTATTGATTGATTCAACTTCAACAACGCCCATTGTAAGCCGATCAGCAACTTCTTCAGCTGTGATTGAATCAGGAAGATCGACATATTGTTTTATCCAATTAAATGAGACAAGCATATTAAAATTGATTAATGAACCTCAAATCGTTTCCATATAAAAGCCGTATGTCGTCAATGCCAAACTTTTGCATTGCTAAACGCATTGAGCCGAGGCCGAATGCGAATCCGCTCCATTGTTTTGGATCCAGGCCTCCATGCTTAATGACATTCGGATGCACCAGCCCGCAAGGCAATGTCTCCACCCACCCGCTGTGCTTGCACGCTCCGCATCCAATGCCATCGCAAACCAGGCATTTCATATCAAGCTCAAATCCGGGTTCCACAAAAGGAAAATACCCGGGCCTTAGCCGTATTTCAACTTCTTTTTTCAAAATTCCTTTTAGCAGTTCCTTCATAACGCCTATGAGGTTGGCAATTGATATGTTTTTATCTATAACCAATCCTTCCATTTGGTAGAATGTATGCTCATGGCTGGCGTCAGTAGCTTCATTTCTATAACATCTTCCTGTGGCAACGGCTCGCAAAGGCGCACCGTATTTTTGCATGGCTCTTACCTGCACAGGTGAAGTATGCGGCCGCATGCACCAATCCTTATGATCCTTAATATAAAAGGTATCCATGCTCTCTCTGGCCGGATGCGAATCCAGAAAGTTAAGTGCCTCAAAACTGTAATAGTCGCTTTCCAATTCAGGACCATCCAAAACCATAAATCCCATTGATGAAAAAAGTTCTTCTAATTGGCGATGAACAATTGTCATTGGATGAAAATGACCATCAGGGATTGCAATTAAAGACGGCTGAGTAATATCAATTTTTTCATTTATTGAATCTTTTTCAGCTTCTTTGGAATTTAATTCCTTGATTTTTTCATAAAATGCCATTTCTATGCGACTCCTCGCTTCATTGGCAGCCATGCCGGCTGACTTTTTGGCCTCTTCTCCCAGATCTTTTATGCTTTTCATGAGAGCGGTTAATTGTCCGCTCTTGCGGCCGAGCAATTTAATTTCAAGCTCTTGAAGACCAGCTTTGTCCTTAATGGATTTGATAGCCAAAATCGCCTCTTTTTTTAATTTTTCAAACTGCAAGTGCATATATTAACAATTTAATTTTCAAGCGCAACGAGACCCCGCCATGACTGAGTGCAAGCCATGTGGATTAGTAAAAATATTATTTCAACTTTCCTTTTTAAAAAGACGGACTACATTATCCTGTTCTTCGCCTTCAACTTCCGGTTCGCTTTCCTTTTTTTTCCTAAACTCTTGTACCAAATCATTAAGTTCATCAAGCGCCACTTCAATATTGGCGACTTTATGCGCGTGGAAATTCTTTTTTATATATTCTACAAGTTCCTTCATCCATTCTTTATATGTACGCTCATCAAATTCAGAGTAAAAAATATCAGCCAGTGCATTTTTTAAAAAAATCATGCTTATTTCCGCCTTAATCAATTCATGCCTGCTGATTTGATTCATTCGCGCAATAATATGCTTTTGTATTTCAACCATTAAATTTTGCTTTAATTCGGCCTCTTTTTTTTCTTTTTGAATTATAACTTCAGCGCGCCTTTTTTCAAATAGATCTCTATTTCTTGGTCTATCATTCATACATTAAAAATAGTATCAGACCTGATTAAAATAATTTATTAAACAGTCCGGTGAAAACATTGCTGAATCTGCTTATATCCTTAACTGTAATAACTATTACCAAAGCCATAAGAGCCAAAAAACCCAATGTATGAGCGAGCTGTTCAAACTTCAACGGGACATCACGTTTGAAAATCCTTCCAAAAGCAAGAAAAAGCAAGCGCCCGCCATCCAATGCCGGCAAAGGCAATATGTTAATTATCGCGAGATTAAGAGAAAGTATTGCTGTAAAATTCAAAAGATATGGAATGCCAAGTTTGGCAATCTGCCCTGTCATCACAGCTATCCCTATTGGTCCGGACACAGCCGCTCCAGCGCCATTGCCTGCAAAAAGTCCTTTTATTATAAAATAAAAAGCAATGAGAATTTCTTTCAAATAAATAAATGTCATTAAAAATCCATTGTATATAGCCTTGTGCCAAGGATATTTCACCATTCCAACCTCGCTTATTGCAACGCCGATTCCGCCCTTGCCTGTGTCTATATAAATTTCCGGCTTGATTGTTTTTTCAATCAGTTCACTGCCTCGCTCAATTTGAAATGTAATTTCACTATCTTTATTGGCATTTACATATTCCTGCATTTGCTCAAGAGTTGGGCTTACAATCTCTCCGATTTTAAGGAAAGAATCACCTACTTTAAGTCCGGCTGATTCAGCTGGCTTATTTGGAAGAATCTGCATTATTTGCAACTTTCTGTCTTTCACCATTAAAGAATTATCAACGCCATCCAATGCTTGAGGCAGGCCAACCATAAATCCAATTGAAAAAATTACAGCCGCAAGCAAAACATTCATTGCAACGCCTGACACAAGCACAATTGCTTTGCGAGTGAATGACTTACTGACAAAACTGTCCGGCCCGCTTTCTTGCCCTTCTTCGCCCTTGATTCTTACAAAACCGCCGAGCGGAAACCAGTTCATTGAATAAATTGTTCCACCTTCCCACCCGCTTTCAACAGGCATGTCTTCAACTCTTCCTCGGCCACTTATAAATTTATATTTTTTTATTGGCTTTTTCTGCTTTAACAAACCGACTTCTTTGGAGTCATCTTCTTCCGGTAATTTGGTCAAAACCCGCACGCCAAAAGCGCGAGGAGGAAATCCAAAACCGAATTCATAGACCTTCATTCCGCTTTTACGAGCGGCAACAAAATGGCCTGCCTCATGCGACAAAACCAACAGCCCGAGTATTATTAAGAAGACAAATAATGTGAACATAATCCGATTAAAAAGTGAGTAGTTTCCCCGGCTTAGCGGGTTATCCGGCTAAGCAACAAGGAAGACAGCTTTGACAATTCCACCTATTGCAAATTGGCATTATTTATTATAGAATATCAATATAAAAGAGGACTAACTCTTTGTGTATATTAAATTATGAATATACTTTACATTATTTTAGTTGCTGTGGCAATAGTTGTTGTATGGCTTATTTTTACATACAACGGACTTATACGATCCCGCAACCGAGTGGATGAATCATTCAGCGACATTGACGTCCAGCTAAAACGCAGATACGATCTTATCCCAAATTTAGTGGAAACAGTTAAAGGGTACGTTAAGCATGAAAGCGAAACCTTTGAAAAAGTTGTTATGGCTCGAAATCAAGCCATGGCAGTTAATAATAATAGGGAGGCAACAATGGAAGAACGCGGCAACGTGGAAAATATGCTTACAAATACATTAAAAAGCTTATTCGCCCTATCAGAGGCCTACCCGGACTTAAAGGCCAATCAAAATTTTCTCCAGCTTCAAGATGAAATCAGCGATACAGAAAATAAAATTCAGGCCTCAAGGCGGTTCTATAACGGCAATGTTCGCGACTTTAATACAAAAATTCAAGTATTTCCAACAAATCTTATTGCCAAATCCCTAAAATTTGTGAATTACGACTTTTTCCAGGCACAATCCGAGGAAAAAGAAAATATTAAAATGAAATTCTAATGTACAGTCAAATTGATTCCAACAAGCGCAAATCAGTAGTGCTGATGATTTTGTTTATTGCCATTTTATTGGGAATTGGCTATGTTTTTGATATTGCAATGGGAGGAAATGGATTTCAAGGCACTTGGATCGCCATAATTATATCTTTGCTTTTAACAGCAGTATCATATTTTGCCGGAGACCGGCTGGCGCTTCATGCTTCAGGCGCCAAGCCAATCCTGAAAAAAGATAACCGCTATTTTTATAACATGGTTGAAAATCTATGTATTACAGCAGGACTGCCAATGCCAAAATTGTATATAATGGAAGACAGCGCCATTAATGCTTTTGCCACAGGAAGAAATCCAAAATTCGCTTCTATTGCCGTAACGCGCGGTGCAATTGAAAAGTTGGAAAATGAAGAGCTGGAAGGTGTTCTTGCACATGAACTCTCCCATATAGGCAACTATGACATCCGCTTTATGACTTTAGTTGCCGTAATGGTTGGAGCAATCGCAATGCTCTCAAACTTTTTTCTGCGAATGAACCTGTTTAGAAGCAAGGATAGAGGAAATAACCAGCTGGCGGTTCTATTTATGTTCGTCGGCATTGTGCTGGCGCTTATTTCGCCTGTTGTGGCTGAACTTATCAAGCTATCAATTTCGCGCAAGCGGGAATATCTGGCTGACGCTTCCGGATCGCTTTTAACCCGCTATCCCGAAGGGCTGGCGCGCGCGCTTGAAAAAATACGCGATGATAACGTTCCTCTGAAAAAGGCCTCCACTGCCACAGCCCATCTTTTTATTGCAAGCCCGTTTAGCGGAAAAAAAGTCAACAGATATTTCTCAACCCACCCGCCGATTGAAGACAGGGTAAAGGAGTTGCGCCTGATGGCATAAACAAACGGATAATTGACTTGATTCAAAACACAGCCATAAATATGAGCTGTGTTTTATTTATTTTGACCCTTGTATTTTTACCTGTTTTTTGCTACAATTCAGAACAACTTAGAGAATCTGCTACTAAGGGTCTGACGCCAAGTGCACTTTCGTGACGAAAGCGTAATTAGCGATAGACACATAACATAAAATACAGTATTATGAAGGTAAATCCATACATGTTTCGTGGCTATGATTTAAGGGGCTTGGTAGATCAAGATTTGAACGAAGAAATTGTGGAGCATTTGGGCATGGCTCACGGCACTTTTATGAAACGCTCCAAAATTAAAAAAGCTCTTATAGGTTATGACTGCCGAGCCACTTCACCTCAATATGCGCAAGCACTGGCGCGAGGATATAGCAAGGTCGGAATTGACTCAATAAATATCGGAATGAACATGGTAGGCACATTTTACTGGGCTCAGTATTTTTTGGAAATACCAGGCGGGGCTTTTGTTACTGCGTCTCACAATCCATCAGAATACAATGGCTTTAAATTTTCAATTGGATATTCTCAAACCATGGTAAGCAAAGAAATTCAAGAAATAAGAAAAATGGTTGAACAAGAAGATTATGACATATGCGACCAAGCAGGCAAAATTGAGCATCAGGATATTAAAATAGAATACAATTCTGACATTATTAAGCGCTTGCCTTTAAAAAGAAAATTCAAAGTGGTGATAGAAGCCAGCAACGCAACAGCAGGCGCAATTGCACCAGAATTTCTGCGCCAAGCCGGCTGTGAAGTAGTGGAAAGCAATTGTAAGATAGATCCTTTGTTCCCTCTTGGCACTCCTGACCCAACGGAAATGAATGTGGCAGAAAGATTAAGCAAAAAAGTTATTGAGTCCAAGGCGGACTTGGGCTTTTCATATGACGCAGATGGCGACCGCATTGGAATTGTTGATGAAAAAGGCCGAATTATTTGGAATGATGTTTTGGTTGCGCTTTTTTCAGCAGATGTTCTGCAACAGTATCCTGGCAGTACAATAATGTACAACACGCTGTGTTCCAAAGTTGTTGAAGATACAATAAAATCCAACGGAGGCCTACCATTCATGTGGAGGACCGGACATTCATTTTTAAAGAAAAAAAATCAAGAAGTCAAAGCCGCTTTTATCGGCGAACTGTCAGGCCATTTTTTCTTTTCCAAAGATTTTTACAACCATGATGATGGCCTGTATTCATCTCTGCGACTTTTGCGCTATTTGAGCGAGTCAGGCCTTTTTCTGTCAGAAGAAATTGACAAGCTTCCAAAATATATTTCCAGCCCTGAAATTAAAGTCGGTTGCGCAGATGATAAAAAAATCGTCCTAATGAAAAAAATTGCAGAAAAACTGAAAAATGACTTTCCTGATGCTGGAGTAATAGACGATGAAAGAGCCGGCGATGGCGTACGCTTGGATATGGAAGATAGAATGTTTGTGGTGAGATACTCGCAAAACGGTCCGTATTTAACCACTAAATTTGAAGCAAAAACCACAGACGATTATGATGAACTTAAAAAATATATTAACAAGCTCCTACACCAATATCAAGAAATTGACTGGGATTATGGAGTAAATGTGGACGCATTATGAACATAATAGACCGCTTTTCAACACATCTGCGCGAAGCGCTTACAAGAAGCATTACTTTGGCAACTGAACTCCAGAATGCTTATGTTGAGCCGGTTCATCTTATGTTCGCCCTTGTATCAATCAAAGGATCCACTGCATCTGAAATAATATCAAGGATTGGAATTGACCACAAAACAATTGAACAATGCGTGCTCACTCTTCCGGTTATGCCAAAAAAGAAAACAACCGACAAAAAGGTAGCCACTCTTGAACTTTCCTCGCTTTCTCGCTCCGCAAGAATGACCGTTGAGAAAGCCATGATTTTAGCACATGCCAAAAAGCACAACTATGTTGGTACAGAGCACTTGCTGTTCGCGCTGTTGGAAATAAATGATCCTCTTGTGAACCAAATATTAAAGACAAATTCGGTTAGCAAAAAAAAGATCAGTGAACAAATTCAAATAATGCTGGACAATGCCAGCTCGTTCCCACAGGTAAATGAAATTGCAGATACCATAAACAATATAACAAACAACTTGGATCCGGATTCAATGCCTTTTAACGGACCAACGCCGGGCGCAAACGCAATTGGCATTGGCGTGCACAATATGGCTGGTTTTGGCCGTCCTCAAAAAGCTCTTGAAGTTTTTGCAACATGCCTAACCAATCCAAAAATACAGGACGCTATTGATCCTGTAATTGGAAGGCAAAAAGAAATAGAAAGAATGTGCCAGATTTTATGCAGACGCCACAAAAACAATCCCGTACTGCTCGGAGATCCCGGAGTGGGCAAAACCGCTATAGTTGAGGGATTGGCAAAAAAAATTATGGCAGGCGAAGCTCCCGGCGCCCTTTTAAGAAAAAAAATATATGCCTTAGATATGGGCATGCTTATTGCAGGCACCACTTTCAGAGGTGAGTTTGAATCGCGCCTTCAGCACATTATGGCTGAAGTAAGCAGTGATCCTGATATTATTCTTTTTATAGACGAAATCCATAACATAGTCGGAGCAGGTTCAAATCATGGAGCAATGGACGCGTCCAACATACTTAAGCCGGCTTTGGCAAGAGGACAAATCAGATGCATCGGAGCTACAACTCCGGGAGAATTTAAAAAATATATTGAAAGCGATCCTGCTTTGGAGCGACGCTTTCAGCCAATTTATTTAAAAGAATCCAGCATTGATGACACAATAAAAATTCTTAAAGGAATAAGAAAAAATTACGAAAATTTCCATAGTTTTAAAATCACGGATCAGGCAATTGAAGTAGCGTCAAAACTGGCAGATCAATATTTAACAGGCAAATTCATGCCGGATAAAGCCATTGATCTTATGGATGAATGTATGGCCGCTAAAAAACTTACAATAAAGCCAAGCCCTAAGCAAAACAAAATCTGGGAATTGCAAAAAGAAATTGAAATAATGATAAATAAAAAAGAACAGGCCGCTTTATCAGATGACTTTAAGAAGGCGGTCAAACTGAAAGAAAAACAGGCACAACTTACAAACCGCCTGCAAAAAATTATGAAAAATGGCGACAACGATTCTGCTTTGATCCAGCTTGGAACAATTACGGCCAATGACATTATGATTCAACTATCAAAAATTATTGATGTTCCTTTGGAAAAAATATCCAACAGCAATCAAAACAGATTTGCAAATCTGAAAAGCGAAATCAAAAAAACAATCATTGGACAGGATAAGGCAATAGATGAAGTTGTTGATCTGGTAGCAAGATCAGAGCTCAATCTTACAAATCCCAATAGGCCCAGAGCATCAATTATGCTCGCCGGCTTGAGCGGAACCGGCAAAACCGAATTGGCAAAAACGCTAGCGCAATCGCTTTATCCGGGATCGGACGGCTTAATCCGACTTGATATGAACGAATTCAACGAGAGCTACAGCGTTTCCAAGCTCCTTGGCTCACCTGCCGGTTATGTCGGCTATAAAGAGAGCAATAGATTTACTGACAAAATTAAAATGAATCCGCATTGCATTATACTGCTTGATGAGATTGACAAAGCTCACAATGATATTTCTAAATTATTTTTGCAAATGCTTGAAGATGGAGAAGTAACCGACTCTGAAGGGAGGAAAATATCATTAAAACATGCTATAATAATAATGACAACATCTATAGGGGCGCGCCAGGCTCTTAAAAAAGGGATCGGATTTGGTGATAGCGACAATATAAAGCAAAGACAAGAAATTGTGGAGCAAGAACTTAAAGAACATTTTGGAGAAGAATTCATTAAAAGGATGGACAAAATTATTTTATTCAATGATCTTAATGACAAAGATCTGAAAAAAATAGCAAATCTTGAAATATCAGCCCTTAATGAACAGCTAAAAATCCATAAAACAAAATTGGAAGCTGGTGATGCAATAATTAGTCGGCTTATTAAAAGAATACCACAAAACCAAGCCAACGCTCGAGACATGCGAACACTTGTGCGAGCTGAACTGGAAAAACTGATTACCAATATAATTTTAAAAGGTGTTATCAAGACGCAATACAAAGCCAAAATCAAATCAGGAAAACTATCGCTTGAATAAACGGCATTGCAACACATTAACATTAATTTCATGCCGGATGAAAATAAAGACAATAAAAAAAAGCCGGCCCCAAAGCAGGTAAGAAAAAAACGAAAACTACGCGATAAAGGCATAGAGAGCGCTGGCTCGTTTTTTGCCAAGCGCGCTGATATAACGCAAAAAACAAGCTATAAGCAGGGGAAAAAAGCCGTAAAAATGGATTCAGACGACTTAAAGACGGAAATGGGCGAACAAGTTGCTGACATTCAAGGAGTAAAAGGAGTTGGCTATCGTAGGAATGTAGGATCACCTGGCGCAGTTGAATTGGATTTTGAAGTAAAAAAACCAAAAAAAGAACCGGCAGTTGAAGCAGATCAGGAAGAACTTTCTGAAGAACTTTCTAACAAACAAGCCCAAACAATAGCACCTCAACAAGAAGAAGGTGAGCCGATTTTACAGGAGCAAGAAAATCAAGAACCCGGCGAACAAGAACCACAAGAAGCCGGTGACGAAGAACAAAAACCAAATGAAGAAAAAGCAGAGAGCGAAAAACCAGAACAAGGCCTGGAGCCGGAAAAAGAAGGCGAAAAATCCAAAGAAGGAGAAAGTGAAAAAAAATCAGAAGAACAAAAACCAGAAGAAGCCGGCAAACCCGAAGAAAAACCATCAGACGAAGATAAAGAAAAACAAAAACCAGGCGAACAAAAACCCGGAGAAGCGCCAGAAGGCAAAAAAGCAGAAGGTGAGCCCAAGGAACAAAAACCAGGTGAAAAACAAGCAGAACAAGGACAAGATCAAGAAGGTAAAAAAGAAGGAGTAGGTGAAGAAGAAAAACTCGGAGACGGAGAAGACGAAGAACAAAAAGGCGGAGAAAAAAAAGAAGAGCCAAAAAAAGGCGAAAAAGAACACAAAAAACCTGAAGAAAAACCATCGGACGAAAAAGCAGGCGAAAAAAAAGACGAGAAAGAAGGCGAGAAAAAGCCCGAAGAGGGCGAAGAAAAAAAACCCGGAGAAAAAAGGCCTGAAGAACAAAAGCCAGAAGGCCAAAAAAAACCAAAAGATGAAAGCAAGCCCGAAGAAAAACAGACAACAGAAAAACCCGAAGAGCAAAAACCCGGAGAAAAAGAAAAAAAAGAACCGTCAAAAGATGAACAAGCCAAACCAACGCAAGATAGTGAAGTGCCTGAACAAAAAGGACTGAAAGAAGACAAACAGCAAAAGGCTGCGGATGAAATGCAGTCAAAAAAAGCCAAAGAAAAGAAAAGAAAAAGAGGCATCCGAGAGCGTGGCGCAAACAGCGCCAAGGATTTTATTAATAAGCGGGCAAGAGGCATAATGGGACTAAAGCATAGAAAGCAGTTGAGGTCATTAAAAAAACGGCTTAAAAAAATTGATCGCCTAATCCGCTCGCTAAGAATACAAATAGCCCTTTTAAAAGGAAAAATATTTAATTTGGTAATCAGCATAATAATGCTGGGCATTGCAACATTGCTTACCATTGGATGGGCGAGCCCGCTTACAGGACCAGCAATTTATTTCTGCCTTAGAAGCATTGCTACGACATATGCAAAAATAAAAAAGCATAAAATGAAAATAAAAAGATTGGAAAAAATTAAAAATAAAATTCAAAAAAGAATAAACGAGCTTTTAAAAGTATTCAAGCAGAAGCAAAAAGAACAGCAGATGAATCAAGCGGTGGCCCGGCAACGGCAAATGCAGGAAGCCCAGGCCGAACAAAATACATGATTTTGACAATTATTTTTTCAAAAAAAACTTATGTCCAGATATAAAAAAATCATTTTGCTGGTAATCCTGCTGATTGCTTCTCTTTTAATCGCGTACGGGTTATATTACATGTTCAAAACAGTTGCTTTGTTCGGCCCGACAGCCCCAACAGCAACAACAACTCCTATTGGCCAACTGCCGACAGCAGGCCAAAGAACAACAACTGTTGGAGCGGGTGTTGTTGTTCCTGAAGGATATTTGCCAACTGCCGGAATAATACAAGCAACCACTTCACCGACATATTATCAACCCGAGCCAGTCAAAAAAATAAGCAGTGATTACGCCGGATATACTTCAATGAGCAACACCGGCCTCGTTCGCTATCATAATGCTTTGGACGGCAAATTTTACAGCATAGGATCTGACGGCAAAATATCACAGCTTTCCAGCCAGACATTTTACAATGTAAAAAATGTTACATGGGCAAATACCGCAAATAAAGCAGTTCTGGAATACCCTGACGATTCAAAAATAATTTATGATTTTGATAAAAACAAGCAAGTGACTCTTCCAAAGCACTGGCAAGAATTTTCTTTTTCTCCTGACAGCAGTTTAATTGCCGCTAAAAGCATTGGGCTTGCTGATGAAAATAGATGGCTTGTGACAATCAATGACGATGGCACTGGCACAAAAGTTGTTGAGCCAATGGGAGCTTTTGCCAACGAAGTTACTGTTGATTGGTCGCCAAGCGGACAGTCAGTCGCATTTTCACAAACCGGCAGTGCTAAGGGAGCAGATCGCCGTGAGATATTGCTTGTAGGATTGCATGGCGAAAATTTCAAGTCACTGGTGGTGGAAGGATCTGGTTTTGATTCCAGCTGGTCGCCGAGCGGACAGCATTTGCTATATAACGTATATAGCGCGCGATCCGACTATAAGCCGGAGTTGTGGATAGTTGACGCTTACGGCCAAACAATAGGATCTAACAGGCAAATGCTTGAACTTAGCACCTGGGCTGAAAAATGCGCATTTGGAGATGATCAAACAATTTTTTGCGCTGTTCCTCGATCACTGCCAACCGGCGCGGGCATGTCCCCTGTTGTGGCAAACCAATCATATGATGATTTGTATAAAATAGATTTGCAGTCAGGGCTTAAGACGCCGATTTCAACCGGAGCGGAAAATTATACAGTGGATGATATTTATTATGATTCAATTCAGAAAAAACTAATATTCACTGACAAGAATAAAACCGGCATATATGAGGCAGGACTTTAAGATGTTTAAGATGCCTGTGATTTTTTCGCTTAAAAAAAATTAAAAAACAATTTGTTAATATGTCAACAACAAACAGCGGGCATAAAAAACTTTATCTTATACTTGTAATTGTCATCGGCATAATTTTATTTCTTTTGATTAAAGAAGTTAAGCTTACATCTTCAATTACAGTTAAAAAAACCTACACGCCTGTGGTATCCTCTGTATCATTTAATATCTCACTCGATGCGAGCGACCCGATTTATGGAAATCCGGGCGCGCCGATTACAGCGGTTGAATTCATTGATTTTGACTGCAAAAAATGCTTGGAGCTTCATAATACGCTTGTTGATTTTGTAAAAGCAAATCCAACAAAGATGCGAATAATATGGAAAAGCATTGTAATGCCAAAAATAATCAGCGATCCATATACAATCCAGCATCAAGCCGCTTTTTGTGCGCATGATCAGGGAAAATTCTGGCAGTTTATAAGCTCTACCATACAAAGCAGAAAATATACTGCCATTGATGAAATGAAAAAGACGGCTCAATCGCTAAATCTTGACACGGCAAGATGGTGGGCATGTGTAAATTCAACTGACTCGCTGGAACGGCTTGCATCTTCCACTATTGCGGCAAGGCAACTTGATATAAGAAGTGTTCCCACTTTGTTTATAAATAACAAATGGGTAAATTTGCAGGAAGAAATAAAGCTCACTGATGTTTTAAAACAGTTTGTTGAAGAATAGAATTATGATAAAGGCATTCAAAATCATGATAGTAGTCGTGTTGTTCGCCTGTTTTTTTAATATTTTTTCGCCTTCAAATACAGTTGCAAAAAATGTTGGAGAAAATTGTACCAATGATTCGGAGTGCAATAGTGTGCCAAATTTAATCTGCGATTCCATAAATAAGATTTGCAACACCAAATGCAAAAGCAATAGCGAATGCACAAGCGGAAAATGCGACACAACCAGCGGGCAATGCGAGGCTACAGGATGCAAACATGGTTATGACGCAAAAGAAAAAAAGTGTACCTGTGCTTCTAATGAAGACTGTTCAGTAAATGAAGAATGTAAGTTTGCGACAAACTTATGTGAAAAAATAATTCCGGGTACAGCTCCTCCTGCTACGAGCGGTGGCTCCACAATAACAGGACTCTGTTGTGTTGGCACCATGGTTGGAGGAACAACTAAAACAACTATTGGATGCAAAACAGCGTGGACGCATACTAATTGTAGCACATATGATAAAAGTGGATCGGAAGTTTATACAAAAGTGTCCAAAGACTGCACTGCATTGTTAGAGTGTCCATATATTGAAAGTCTGGAAAAATGCGGAACAAAAACTTGCGCTATAGGCCAAAGATGTATTAAAGATGAATGTTTTAAATTAGTTGGAAATTGCAACACTGACAAAGAATGTAGCGCCATGGGCAGTAATCTTTCCAAATCATTATGTGATCTTCCTAATAAAAAATGTTATCTGGCCGGAGATGCACTATCGGCGTATGAAGGCGCCCCAACACTGCTTGGCACAAAGCTCACTCTTGATTTACAACAACCAAAGTTAAGTATCCGCATACCCGGCTTGACCTTAACTGATTTAAAAAATACATTGGATTCGGAGGGCTATATCCACATCCCTTGGATCGGTCAATATATTACAGCTTTATACAAATTTAGCATGGTGGCTGTAAGCATTGTTGCCGTGCTTATGATATTAATGCAGGGGATTGTAATACTTACAGGCCAGGGCTGGATTACAAAAGGCGAAGGCGATCAAAAGCAAACAACGCAAGGCGCGTATAAAAAAATTGGTCAGATATTCATCGGTCTTGTAATCGCATGGGGCTCTTATGCTCTACTATATAATATCAACCCTGATCTTGTTGAATTTAAAGCATTGAAGATAAAATTTATTGCAGAAGCCGAAATGCCCGATTTTGAAGGCGTATCAGGAATTACATACGATTATAAAAGTAATGCAATATATGAAAAACTCGCAAATGAAATTGCAGATAAATTTGGCTTCAATGGTTGCCTATTTGCCGTTCAGCTCGGCAAAGAATCTGGTTGGAATCCAACAGCAAGAACCGGTTGTTGTTATGGACTAGGGCAGGTTAGTTTAAGTAACGCAAAAGGTATACTTAATACAGCTTCTCAACGCGAACAACTAATTAATAAACACTCAAAAAAATGCCCAGAATGCCCTGCTTTAGGCGCTTCCGACCAAGACATAGGTAACTGGCTCCTAAATGACGCTGAAGGTAATCTTATTGTTGCCGCGATAATAAGAACATGGGCAAAGAAAACTGCAAATCCGATATCTGCAGCTTCGGCCTACGGCATGGGATCAGGTTCTTATAACTTATACTTAAAAGTCAAAAGATGCGTGCCAGAAAAATTTAACGAAGAGGAATTGCTGTCGAAATTAAAATCAGGCGTCAGTGTTGACTATCTAATAAAAGCATCTTGCATTCCGCCAAATGCTTGGGCGCTTCCAACTACAAAACATGACTTTGGTGGCGGTTGCCCCGGTGGCTCATATTTATGTTGCCAAACCACTGTTGGAGGCTGTATTGTACCTAATCCGCGTCCAGAGGGTCGAATTGGCGTATGCTTTGATGGTACGAGAAAAGGATTAAGATGTGCGGCAGTCGCAGGCGCTGAATCATATATCAGATCATATATAAAAGGAATATCAAGATGCGCAAAGTAAAAAAATTGGATCCAAGAGGGTTTGACTGGTCAAAAATCGGAATGAGCAATGCGGACAGATTAAAAAGATTGGACAGCTTTTCAAATACTTGTGAAAAAGAGTTGCTTCCAACAAGCGGATGATTTTACTCAAAATGCACAGCTTGTTTTTCAGAGCCGAGCAAGCTCCTGATTAGCATTTTGTATTTTCCTTGATTATCCATAACCAACCGCGCGCAATCACGCGCTTTTTTTATAATATCCCTGTCTGTAAGACGAGCAAGGCGTAAATTCATTTTACCGCTCTGTTGAAAACCAAAAACCTCGCCCGGCCCGCGCATTTGCAGATCCTTTTCAGCAAGCTTAAAGCCGTCACTGTTTTTTTCAAAATAATCAAGCCGACGAACTGCTTTTTCGCTTGATTTTTCCATAAACAAAAAGTTGTATGACTGATGACTTGATCTTCCTACTCTCCCTCTGAACTGGTGTAGCTGGGCAAGCCCGAATCTCTCGGCTCCCTCAACCATCATTACGCTTGCGTTTGGAATATCAACCCCAACTTCAACAACAGAAGTGCTTACCAAAATATCAATTAAATGATTCTTAAATTCATCCATTGCCTTTTGTTTGTCAATCGGCTTCATCTTTCCATGAAGATAGTTGATTTTGAAATTCGGGAATATCTTTTCAGACAATTTTTTGTATTCATTCATTACAGTTTTCTTTTCGCCATAAACGCTTAAATCACCGTAGGCCGTTGAATCATAATCTTCACTGCAATTGTCAATTATTTTTTCTTCAATCAGCGGGCAGACAACAAAAATTTGCCGTCCACATTTTATCTGTTTAGCAATAAAATCATACGCTTTATTGCGATTTTTCAACTCCACAACTCGCGTAATAATCGGCCTTCGCCCAGGTGGCAATTCATTAATTATTGATATATCAAGATCGCCATAAAAAAGAAGAGCCAACGAGCGCGGAATTGGAGTGGCTGTCATTGACAAAAAATGTGCACCTTTGTGCTTTTCCTTGATGGTCTTTCTTTGTTCAACTCCAAACCTGTGCTGTTCATCAACAATTACCAACCCTAATTTTTTAAAATCAACTGTTTCAGATAAAAGAGCATGTGTTCCAATGCAAATCTTGATGTCGCCTGATTTAAGAAGCGACAAAAATTGTTTTTTCCGCGCGCTTTTCGTCACAGGCAATTTTCGATTGTCCAGCTCAATCTCGGACTGCGTATATAATCCAATTGTGTGGCTTTTACCAAGCAAATTACTTACTGACTTATAATGCTGAACTGCCAATATTTCAGTTGGAGCCATTAACACGGCCTGGCTATTGTTTAGCACGGTATTTAATATTGCCATTACTGCCACGACAGTCTTGCCTGACCCGACATCGCCGGAAAGCAAGCGGTTCATAGGCACGCTCCTGCCCAAATCCTGCAAAATCTCCCAGCTTGAAATTTTCTGCGGTTTTGTAAGAGTAAAAGGAAGCGACTTCACAAAGTTTTTAATCTGCTTTTCTTTAAATGCAAGAGGATTGGCTTTTAACTTGCTTTTCTCGCGCCTTGAAATTTGCGCTTTAAGCTGAAGGTGAAACAATTCGTCAAACTTCAGCCGGTCAGAGCTTTGCTTAAAATCATTCTCATCAATTGGAAAATGAATCCCGCGAATAGCATGTCCAATTGGAATCAAGTCAGCATGCTCTAAAATTGATCGGTCAAGCCATTCATCTATTTTGTCTGACAACCCTATCACCTGACTGACTAAAAAGCGAATCTGCTTTTGGGTGATATTGGCTGTGAGCGGATAAATTGGAATTAAACGCGCAGTATGCACAGTTTCCAATCTGTTTTTGCCATGGTCTGGCATTGTGGCAGTTGCTTTTTCATAAGCAGGTCCTACCATTTGTGAGCCAAGCATATCTTCTTTTATTTTGCCTGACAAAAAAACATCTTGGCCACTGTCAAGATTTTTTGTAATAAATGGCTGACCAAACCATACAACGCGCATGCTTCCGGTATCATCGCTCACTAAAGCTTCTGTAATTATTCTCTTTTTCTTCCAAGACCTTTTGTTTGATATGAAGTCCACCTTTGCTCTTACTGTGGCTGTCTGCTTGTCGCGCAGATCCTTTATCTTCACTATATCCCGATAATCCTCATAGCGGAATGGAAAATAATACAGAAGGTCGCGCGCTGTTTTAATATTAAGCCGTGCCAAGCGCTTTGCAACTGTCTTGCCAACTGCGCTTAATTGTTCAACATTTGTGTTTAAGTCCATTAAAATATTATTTTTTTAATTCCTCCCTAATTAAGTCGGCTGTTTGATTACAAAGATCCTTAATAAAATTACAACTATCAATTTCTGCCACTATATTTTTTTTTAACTCGCCATTTTCTTTTAATAATAACTTTTCTGCTTGTTGAATCCTTTGTCCCAAATATTCTGTATAAGAATCCGCTATTTCCAGTTGTTCAGCCAAATAGGAGGTTTCAATTATTTCTTGAAATTTGTTTATCGCGTTAATATATATCCAATATTTTGCATCAGCTATTTTAGCGCTCGGAGACAGATACGATCCTCTGCCTCTATTTCCATTAATTGGGTCCGATGATGCTTTCTCAATAACTATACTTTTTTTAGTAAGTTGAATTTCATCGGAAAGTGCGTCAATTAGTTCTATAACCTTTTTTTCAACCGGTTTAAGCATTTTCTCAGCTGTTGCGAGCATTTCAGGATCAACTATAACTTTATCCTCCAATGACAAATAGCGATCTTTTTTATTATTGGGTTTTACAGCTTCGCCGAATACTGTTGAAGATTCATTACTTGTTTTGTATGTATTCATAAAGTTTAAATGGTGTTATTTGATGAGTACTGATTGAACTCATTGTAAGTTATTCAATATAATGTGCTATTATTAGCCAAATAACAAGCGTTTTTCTGCCTGTCATCCTGAGCGTTTTTCTGCCTGTCATCCTGAGCGTTTTTCTGCCTGTCATCCTGATCGTTTTTCTGCCTGTCATCCTGATCGTTTTTCTGCCTGTCATCCTGATCGTTTTTCTGCCTGTCATCCTGATCGTTTTTCTGCCTGTCATCCTGATCGTTTTTCTGCCTGTC
>JBDRCM010000011.1:0-6513 GCA_043821725.1 bacterium | reverse complement strand
TAAAGCAACTGCAGACATTGGAAGATACTGTTGATAATGTTAAAATACAGCTAGTGCATTTTTTGGCAAAACGAAAAGGAGAAGTTAAGCCGGGGCCAACAGTTTGCGAATGGGCTTGGCATGATATAAACAACCTGCCGGATGACTGCGCCGCCAATGTGGTTGAAATAATTTCTAAATTAACTAAGTAAACAAATATGAAAAATATTTCTTTGGAAAAAAGCGATCCTGATATATATAATTTTATTCAAAAAGAAATATCGCGCCAAAACAACGGACTGGAGATGATCCCTTCTGAAAATCACACATCTAGAGCGGTGTTAGAAGCGCTTGGCTCGCGCCTTACTGACAAATATTCAGAGGGATATCCCGGAATGCGCTATTATGGCGGATGTGAAAATGTTGATGCTGTTGAAAATTTGGCTCGTGATCGGGCAAAACAGTTGTTCAAATGTGACCATGCAAACGTACAGCCACATTCCGGCTCTCCGGCAAATATGGCCGTGTATTTTGCTCTAGTTGATCCGGGCGATACAGTTATGGGATTAAAATTATTTCACGGCGGGCATATGACCCATGGTTTAAAAGTTAATTTTTCTGGAACCATTTATAATAGCATTCAATATGGAGCAAGACCTGATGGATATTTGGATATAGACCAAATGCGAGAACTGGCGCGCGAACATAAGCCAAAATTAATCGTGGTTGGGGCAACGGCCTATCCGCGCGTATATGAATGGGAAAAATTCAAAGCAATCGCCGATGAAGTAAATGCCTTCCTGCTGGCTGACATCAGCCATATTGCCGGTTTGATTGCTGGAGGCGTTCATCCAAGTCCCATAGGAATAGCAGATGTTGTAACCTCAACCACCCATAAAACATTGCGCGGACCACGCGGAGCAATTATTTTATGCAACGGCAATGAATCAACGCCATTAAAAAAAGTTGAACGAATAAAAGAAAACATGCCCACGCTTATTGACAGGGCAATCATACCCGGAATACAAGGCGGTCCGCACAACCACCAAACAGCCGCCATTGCCGTTGCTCTGAAAGAGGCAATGACTTTGGAATTTAAAATCTATGCGGAACAAATTGTGAAAAACGCAAAAACGCTTGCTGAATACCTTCTTAAACTTGGTTATGAGCTTGTTACCGGAGGGACAGACAATCATTTGCTTTTAATAAACTTAAACAACAAAAATATTACAGGCAAGCAAGCGGAAAAATCATTGGGAAATGCGGGAATTACAGTAAACAAGAACACAATACCTTTTGATACGCGAAAACCGTTTGATCCGTCCGGAATTCGCTTGGGAACTCCGGCGCTTACAACGCGTGGAATGAAAGAAGATCAAATGGAAATGGTGGCAAAATGGATTGACAGGGCAATTAACAATCAAGATAATGAAAATGAATTATTGAAAATCAAATCTGAAGTTAAAGAATTGTGCGCTGATTTTCCAATTGAAAATTAATAATCAGAAACTTTGCTTTTATGAATAATTTAAGTGGCAAATGACAACTTTAATGATAGGTCTGTCGCCAAATGCTCTTTCGTGACGAAATTAATAAATTACGAGACAAAAGTCCGGCATTAAGCCGGACTTTTTTACAACCGCTCGCCCACCCACCCACCATGGCGGCAATATCATCATGCTTGTTTAATCAACGACATTACCGCCCCCTCCTCATTGGCGGGCTTTGTTAATTTTCCTTATAATAATCTATCAACATATCTTCTGCCATTTTATAGCAAAGACATTCATTTATCTTTCCACACTCAATGCATGCTCTTAATTCTTTTATTAAATCATCTTTATTAACACTGGTCTGTTTATCTTTTAAAAAATCACTTAAGCGTGAAAACATCCTGCATTTTTCCACATTGCCAAAATGCACTGCTTTTCCGCAATTTCCGCACTTTATTTCCAGCTCGCATACGATTTGTTCTGCCTTAAAAAACAACTGTCCACAAAATTTGCATCTGTATTGCTGTATCATATTTTTTATTATTATGATTTGTCAGCTCCATCATAATATGCACCTCATAATGAAATAATAAAAAAAGCATAAAATTTTAATAAACCCGACCCAGCAACAAGCCGCGGGTTATTTGCGCTGTTCTATTAAAAAATACCTTAGCTTATGACAGATAGCGCTATGCGCCTGCTTTATAAATACTAAGGTATTTTAAGTACGCTTATATATTGAATTTTTCAGCAAATTGGCCAATTAGAGGAAGGGGCGCTTTTTTTCCGTTTAATGCGTTCATAATGCCGATTATAAACAAAACCAGCAAACCAAGATATAACAGCCAGATGACCATGAATAATGCCGGAGTAAGCACAGCTACCACTATCCACGCGATAAATAGCATAAGCCCCTGCTTAACATGATATTTAACAAACTCATCTTTTTTCGCATCAGTCAGCAAAGGAACGAAAAATAAAATATACGCCACTACGGCCATTGCCGTATTTTCATTTTTTAACGGCTCCTCTGGACTACTGTCTTGTGAAGTATTATCTTCAACAGAATGCTGAATTTCTTTTTTATTTTCTTCTTCCATAAAAAAACTTTAGTAAATTAGCTTTAATACCGGCTCTGCCGGCTCTTGATTATTATAGCAAACAAAATATTATAGTTCAACCAGAGCGTTGTCTCCAACTATCAAACTATGTGGCTTGTTGCATGGGCCACCACACACAACAGTGAATCTGCCGATGATTGAATTGTTCAATTCACAATCGCATTCAATACAGCTATTGTCAAAAATAATTGAATTGCTAATTTTTGCATTTACAATCTTACACCTGTCTCCAATGGTACAATGCGGTCCTATTGAGCAATCAATTAGTTCGCAATTATCGCCGATGATTGCTGGTTTTTTTATGATAACATTTTTAAAATTGTTATTTTCTCCTGCCTTTTTATCTTGCTCATCAAAAAAATCAACTGGCATATTATCCATAAGCATTGCATTGGCTTTAATCAAGTCATCTGGTTTGCCTGTATCTTTCCACCACCCTGTAATCTCCTTATACCCCACTGAATATCCTTTTTTCAGCAGATATGAATAAATATCTGGTATTTCATATTCGCCTCGCTCACTCTTTTTTATATGCTTGTATGCCTCAAAAAACAGTTTTGGTCCGAATAAATATATGCCTGTTATGGCAAAATTGTTAGGCGGATCTGCTGGTTTTTCTTTTGCATCAATAAGGTTGCCTATTACATCAAAATATGGCACCCCAAATCTCTCTGGATCCGGAACTTTTGCCAAAGTAAGCATACAATCGTTTTTTGCATGTTCAAAATCTGTTACCAAAGAATCAATTTCTCCTGCAATTATATTGTCAGAAAGATAAAATATGAAAGGGTCGTCTTTTATAAACCTCTCAGCCTGCTTCACAACATTGGCAATGCCTTGTGGTCCTCCTATTTGTTCAAAAAATTCAATGGTTATATTCCATCTGCTTCCATTGCCCACAACTTTCTGCAGTTCACTCTCACCCGGATTGGTGTTAATAAATACTTCGGTAATGCCTGCTTTAGCCACTTTTTCAAGCGCGTGAAATATCATTGGCTTGCCAGCCAATGGAATTAAATGTTTGTTTATTGTTGATGTAATTGGCCGCAGGCGCGTGGCTCTTCCACCGCCAGTCAGCACTGCTTTTTTTATCATAATAAAATCTTACCAAAAAATTATCCTTTTTACCATTTTCCAATATAATTTCAATATTGGATTGGCAATATGATTCAAAGCCCAATTATTTATGTCTTCAAATTCAACTTCTGATTTTGAATAAGACAACATTTCTTTATCAGAAATAATTCGGCTATTTTGAATTGAACGCCTTTTTTTTAAAACTTTTTTCCAATTAGACGGCTTCAACCAATAAAAATATGCGCGCATTTTCTGCCAAAACCAATGGTTAGCCATTGAAAAAAACAAGATCCCAATTTCCATAAGCGCGAAAATCGGCAATAATACTATAATTGTGCCCATCTTATAATACATCATGATGATAGCAAATCTGTTGCGCTCCATCAAAAAATATTTTTCTTTGTTCCTGCTAAATTCATAATCATGGTAAAACAGCGCGTTGTTTGCGGTTGAGACATTAAAGCCAAGCGACCGGAGACGCATGCAATATTCCAAATCCTCATGATAACAAAACAAATCTTCGTCTAACAAGCCGTGTTTTTTCAAAAGATCAGCTCTTAGCATTATTGCTGATCCACTGGCGTATCCTATTTCACTGACAACGCTACGCAACTGAACACTTTTTTTGCCCTTGCCATAATTACCGCAAAACCCAAATCCAAGATAATGAAAATTATTTCCTGATGTGTTTATTTTCTCTTTGTCACGCTCCATCATAACAAGCGGCTGCATCGCGCCTATCTTATCATTGATCTTAATGGCGTTAAGAATTTTCTCAAGCCCGTTTGGCTCTAAATATCCATCTTGATTATTAAGAAAAATATAGTCATAATCATTATCAAGAGCCCATTTGATTCCAATATTATTGCCCCCGGCATATCCCACATTATTTCTTGTCGTTAAAATTATCACTTCGTTAACAAATTTTTCTTTAAGCGGAACAAGGAACTTCTGCAATGATTCGGTGGATAAGCCATAATTTGGATGAGGGTTGTCAACCGCGATAATCGTTAAATTTTGAGCCGGATAATTTATTTGTTCAATTGATTGAACGAACTTTTGCAAATACAAATCGCTGTGATAGGACAAGTAAATTATGGCTATCTTTTCGTTCATAAACTTATTAAGAATAGTAATGCCTTGTGGATTTCCACTTCCACATATATGACAGCCAGCTTTTTAAATGCGCTCTGGCTAATCTGTTTTTTATCAATGAGCGCGCAATCCCTTGAGTGCTTGCCGATCCCCTTCCATGCTCGTGTTTGATTGAAGCGCTGTGCAGATAATATACCATCCAATTGTTTTCCCACATTTTTCTGCATAAATCGCTGTCTTCGGCATACATCCAGTATCTTTCGTCAAAATATCCAACATGGCTAAGAGCTTGAGAACGCACAAACATGGCGGCTCCCATTATCCAATCAACTGGCACTGTATTGTTATGTTCAAAATCCTCCATAAAGTAATTTTCAGCTTCTTTTTTGCCTTTGCCAATCCTTCCGAGGAATGTGCGACTGTACAGCGGCTGCATAAATTTTGGAAAACGATAGCAGGAATTCTGTCTACTTCCGTCCGGATATAATATCTTGGGCCCAACAATTCCAGCCTGCTTGTTCTGCTCCATAAAATCATACATTTTTTTAATTACGTTTTGTTGAGGCAAAAAAACAGTATCAGGATTCAATATAAAGTGATATTTGGAATCAACGGCCTTTAACCCGCGATTTTGCGCGCGCGCAAAGCCGGCGTTCTTTTTATTAACGCAAAATTTAATATTCTCATAACCAAGTTTTAACAGCCATAGAATGTTGTCATTAGAACAATTATCAATCACAGTTACATGGACATTCAAACCACTTTCCTTTAAATCAACAAACATGGATGCCAAGCATTTTTCAACTTGATTACGACTATTATAACTGACAATTACGACGTTTATGTCAAACATAATTTTTTATTAGGCATATTCACTTTATATAACAACAAAAGCATATCTCATGACTATATCTTATATCAATTTTGTTATCAAGTAAATGACTGAATCTAATCCTATTTCTGCTATATTTTAATCCGTTATTTTACCCATTTTATGCAAACAAGTCAATGGGTTGACATGGGTTGACAAATAACTCTTTTATCTTTAAAATGCAGAAAGATACCAAACATAGGAGAACGCCGTGAAAGAAAAAACAAAGGATCGCTTGTATCCCATAGTTTTCTGGACAGGACTCTTCTGCGTCGTTATAGCGATAATTGTGGCAATGTTCATGCTGGAATACGAAAAAAATCATGTGGACGGCATGAGATTGGGTTTTAACTGGATTGAAGAGTACAATCCAAAGACAGGGCAACTTTCTTACTCATATCACTGCGATGCACCCAACAAAAAATGTATCGGACAAACAGTGCTTCCTGATTGGTGCAAACGCACTTATGACCCAAAGGCCAAACTGGTTATTGTGCAAGAAAATAGAACCTGCATGTGGTTCATGCCTTCGCCACCAGCAAGCTCACAACTGACTGCTGAACCACCAATTCATCCCAGCTCCGCCAATCCTGAAAAAAATCCCTGACCAATATGAAAACGCCACGCCATCCTCCTGCCAACATTAACCACCTGCCCGACTTACCTCAGTCCTCTAATTTACAGGCCTGAAGCAAGGAGAATTGGCAGGTGGTTTTTGTTTATAAAATCTTAAATTTTTTATTACCAAGCGAAGTGAGAGAAATGAAAACTTGTTTTCATTTCCGAGCGAGCGCAGGTAAAATACCCCGTGGTCTTGCCACGGGGTAGAGTCGCAGACATTATGCCTTTTGACCTGATACCCTGTGCTCTTGGCACA
>JBDRCM010000010.1:0-24522 GCA_043821725.1 bacterium | reverse complement strand
TTTCAAAATTTCTTGGCTTATCTTACAGATAGGCCTCAAAATTTTTTATCAAGCGAAGCGAGAGAAAAGAAAAATTATAATTTTTCTTTTCCGAGCGAGCGAAGATAACTATGGAATTATCAACGATTTTGTCTCATAATTTATCAATTTCGTTGCGAAAGCGCATTTGGCGACAGACCCAGTAAACTCAAATAGATATGAGGAAAAAATCAAGTTGAAAATTATCTGGTGTAGTTGATAATTATTTGCAACTATAAACTTAAAAAATGAACGCAATTTCATGCACAATTTACAGAGCCATTTGTGCCATATTCATCGGACTGCTTATGGTTGCTGTTTTAATGCCTAAAAAAAGCGCTACAGGAAGTAATGAGTTCCCACGTCTTGCTAATTATTTTTTGCCATGGCAAATTCAAAGCTCTTCAGTAAATAAGCTGTCAAAATATGATTTGCTGATTTTAGATATGGAAACCCAAGTAAACAGCAGACAGCATCTTATCCGCTTGCGCCAGCTTAATCCTGACATCAAGCTTCTTGCTTATGTGCCAGCAGATGAAATAGGGAAGAACGACAGTTCGTCTTCCAGTTATTTACGTCGTCAGCTTTCAGTTGGCATGGATGATCTTTGGTATCTTACTGACTCGCAGGGCTATAGAAAAACATTTTGGCCGGGCAACTACACAACCAATGTGGCAATCAACTGTCCAACTGTAAATGGCCAGAGCTTTAATCATTATTTGGCCAGCTTTGTGGCAAATAAAATTTTAAGCACTGGCTTGTGGGACGGAGTTTTTTTTGATAACGCGTGGGACGGCATTACATGGTTTACCGGTTCTGAAGTGGATCTTGATAGAGATGGCATAAACGACAAATCAAATATAGACAGCAACTGGCGAAAAGGTATGGCTGAACTTTTTAAACTTACACGTGAATACAGCAATAATGGTTTTTTAATAGTTGGCAACGGCCCAAGCAACGCATACACGAGCGAGCTTAACGGAATAATGATAGAAAATTTTACTGAAAATGGATTAAATTGGGCCAAGTCAATGGAAATATATCATTTTAACGACAACAACGCGCAATCTCCTCAAGCCATTGTATTCAACAGCAATACAGCAAACACAGGACTAAACAAGGATTACCGTAAAATGCGTTTTGGCCTTACCAGCGCTTTAATGGGAGATGCGTATTATTCATTTGATTACGGAGACAAAGATCATAACCAGACATGGTGGTATGATGAATACGATGTTAATCTTGGAAGCCCTGTTTCAAATGCTTTGTCAGCGGAAGGGCACAATTCATTTAAGGAAGGAACATGGAAGCGGTCTTTTGAAAACGGAATTGCCTTAGTCAATTCAAGCTGGAACAGCAAAGATGTTGATCTGGGTGCTGAATATGAAAAAATACGCGGAAGTCAGGATTCACTTATTAATGATGGATCAATTATTGAAACCGTCCGGCTTAATGCGCGTGACGGATTGGTAATGATGAATACTCTCCAGCCCGAAACAATGAGCAAATTGGTTTTTGCAAATGGTAGCTTTACGCGATTTTATGATTCAAAAGGAGATAAAGTAAGAAATGGAATGTTTGTGTTTGATGAAAGTAAAGCCGCACAAAGCCGTATTTACAAAGGCGATCTTGACGGGCAGGGTATGGAAGAAAGTATAATTATAGACGGATTCAGATTTGAAATTTTTAATTCTTCAGGAAGCCGATGGTTCAACTATTTTCCTTTTGGAGGAAATTTCAAAGGAAGCATTAACACGGCAGTAGGACAGTTGTTTGATGATGCGAGCCAAGAAATACTTATTGCCCCAAGCTATGGCGGGCAGATTATTATGTACAATTACCACGGCTACACAATGCAGGCCGGATTTTGGCCGTTTGGATTTAATGACAAAACCGGATTTGATGTAGCAATTGGAAATTTAGATGGCGGTCGCGAAGCAGAAGCCATTCTTGGATTTACAAAATCAGGCAAAAGCGAGGTGCTTGTGTATGATGCGCGCCTGGCTCAACAAAAAGCGCGTTTTACTGTAGGAAGCGGATCTCTATCCGTGCATGTCGCATCCGGGGATGTTGACGGAGATAAAACAGATGAAATTATTGTGCTTTTGGATTATTCTTCAGGCCCAATCGTAAAAATTTTTGATATTAAAGGCAATAAGCTGTTTGAATTCAAACCATCCATAACTTTTGGAGGCATAGAGCTTGACTTGGAATGCCTTGATGTTAATTATGATAATGTTGACGATATAATCGTTATGAGCCGGTAATCAGACAAGCAATTGAGCCGGAAAATTTCCATCCCTGATTAAGAGCTTTTTGCAGGCCAACAATGGCAAGCGCGCCGTTCGCAGTTATAGTAATATCCTCACTTTTTTTTACAAGTTGAATTGCAGATTTAATTTCTTTGTTTTCAGCTATCCAGCCATTGCCATGGCTATTTTTTATTGCCTCTGCTATATCTATTTTTCTTAAGCCAATATTGTCAACAATCGCGTCTGCAATTGATTTTTCCTTTAAGTTTGATTTATTCAAGCTGTTCAGCCCTGTTTTATTACGAACCATTGGATGGCATGATTGCGTTTGTATTATATGAATCTGCGGGCTCATCTTTATTTTTTTAAATGCAAGATAAAGCCCTAACGCAGTTGTCCCGCTAGAGGTCGGTACAAACACAGCGGACAGGTTTTTGATTTTAGAAAGCTCTTTTGCAAGTTCAAGATATCCTTCCAAAGCTGTATTATCTGTTGACTGCCTAAGATTTTTTGCCTGCTTGTTTTTTTCCATTAGAAAAGCTCTTTGACGCGGATTGTCCACAATTGAAACTAACGCCTCAGTTGCGATATTTTTTTTCAGCTTTTTTTTGTCAATATTTTTTCCAACAAAAATTTGCAAATTAAGTTTTTGGTTTGGTTTTTTTTTGTTGCGCTCGTCAATATACATTCCTGCGGCCAGAGCTGCGTTTCCAGATGATGAAATTACAAAATTGCGCCATCCGATTTTGTAGTGCTGTTCAATCATAAAAGGGATTGACCGCCCTTTGTGTGATTTATACTTGTGCAGATCTTCGCGCTTTAAATACACGCTAACCCCCAGTTGCTTTGAGAGATTTTTTGCTAATTTTTGCGAAGTTATCAAGCCCACTTGCGTCATATTTGTTTTATTTGATATAATGGGTCTGTCGCCAAAAGCGCATTTGCCGACAGACCCATAATAACCCAATATTTTAATCATAACATACATATGAACCTTACCTGTCCTGAGTGCAAAAATCAAATTGATTTGTCTCGCTACGCTGATCTGCAAGTTGAAAGCGTTGTTGAATGTGATATCTGCGGAATAACTCTGCAAATCACTTCATTGAACAATGACAAGGCCGAAGCTGAAGTCATAGACGAAGGAAAATAGTTTTCTATCTTGACCCGGCGTTGTAACGCAGTCAATCAAGTAGTCAACTCTTCAATCATACTCCTGAAGCCATGGCTTCCAAGAAAGACGATAATATCGTCTTTTTTTGCATTTGATTTCAAATAATGCAGCAATTCACTATCTTCATCAATATATCGGCAATTTGAATGTGTTTTTGAAATAATGCTTTTCAGATCAAGACCATTGAGAGCTTCGTTTTCAGCGTTTTTATCCGTTTTAATTTTGGTAAGTCGAGGTATAATTACTTCATCTGCATTTTTAAATGCATTGTCATAACCGAATGCTGATTGCTGTTGTCGGTTGCCTGTATTTGGTTCAAAAACCGCGAATATTCGGCTCTGTTTGTAGGCGTCGCGCAAAGCATTGAGCGTAAATGCCGCTTTAGCTGGTGAATGGGCAATATCATCAAATACTGTTGGCTCGCTAATTGACCTCTTTTGAAGACGCCTTTTTATTCCCAAAAAACCGTTTAAAGCGTTAATAATTGTTTTTGATGGTATATTAATCTCGCGAGCCATAGCATAGCAAGCCACTATATTTTCAGCATTAAATCTTCCAAGCATTTTTGACTTTATAATCGTTTGTTCATTTTTGCAAGTAATTTTAACTTCAAGACCGTCTTTGGCGTGCGATAGCACTGAATATATGTAGTCGGCATTTGTCTGTCCATATTTTATGAGTTGGCATTTGAATTGTTCATTTTCAAGTGCAGTTACATTTTCGCTAACAACTGCCAGCCCGTCTTTCGGAATCATTGAAATTAATTGCTTAAACGCCTTTAAATAGCTTTCTTCAGTTGGATAAACATCCATATGATCCCAAACGATTGAAGTTAGCAATAAATGAGTAGGGGAGTAGTGATTGAATTTTGGGCTGTTATCCCATCGCGCTGTTTTGTACTCATCGCCTTCCAAAACAGACCATTTTTTTGTGCCGGCCATATCATCATTGATATCGCTATCGTAATTTGAAGCTGGAATATTTTTGCCTTTAAATGAGGTATGGTTTTCACAAGAAAAAAAAGCCGGCTCAAAATTCTCATTATTTGCTAGCCCTCCGAACATATAGCTTGGATTAAAATTAGCGCATTTTAAAATCCATGACATAATGGCGCTTGTGGTGGTTTTGCCATAAGTGCCTGCGCACACAATTGAGTTTTTCTTAACAATGTATTTTGCCACTGCTTCCGGATATGAGCAATGGTTAATTTTGTTGTTTTTAACAAAAAGCCATTCAGGATTTGTTGAACTTGCCACATTTCCAACAACAACTAAGTCAGGAATTCCCATTGAGCACATTTTGTCCTCATGCCAGCCCGGATAAAATTTAATATTGTTTTTTTTCAAATTGGTTGAAACAGGCGGATAAAAGCCAACGTCGCTTCCGGTTACGCGCCAGTTGTTTTTGCTGAAGGCAATTGCCAAAGCACTCATAGCCACTCCGCAAATGCCTATAAAATGAATGTGCTTCATAATTTGGTTTCTAAAAGGATTTTTTTTATTGCTTCAATATTATTGTTCCATTTTTCGCCGTCAAACCACTCAAGCCAGCTGAACTGCAGTTTATATGAGTCAGTTGGTCGAGATGCTGTTCCAATATAAATATGGCGTTTTTTATGTTTAAGAGCATAAAGGATTGCCTTAAGCATCATTCCCATTCCAATATTTCCAATAGAATTATTTAAATTATAAAATGGATATGAGTAATGAAGTAAATTTTCAGTTTCTAAACATATGCAATATCCAATCGTGGGTTCGTTTGAGTGTTGGTCGTTGGAAGACATTTTGTATTCAAGTGCAATGTTAAAATTACTTTTGTCTTTATCTGTCATCAACTCTTTTATTTTGTTTGCCGTAAAAACACCTGCACCAAATTTTGAGCTATAAAAAGTACTGCCCATTTTATGAATTGACCAGTGATAGGCGTCAAAAGGCAATGGAATGGCCATCATTTGCAGATTTTCATTTTTTTTGATGACCCGCCTGTTTTCACTGCTTAAGCTGAATTGATTAAGATCAATGCGTACGCTTCTGCTTTGATACATTTGTCCTCTGCCATTTCTGCCAAAAAGAAATCCAAAATCATACATTTGTTCAATGTTTTTGTCAGAAAAATCATCAATTTTTTTTGTTTTCCATTTTAAATACATGTTTTTCTACTGACTGCTGATCCATATAGCCAATACTACGATGAACGCTTGTATAAGCCAGAAGCGCATTACGATTTTTTCTTCGCTCCATCCGCGGAATTCAAAATGATGATGTAATGGAGCCATCTTAAATAATCTTTTTCCAAGCACTCTACGCCAGAATACCTGTAACATAACTGTCATTATTTCAATATAAAAGATAAAGCCCAGCATGGGTATCAATAATAATCTGTTGACTGCTATGGCATTTATTGCCAGTAAGGTGCCTAGAGCCAGGGATCCAACATCTGACATTTGAAATCTTGCGGGCTTGATATTAAAGTAAGTATATGCGATAAGAGCTCCGACAACAGTGGCATTAAGTAATGTGAATGAAACTCTCCCACTGGTCCAGCTGATTATTGCCAGACCGCTGAAAGCGATAATAAGCGATCCGCCTGCCAGCCCATCAAGCCCATCAGCAATGTTAACGGCATTGGCCGTAAACATTACAAACAAAATTATTATGGGCATTATGAGCCAGCCAACTGATATTTGTCCGTCAAACGGCATCCATATTGAATGCCAATATGGAGCCAGCTTAAAATAAATCCACCAAGCAGGAATTGCGCCGGCAAAAAATTGTATTAAAAGTTTTTCATGGACCTGAATTCCTTTACCCGGATGCGACCCGAGCATTGAAGCAATATGCCTGAAATAGGCCCATGGCAAAGTAAAGGCATGCCAAACTCTCATTGACGGATTTTTGTGTACTTTGATAAGCCGAAGCACCAGAGCGAGCTTGCGCTGACGGCGCTTGTGTCCGAATATGTTTAGTAGATCATCAGCCGCGCCAAGCAAAGCGGACACGCCCATTGCCGCGATTGGAACGTATGTGTTTTCACGGTTCCAGTTGAAAATCAATGTAATGATCGTCACTGTCACAATCACCAGAAGCCCGCCCATTATTGGAGTGCCGATTTTTTTCTTTCTGTTTTTACTCGCAAGCGTAAAATCATAATCCGAGCGGCGAGTTATTTTGTATTTATACAGGAATTTTGTAAGTAAAGGAGCCCATACAAAAGCTCCTATTGTTGAAAAAAGCAAATAAACAAGAGCGAGTTGGAATAGCTCCGGAGAAAACGGAGGGCATTGTGACGGGTCGGCAAACATTTTGTTAAAGTTAAAAAATAATTGGAATATTAGTAATTTAATGCCCAAAGTCCTTGAGCGTCTGAATGAGTAAAATACATCATCCTTTTTTTACTGTCAACGGCGCTTTTTATTATTTTAAGATCAATCAGCGTATGCGTTTCCAAATAGTACGGATAAAAAACAGTTGTTTTGTCCTGCCAAATAAGAGCCAACGCATTATATTCATCCATTGGAATCGCTTGGACAAGCTTTTCGCCGGAGCGCAACTGAAGCTCGGGTTTTTCATCTTCAATATATGTCCAAAGTTCCCAAGGCGACCAGATTATCCACCAGTCATTGTATTGCGACACGCTGTGGTTTTGTCCTGACAAAAAATATTCTCCGTTTTTGTTTATGATGACAAGATCTGATGTTTTTTTATTTTTCATCAGAATATTGTCGTTCTTTACTTTTAAAAAAATCAAGTCGGACAATGACCGCTGGTATTGCGGATTTTCAAGTTTTATGCGCTTGAATTCATTGGCGCCTTTAAGCGCGTCTTTCACTATCACCATGTCGTTGGTTGAAGTATCAATTTTTGCTGTCCATAAGGTTGCGTCGTCCATATACCAATCAATGTATTTTATTGAACCGGTAGCCACTAATGTATTTTTTTTGTCTTTAGGATTAAAAGTATAAATTTTTTCTCCTGTTTGATATGCGAGCTGGTCAAGTCGATTGAGCTGGAACCATTGAATTTTACTGATAGTGTTTGTTGCAAAGTCAGATAGTTGGATTGCCAGCGCATTGTCAGCACACGCAATATCAAGGTCATTATAGTTTGGCTGGCTATCAAAATGAATGCTAACACAGCTATTGTTTCCGATTTCATATTCAATATTTCCTGTTACCCCTTTTTTGCTATAAAAAATTTTTAATTCATTGGTTGTTAAGTCAAGGTAATAAAAATCAGTGGATGTTCCATTTGCCATTGAATAAATCAGCAGGTTTTTGTCGGGCATGAGTTCAAAGCCGGATATGGCCTTGTCAAGTAAAATTTTCGCTTGTTCGGAGCGCGTAAGATTTATTTCTTTAATGTAAACCGTTTGCCTGTTTTCAATTTCAATCTGCTTGAGCCACGGATGATAGCCAAATGTTTCAATAAGAAGGTCATATTTCCCCGGCTTAATGTTTTTCAGCTCTACTTTTTTATTAAGTCGATTTTTTTTGAGCTTTACGCCATTTAGGTAAATGTCTCCGTCTTTGGGATTTACATCAACACTTAAAGAGCCGGTTTCACGCCAAATGCCATTTGAAAAATCATATCTGAATCCCATGCTATACATTATTATTAAAGGGGAAATAATAAAAAAAAGGCACACAAAAGACAGCTGAAAAACTATTCGGAAAGGTTTTGTAAATTTTGTTCCCGGATATTCCATGTTGAGCCAAAAGCCTGCTAATTCAGCCATCTTGCAGGTGTTCTGTTTTTATAGTAAACTATATGGCATATATTATCATTTAAACGGCTTAGTTTCAAGGTATGGCACATTTGATCGTCAATGGAGGAGGCAAACTCAAAGGAGAGATAAAAAACCAATCAGCTAAAAATTCGGCCTTGGCCATTCTTTGCGCTTGCCTGATGATAAAAGGGAAATGCATTTTGCGCGACGTTCCAATGATTGAGGAAATCAACCGCATGATTGAACTTCTTATAAGCATTGGAGTTAAAGTTGAAAAAAAAGGGAAAAGAAAATATTTAATTGATGCAAGCAAACAATTGCGTATTCAGGACATGGACAAGAAAGCATCGCGAGCCATGCGGTCTTCTTTGCTTTTGTTTGGAGCTTTGGCTAAAAGAACCGAGGAATATCGTCTTTATAAAACAGGCGGATGCCGATTGGGCGCTCGCACGGTGCGTCCGCATATTTATGCGTTAAAAAAACTGGGTGTGGAAATACGTTCCCGTTCCAAATATTATGAGATAGTCAACAAAAAGCTTTCCGGAAACAATATTGTGATGTATGAATCAGGAGATACAGCCACTGAAAACGCAGTAATGGTAGCTGTGCTTGCCAAAGGAAAGACAGTAATAAAAATGGCTTCTGCAAATTACATGGTTCAGGATCTGTGCTATTTTTTAGAGAGAGCCGGAGCGAAAATACAAGGCATTGGAACGACCACGCTTATTATCAATGGCGTTAACAAGCTTAGGCCGGTAAAGGACTATTACATAATGCCAGATCCAATAGTGGCAATGACTTTAATAAGCACGGCTATTACAACCGGCTCACGGCTTACAATTAAAGAATGTCCAATGGATTTTTTGGAATTGGAGCTGTGCAAACTGGAGAAGATGGGTTTGAGATATGATATAATTAACATAAGAAAATCAAAAAATAAGAAATTTTTACTTACTGATATTGTTGTTAAACCAAGCAAATTAAAATCTCTTCCTGACAAAATATATGGAAGGCCGTTTCCGGGTCTTAATGTTGACAACCTGCCTTTATTTATTCCAATACTTTTAAAGGCAAACGGAAGAACTCTTGTCCATGATTGGGCGTATGAAAACCGTTCTGTTTATTACATTGATTTGCAGAAAATGGGAGCTAATATAACAATGCTTGACTCGCATCGCGTATGGGTGGAAGGGCCTGTTAAATTCAAGCCGGCAGAATTGAAGTGCCCGCCAGCACTGCGTGTAGCCGTAATTATCCTTATTTGCATGCTTGCGACTCCTGGAAAGTCAGTGCTCCATAATACATATGCGATTGACAGGGGATATGAAAATCTTTATGAACTTTTAAATAGCGCCGGAGCTGACATTCTTGTTAATTAAAATTAACCCAATGTTTAGGGTTTTAACCACAAATTATGACTCCTGATTCACCGATTGCCAAAAGGGCTAAAAAATATATTGGAATATACATATCCGTGATTTTATTTTTAATTTCTTTTGGCGCCGGACTTGCCATTGGACGGGCATGGTTTGTGGAAAAACAAGTGACCAACGATCAAGGTCAAGTACAAATTTCAAAAGTAATAAATCTAAACAGAACATTAAATAAATCCGCAAGCGTTGAGTTCAGCCAGTTTTGGGAGGTTTGGGATAAAATCAAAAACAGTTATGTTAATGAAGAAATAAGCGACTCTGATTTGTTTTACGGCGCAATGCAGGGGATGGTAAGATCTTTAAAAGATCCATATTCTTTATTTTTTCCTCCTGATGACGCGGAAGAATTTGCAAAAGATCTTTCAGGAGAGCTTGAGGGGATTGGTTCTGAAATTGGAATAAAACAAAATCAGCTCACAGTGGTGGCGCCTCTTCCTGATTCTCCGGCTGAAAAAGCCGGATTACGTCCCGGTGATAAAATAATCGCAATTGATTCCACCAGCACTTTTGGCATTGATATTATCAGCGCGGTTCGCAAAATACGCGGAACCGCAGGAACCACAGTCACATTGTCAATCAGGCGTGATAATTGGAAGGAATCCAAGGATTTTGTAATAACTCGTGCCAAAATCAACGTGCCTGCGGTGTTATATTCGCTCAAAGGCGACAACAAGGATATTGCGTATTTGCGCATTATGCAGTTCAATGAAAATACAACATCAGATTTTGAGAAATATATCAAACAGCTTAAAAAGGACAATGCAAGCAAGATTATTTTGGATTTGCGAAGCAATCCCGGAGGATATTTGTCCGCGGCAATTGAAATGGCTTCTGAATGGCTTGAAAAAGGCAAAGTGGTTGTAAAACAAGAAAGTAGAAATGGAAACAACGGAACGCAAACAAGCATTGGATCTCACAATTTGCAAAATATGAAAACCATTGTGCTTGTGAACAGGGGATCGGCCTCTGCTTCTGAAATAGTTGCAGGTGCTTTGCAAGACAATAAAGTTGCCGTAATTATCGGAGAGCAGACATTTGGCAAGGGATCTGTGCAGGATTTTCAGACATTTCCCGACGGATCTGCCATTAAGCTCACAGTGGCTGAATGGTTTACGCCAAACGGAATAAATATAAATGAATCAGGAATTACGCCTGATATTAAAATTGAAGAAGATTGGACAAATGAGGCGGTTGGCGATGACAAAATATTGAAAAGCGCTATTGATCTGTTCACAAGCAGTACTTTTAAGTGGGGGGAGTAGTCAAGTTCCCATTAGCGGGAATTGTGGGTAAATTTTTCATCTAAACCCTCTCTTCCCAGTGCGCGTCAACTTCAACTTCAAGCTCAAGATAGATTTTTTTATTGAGAGCGGTTTCAAGCTCCTTGCGCGCGCTTGTTCCAATTTCTTTTATTGCCCGCCCATTTTTGCCAATCAGCATTTTTTTGTACCGGCTGTGGGTTGTGAAAATAGTTGCTTTTACTACAATAATATCTTTTTTTTCTTCCATTGACTCAACTTCCACGCGCGAAGTATATGGAGCTTCCTGTCTCATTAAATTAAAAATTTTTTCAAGAATTATTTCTGCAATCCATTCTTCAGTGCTTAAGTTAGTTAGCTGATTATCAGGGTACATGGCCGGACCTTCAGGAAGCAATTCAAAAATTTTTTCAACAAGCGGTTTGATGTGCCTGTTCTTCAAGGCTGAAATTTCAAATACTGCTGAAAATTCATCTGATATATCTCTGTAATCATCAATACATGGTTTTTGTTTTTCAGGAAGGTCGCATTTGTTTATGGCCAGTATTTTCGGCGCATTTATCTTGCGGATAATTGACATTGCATACCGCTCTTCCTCTCCAAATTCTCTGGACGGGTCAACCATATACAATACTATGTCAATATCCTGAAGTGATTGACGGACTCTTTTTAGCAGTTTTCCGCTTAATAAGTTTTTTTTGTGCTTGAAAACGCCCGGAGTGTCAATAAGAACGGCTTGGCCTTTTTCATTGTTTATCACTCCATGTATAATGGATCGCGTTGTTTGGGCTTTTGTGCTTACTCCGGCAATTTTGGTTCCGATCATGGTATTCATAAGCGTTGACTTACCAACGTTTGATCTTCCTATAATTGTGATAAATCCGGATTTTAGTTTTTTTTGTTGTTTGTTCATAAAAAGAAATTGATTATACTAATTAACATTCGCGTTCATTCTTGCATACCGGTGTTGACTCACTGGCCGCACTTATAGTATGATATTACAGTAAGAACTTAAATAAATCAAGCATATGAAGGTAATATTGCTACAAGACGTAAAAAATCTAGGAAAAGCAGATCAAATAAAAGAGGTTGCGGATGGCTATGCAAACAATTTTTTATTTACTCGAAATCTTGCCGTGCCTGCATCAAATAAAATGCTTGACGAGCTAAAGCAGAGGCAGGATAAAATTGTGAAGCTTACAGAGAAAGAGTTGGTTACAGAGCAAGATATTGCTTCAAAAATTGACGGCATTGAGCTTGAGCTTCGCGAAAAAGTTTCAAAAAGCGGGTCGCTTTACGCGGCTGTAAACGCGCAAACAATTTCAAAAGAATTGAAAAATAAGGGATATAACATTAGCGCAAAGCAAATAAAAGTTAGTCCAATAAAAGAAGTTGGAGAATACAGCGCAAAAGTTTTATTCAGCCACGGGTTGGAAGTGGAAATATCCATAACCGTGCTTGCCCAATAAAATTCTCCTTGTTTAACGGGGGATTAAACGTATCTATGAAAACAAAATATATTTTCGTAATCGGAGGAGTTTTAAGCGGAGTAGGAAAGGGCGTTACAACCGCCTCAATCGGCAGAATTTTCAAAAATCACGGCTTTAAGGTTTCCGCAATCAAAATAGATCCATACATAAATGTTGATGCCGGCACAATGAATCCGGTTGAGCATGGCGAGGTTTTTGTCACTGAAGATGGAGATGAAACAGATCAGGACATTGGCAATTATGAGCGTTTTTTGGATACAAACATATACTCTGTAAATTACATGACAACAGGCAGGGTTTATTTAAGCGTTATTGAAAAGGAAAGGGCAATGGAATACAAAGGCAAGTGCGTGGAAGTTGTACCCCACATACCTTTGGAAGTAATTGAGCGCATTGAGAGTGCAGCAAAAAAAGCAACAGCTGAAATAATGATCGTTGAAGTTGGAGGCACTGTTGGAGAATACCAAAATATTCTATTTTTGGAAGCTGCAAGAATGTTGAAGCTGAAAAGGCCAAATGACGTGTGTTTTGTGCTGGTCAGCTATCTGCCAGTGCCAAGGCATATTGGCGAGATGAAGACAAAGCCAACCCAGCATGCAGCCAGAACTCTTAATACCAGTGGCATACAAGCCGATTTTATAATAGCAAGAGGCCAATATCCATTGGACAAGCCCCGCAGAGACAAACTCGCATTATTGTGCGGTTTGCGTTCAAAAGAGGAAATTATTTCCGCACCTGATGTTGATAGCATATATCAGGTACCGGCTTTATTGGAAAAACAGAAAATGTTTGAACTCTTGTGCAATCGATTATCATTGGAGACAAAGGACGGAAGAAGCAGAAATTGGGATAATTTTGTCAGTAAGATGAATAAAGCGAAAAAAAAGGTAAAAATAGCTGTTGTGGGAAAGTATTTTGGAACCGGTGATTTTACGCTGGCTGATTCATATATTTCAGTGATTGAAGCCACGAAGCATGCTTGCTGGCGCAACAACGCACAGCCGGATCTTACTTGGATTGATTCTGAAGCTTATGAAAAAAATTCTTCTAAAATAAAAGAGCTAAGTAAATATGACGCCATAATAGTTCCGGGCGGGTTTGGAACGCGCGGAGTGGAAGGCATAATTCTTGCAATAAAATATGCTCGCGAGAAAAAAATTCCATATCTTGGACTTTGTTATGGCATGCAGTTGGCATCTGTTGAATTTGCAAGAAATGTAGCCGGATTGAAAAACGCCCACACAATTGAATTTAATGAAAAAAGCCCTGACCTTATCATACATATCAATGATAAGCAAGCAAAAAATGTCGCAACCAACCGTTATGGCGGAACAATGCGACTTGGCGCTTATGACTGCGATCTTAAACAGGGCACAAAGGTAAGAGAACTTTACGGACAGGAAAAAATTAGCGAAAGGCACAGGCATCGCTATGAATTTAACAATGACTACCGCGATACTATGGAAAAAAATGGAATGCAAATAGCTGGGGTAAATAAAAAATCAGATCTTGTTGAAATAATTGAATTGGAAAATCATCCTTTTTTTGTTGGAACCCAGTTTCATCCCGAATTTAAATCACGGCCATTGTCTCCGCATCCTCTGTTTCTTGGTCTTGTAAAAGCCGGAATTGATAGGGGGTAGGTTGTATTGCGTAGCAAGATAATTTTGCCAAAAATCACTTCATAAAAAATCAAAAACATCCCGATTCAATCGGGATGTTTTGTATCTTCTTGCGGGTAGTGAGATTTACTAATTGCGGATGCTATTCGCCAAAAGATAGTAGACCGGCCGCTCATAGGGGGTATGATTGGCCGGTCTGGGGTGTCCTAAGCCCCTTGGCGGGAAAAATTACCACGATCGCGCTCCTTTTTGTGGAAATAATGAATTGGAGCGCGGGAAGGGGTGAAAAGAGCAATTTTATTACATGCAGACCCACTATAAGAGTTTTACTGTGTTTTAAGTTCGTAGATCCTAAGGTGCCTTCTTTCAATTTGTCTTCTTATGTAGTTAAACCACTCAAACCCATTTCTCAGGCTTAGACGTGCTGAAACTTCCAAACGCATAATCGCCGTAAGATGATAGTCATTGTCTGTAAAAAATTTTTCTTGGCTCATTTGTTCGAGTTCATTAAGGATCTGTTCTCTTGGTTTAACAAGCTGTTCGGGATCATCTCCACAATTATTTATGAGATTGGTGATGTGGATATAAAGTCCCATCATCACGAACGACAAGCAATCGGGATAAATATTTGTGAATTTACTGCCTTCCTCATATATATTCACTAGTAAATCAAATTTCTTCTCCATTTTGTCCTCCTTGGCATTTAAAATAATTTAAGCATACCAAATCATTTTTGTCAATACATCAATATCTAATGATTTGCAACAATCTTTGACAATCTATCTCCCGCCCAATTTGGCAACAATATTAATTGTTCGCAAGATAATGGCAAGATCAAGCATTGGTCCGCGGTTTTTTAAGTAATATAAATCGTATTCAAGCTTGCGCAGATTTTCATCAATGTTTCCGCTATATCCATGCTTGATTTGAGCCCAGCCGGTTAATCCGGGTTTTATTAAATGTCGGAGAGAATAATATGGCATTCTTTGCTTTGTTTGATCCACAAATTCCGGCCTTTCCGGTCTTGGTCCGATAATTGACATTTCAGCGCGTAAAATATTTATGAATTGAGGTATTTCATCAAGGCGGGTTAAGCGCAGAAATTTTCCAATTCTTGTAATTCTTCGGTCAGCTTGCGAAGCAAAACAAGGCCCGTTTGTTTCAGCACTTCCGTCAGGATTAAGCGCCTTCATTGTTCTGAATTTGTAAAGAAAGAAATTTTTGCCAAGCAGTCCAACCCTTTGCTGACGGAAAAATATTGGGCCACGCGAGTTTATTTTAATTGCCAGTGCAATAAAAGGAAATGTAATCAAAAAGAAAACCGCCATAAGCAAGGCAGATGAATAATCAATTATCAGCTTAGCTCTGTCATATATTCTTTTTTTCTGTTCCTGCAAGTTGCTGATAAACCAGCCCTCTGAAAAAGTAAACGGCGGGATGCGTCCAAGAACTTCTTCATAAAACTGCGCCAAGCTCATTACGTTAATTTGTTTGAACAGGCCCGAGTATAGTTCTTTAAGGAGCATTTCTTTTCCTTCCATAGCCGGAGTAAGCACAATTATATTGGGTTTTTGAAGAGTAAGAGATGTTATCTCATTTATGCTCGTTCCCATAATTATATTTGACAAGCTTTCATCTCTTGGAGTGGTCTCATCAATAAGCAGTCCTTTTACCTTATATCCGCACTGTGGATTTTCTTTTATCATTGCTATCAACTCTTTAACTTCGTTGCTAATGCCGGCAAACACAATGTTTTGACGCCAGATTATTGTTGAGAAAAGTTTATTATAAAAAAATCTCCATAAAGAGATAATTCCAAATCCAAAAAAAGCATTAAGCAAGAGAATTGTTTTTGGCGTGACATCTTTGTATGGGCGGACGTAAAAGAAAATAACTCCCAACAAAATCCAGACCGCGGATGTGATTATTATTTTATTAAAGAATTTTTTGCTGTTTTTATTGCGGTCAACATCATAAAGTCCTGCAATGAACATTATGAGAGCGGCCACTATAAATAACACTGACATTGGAGCTATCAATTTTAAAAGATTTTCGCTTGGAATTTGCCAATGGCGGACAGCTATTGCAAACAGCAAGCCGACCAGCATACAAATCATGTCGCCTAAAAAAATTGTAATCTGCTTTAATCTATACACAAAGGTTTTTCTGATGTATAATACATAAGAATATGCTATTTTCAACTTATCACAATGCACGAAAAAAATCAATATATGCGTGGCCTTGCGTGGTTTTAGTATCTGCTTGTTTACTGGCTTTAAGCCCTGCAAATCAAGCTCAGGCGCGAGTGCCGGATGACAATGAATATCATATACAATCAACTTTTTTTAGTCAGATCAATGCTCCTCTTGCATGGGATTTATCTGTTGGATCAAAGAACGTTGTTGTTGCCATTATAGACGTTGGAGTGAATATAAAACATCCTGATTTAAAGGCAAATATTTGGGTGAATAATGATGAAATTCCAAATAACGGCATTGATGATGACAAAAATGGCTATATAGACGATATTAACGGCTGGAATTTTGTTGATAACAACAACAATCCGACAATTCCGGATATTGATAAGGCAAGAGACAGCGGGGTGGTGAATCACGGAACAATATCTGCCGGAATCATAGGAGCAGTTGGCAACAATGGCTTGGGAGTAAGCGGAATCAATTGGAATGTAAGCATAATGGCTTTGCGCGCCATTAAAAACAATGGAGGTGGCTCTTTCAATGACGTGATAGAAGCTGTAGAATATGCAGCTGATAACGGAGCAGACATAATAAATATGAGCTTGGTTGGCACTCTTGACGATAAAGCCCTTAATCAAAGCATCCTTAATGCAAAAAAAAAGGGGGTCTTAGTGGTTGCTGCGGCCGGCAATGAAAGAGCAAATGAAGAAGGTAATCTTAATGCTTATCCAAAATATCCAATCTGCTCATCAAACCCATTTGTGGTGGAAGCTGTAATTGGAGTTACTTCAGTTGATAGAAAAGACCGATTAAGCCAATTTGCAAATTATGGATCATGCGTTGATATAAGCGCGCCCGGTGAGAACATAAACAGCACTTTGTATTATTTTCCAGAGCTTTCCAATTATGCAGAAGCTTATGGAGGTAATGTTGCTGGTACGTCTTTTGCTGCGCCGTTTGTGGCAGGCGCCGCCGCTTTGATCAAATCTGTCTCACCGGGATTAAGCGTTGACAGTCTTAAAAAGATTTTGTTTGAAAGCGCTGACAATATTGAAGATGAAAATCCGGCGTTTGAAGGCCAAATTGGATATGGTCGTCTTAATCTGTCAGCAGCTTTAGAATATGCTCGCTCTGATGAAAGCCATTATGCGGATAGCATAAGCCCGTTATATTATTTTACCGGCAAAGAAGTTCGCTCTTATGACAGCTGGAGCAATGAAGAGGATATGATTATGCGTTTTTATAATTTAGATATCAAAGATTTGCAGGCCGTTGATCTTGACTCGGATAACGACATAGAAGTGGTGATGCTTATTAAAAGAGATCCGTATTATTATATAAGAATACTTGAGCCAGATGGTTCTTTACTCAAGGAGTTTCCTGTAGTTGACAGATTTGATAATCTTGGCCAGGTTGACTATAACGGATTGGCTGTCTCAAAAGGAAGCGATGGGCTGGCGCGTTTTACTGTTGACCAAATTGAATCTAACGAAGTGAAACTAATTCAATTTGATTGGAATGGGGAAAAAGTCAAGGAATTGAAGATCGTTGACGTGGAAAAATGGCATGTTGGTTCTGACAACAGAATATTGGTTGCTAGATTGGAGAGAAAAAAAGCCGTTTTAAGAATAATTGATTGGGACAACAGCACAGCAGGCAGATTAGAGCTGAAAAATGTTGATGAAATTTTCGATCTTAAAAGCGGAGTAATATGGGGAGGGGACAGGGAAGAGCAAGTAATGTTGGCGCGTGTTGGAAATAAAATAGAGTATTTTGTGACAGATATATTGACGACTAGCTGGTATGAAAATATATTAGGCGACGCAGAGAAAAAAAATAACTGGGCAATGATTATCGGACCTCATGGCCGTGCAATGCTTCCATATAATTTGAACGGCGGAAGATACATTATTACTGACGGCAAAGGAAGATTTTTGCGTTATATTGATCTTCCTTTAAAAAATACCCGCTTTATGTCTTTAAAAATATTGTAAAAGATAGTATAATATAACTATGAATATGCGAACTCCAATTTTTGATAAAAAAAACGTGGTTGTAACCGGTGGCGCCGGTTTTATCGGGTCGCATTTATGCGAGCGTCTTCTTAAAGAAGCCAAGGTAATTTGTCTTGACGACTTTTCGCATTCTCATCCGACAAACATAAAGCACTTGCTTCAATATCCGGATTTTGAGTTTATAAAAATAGATGTTAATCATCCGATTGATTTGGAAAGCCATCGCGAGTTGGAGAAATTTAAGATAAAATTTCAAGGAGTGCAGGAAATTTATCATCTTGCCTGTCCAACCAGTCCGAATGATTTTGAAAAGCTTAAAATGAAGTCATTGTGGTCAAATTCATCATCAATGATAAATACGCTTGATTTGGCCGTGAAATACAACTCCAAATATTTGTTCACATCGAGCTCAGTTGTGTATGGAAACGCCACTGATGAAAAAAATGTTTTTAAAGAATCCCACGAAGGCGTTGTAAACCATTTGTCTCCGCGCGGTTGCTATGACGAGGGAAAAAGGTTTGCGGAAACATGCGTTGAAACATACAGACAGGTGTACGGCTTGGACGGCAAAATAGCGCGTGTATTTACCACATACGGCCCGCGCATGCGGCTTTTTAGCGGATTTTTAATACCGGATTTTATTCTAAGCGCAATTGAAGGAAAAGATTTGGTTATTTATGGGGATGAAAGCTTGACCGCATCCTTATGTTATGTTAATGATATGGTTGACGGACTTGTCCGTCTAATGGCTGCGCCTCCTGATATTCGCTTGGTAAATCTCGGCGTTGATAGGGTGGTTAAAATGGTTGAGGTGGCTGAAATGATAATAAAAATGACAGGATCGCCATCTAAAATTGTTTTTGCCAAGCCACTTGTTTTTCTTACAAAAAAAGGAGCGCCTGACTTATCTTATGTTAAGGAAGCGCTTGGGTGGATGCCTTTGGTGCGCTTGCAAGACGGTCTTGCAAAAACCATTGACTTTACAATAGCCAACAAGGAAGCATTGTTATTTAATAATGAATGAGTGCTTGATTATGATATTTATAATCATACCAGCTTTTAATGAAGAGAAAACAATAGGCCGTGTTATAAGCGGTCTTTTAAAACTGAAACAAGATTTGATTGGCATTTCAAATGGATTTACTGAATCAAACATAATTGTTGTTGATGATGGGTCAGGTGACAACACAGGCGAAATAGCGAAAAAATTTGGGGTAGCGGTTTTAAAACATGAAATCAATAGGGGACAGGGCGCCGCTCTTCAGACAGGCCATGAATATGCAATCATGAAAAATGCGAGTATTGTGGTTGATTTTGATGCTGATGACCAATTTAGCGCGCATGACATTATTATTGGCATTAGGGAGATGAAAGTTAATGGCGCTGATGTGGTTTTTGGGTCGCGTTTTTTAAATAAAAAATTTTTGTCATTCAAATCAATTCCATGGTCCAAAAGGCGCGTTCTTTTGCCAACTGCACGTTGGTTCAATAACAAATTAAGTGGTTTGAAGCTTACTGACTTTCACAATGGCTTTAGAATAATGAATTATTTTGCTCTTAAAAAAATAAAAATATTTCAGGACAGAATGGCCCATAATTCAGAAATAACAGCACAGATTAAAAAGCACAATCTTAAATATATTGAAATACCCGTGGAAGTGCGGTATCATAATTATGGGCAGGGCATAGCTGGCGGGCTGAAAATTGTCAGTGAATTAATAATAGGAGGGTTTGACTAACATAATCCGGCAAAATATGATTATTTTTCAACTTTTACTTTCAGCATTTTTTTTAATCGTGATTGCAAAGCTTTTGGCGCGATTTAAGGCGCATGAAATATCCGGATTGCAGGCCACAATATGGTTGATTTTTTGGATAATTGCCTGTGTAATTGTATTTCTGCCGAATTCAACCGCAAAAGTTGCAAAAATTTTTCACATTGGGCGCGGAGTTGATCTTGTAATATATGTTGGTCTGGCAATTATTTTTTATTCTATTTTTAGAATCAGCGTAAAGATTGAAAAACAAAAAAAAGAGATTACAGCTCTTGCAAGAAAAATTGTTCTTAATGATGTTAAAGATAACGAATAATTATGAGAATAGCCCATGTTGTTTCCAGCTTTCCTCCAGTAGTCGGTGGAATGGGAGAGGTATGCTTTCAAGAAGCCAAACTGTTGGCTGGAAAAGGTCATGAAATAGAGGTTTTTACATTAAAATACCCAAAAAAATATTTAGCTGAGAGTATTGAAAATTTTGAAAATCAAAATTCCAGTGTATTTAAGATAAACAGAATGATTGGCATGCCAAGGATTGGCTATGCAGGGCTTCTCCCTCATCTGTTCTTTAAATTAAAAGGATTTGATTTGGTTCATCTGCATTATCCGTTTTATGGCTCAGCTCATCATGTGTTTAATGCGCGTTTGTTTTGGCGCGTTAACTATGTTGTTACATATCACATGGATGCTGTTCCTGATTCAGCTATCGGGCGCATGCTGGCATTTTTTTACGGCAAGCAGAATGATAGCAAGATTTTTAGATCAGCAAAAAAAATAATTTGCGTTGACAGAGATTTTTTTAATAACAGCCGTTTAAGATCAAAAATAAAGAACATGGAAGATAAAATTGAATTTATTTCCAACGGCATTGATGGCACTATTATCAAAAGCGGTTCCTCTGATCACAAAAGCAAACCATTTGAAATTAAAAAAGAAAAATATATTTTGTTTGTTGGAAATTTTTTTGCCATAAAAGGATTGCGCGTTTTAATGGAGGCATTTTCAAAAATCAGTGATAATACAATTTCTTTGGCAGTTGTTGGAGGCGCGTCTGATGAAAAAATGGCACGAGATATTGAAAATTACGCAAAGCAATTGAATATAAGAGAAAGAATGGTTTTTGTCGGCAGAATATTTGATAAAAAAGAGCTGTCAGAATATTACAAAAGCGCCCTGTGTTGTGTTGTGCCTTCATCTTTTGAATCGTTTTCAATTGTGGCTTTGGAATCGCTTGCTTGCGCTTGTCCTGTGATTGCAAGCAATGTTCCGGGCATTGCAAGCCGTGTCAGGCATGGCGTTAATGGCTTTTTATTCAAAATTAATGACTCGGTTGATCTGTCTGCCAGATTGAATGAAATAATATCAATGCCAGAGAGTCAAAGAAAATCTATGGGTGTTGCAGGCCGGCAAGAGGTTGTTGAAAAATACAGTTGGGAAGATCATATTTCCAAACTTGAACAAGTTTATAAAAGCGCGGGTTAGTTGTAAATAAACTTGACCCTGCAGTAAGTTGCAAGCTATCCGAGCGGGCTGTTAATAAACCACTCCCTATTTCTTGGTACAGGGAGGAGTTTATTTGACTGCTCATAAGATAATACACAAAAAAAGCATAAATTTCAATGTGCATAACCTTAAAATTTAAAAAAAATGACTTTTGATTATCAAAAATCAATATGGGGAAAAGGACTATCTGATTTAAAATGGTCAAATCCGGCTAGATTCAGATTGCAACAATCATTAAATGCCGTTAAATCGCTTGTGCAAGATGCAAGAGTATTGGAATTAGGATGCGGAGCCGGCAGGTTTATTTCCGCAGTAAGCAGTCATAGAAAAGATTTGCAATGTTATGGATGCGATATCAGCGAAAGCGCCATTCAGACTGCCAAAAACAGAAATGACAAAGTAAAATTTCAACTATGTGCAAGCACTCTGCCTTACGAAGATAATTTTTTTGATGCTGTTCTTATTTTTGACGTACTTGAACATGTTGATGATCCGTTGCTTGTATTAAAAGAAATACACAGGGTTGTAAAGAACCGCGGGATTTTTTATTGTTTTGTGCCTTGCGAAAACGATTTGTTCTCAATGTGGAGATGGCTTGGAGTGAAAAAAACATGGTCGCGCCTTACTGAAAAATATGCCGGCCATATTCAAAAATTTTCTCGAAAGCAATTGATTGAAATAATTAAGCAAACTGGATTTAGAATTAGGCGCATCCGGTATAGCGAGCATATTATTGGACAGCTGGCTGGTATTGGAGTTTTTTTCGCAATTGCAAGCTCACAGCTGAAAAAAAACAAGCGATCCGTTCAGATTAATAATGAAGAGTTTATCTACAACATCAACCAACGCAATAACTTTTTATTTTCTTTTGCAAGAAAGGTGATAAATATAATAATAAACATTGAATCAACTATTTTTTGCGCTCTTCCATCACCAAACGTGCATATTACATCAATTAAATATGAAGATTAAATACATAACGCCTGCGGCGTTTAATTATTTTGATGACATTAAAAGAAATTGTTTTAATCTTGCAAACAAACTGGTTAAGCTTGGGCTTGAAGTTGATGTTTCAACTTTGCAGTATGGGGCGATTTCTAAAAAGCAAGCAAAAAAGCCGGCTGGTGAAAGCATAGATAAGACTTCTTTAAATTTTCAAGGTATAATGCCTTTGCAACATGGGATGGCGCAATTGTCTGATTATGATATAATTCATTTGCACACTCCTTTTCTTGGAGCAGGACGTTCAATTCTAAATTTTAAGAAACACAATCCTGGCATTCCAATGCTTGTTACTTACTATCGTCCGGTAGAGATAAATGATCTGTTAAGTTTTTTTATTAAGCTGTATAATGATTATTATTTGCGAAAAATATTCAGCTCTGCGGATTTGATCGCTTGCTTTGCAAGAACAGCAGGCAGGGTTTTTAGCAATTATGATAAAAATAAAATCGTGGATATTTCAGCTCCTGCTGATGATGACGAACACCTTAAAATGAAGGTGGTCTTGACTAATATGAAAAATGAGTTAAAATTGATAGACAAGCAAATTGACTATATATCAATTGACAAACTGCTTTACATCTATGAAGTAATGGCAGGATAAGAAACAAAATTCTTGCAAAATTTAAAATTAAAATTATTAAAATAAACTCGACCCTGCGGAAATCCGCGTGGTATCTGGGCGGGTTTCTAATAAATATTAGATATCACACATATGAGCGAAAAAAAGAGTTTTTTTAGCGCTTTGAGCCCAAAAAGCGCGTTGTTAGTGGGTATAGTGGCAGGTTTTTTAAGCTTATGCACCATAGGTTTTATTGTCTTGGGCGTATTAATGTTTAAATCAAACAAAACAACCAATGCAGGATTATCATCCACAAGCACGCCCGTTACAACAACCCAAACAAACACAAATCAGACGCCGGTTGTTGTAACAAAAGCAACAAAGCCCGTTGTTGAATTATTCATAATGTCATACTGTCCTTATGGTTTGCAAATGCAAAAAGCATATTTACCGGTTATGAATTTATTGAAAGATAAAGCCGATATAACCGTAAAATGGGTTGATTATATAATGCATGGCAAAGATGAGATTGATGAAAATGATCGCCAATATTGCATTCAAAAAGAGCAGAGTAGCAATTATATTGCTTATGCCACTTGCTTTGCAACCAGCGGTGATTCTTCTGCATGCTTGAAAACCGCTAAAATTGATGAAACAAAAATGAGCGCCTGTATAAAAGCAACAGATACGCAATACAAAACTACGGAAAATTATAATGACCAATCAACATGGTTGAGTGGAAAGTACCCACTTTATGGCATTAATGCCGATCTAAATAATAAATATGGAGTTCAAGGATCTCCAACTTTGGTAATTAACGGTACTGTGGCTTCAGGAGTTTCGCGAACCGCGGAAAGCATTAAACAGGCAGTATGCGATAGTTTTGAGACAAAGCCCACAGAATGCGACACAATTCTTTCAAGCGCATCTGCAAGCGCTGGTTTTGGATCAGGCACAGGCGCAGACACAACAGGGGTTGAATGTGAAAGCTAGCCATTTAAAGCATCAGTTCGCAAAAAAAATTAATCATAATCCTAATATTATGGGAAAATTTAAAAAAGGTTTGGTTTTAGGGGGTGCAGTTGGAGCTTTTTTAATGTGGCTGAATGCCACTCCAAAAGGAAAAGAATTGCGCGCCAAGCTATTGGAGCATTCTGACGCTTTATTTGCTGAAATTAAGGAAAGCGTTAAGCAGTTGGAAGGCCCTACAAAGGAAATGTATGATGCTTTGGTTGAGCGGGCGGTTGCTGAATATGCGTCAAAAAAAGATATGGCTGTTGACATGAAGAACAAGCTGATTAAAGAATTGAAAAAGAGATGGGAAAGCGTTGAAGAGGAGATAAACGAATAGTTTATTACCAAGCGAAGTGAGAGAAATGAAAACTTGTTTTCATTTCCGAGCGAGCGCAGGTAAAATACCCCGTGGTCTTGCCACGGGGTAGAGTCGCAGACATTATGCCTTTTGACCTGATACCCTGTGCTCTTGGCACAGGG
>JBDRCM010000009.1:0-14333 GCA_043821725.1 bacterium | reverse complement strand
AAACCGCTCAAATAGACCAACAATACGAATACGATCCATTCGGGGTTATCATTGGCGGACTATTAAACACTGACGACAGTCAAAATACTAACTATCTTTTCACCGGACAAGAGTATGATCAAGAATCAGAGTTGTATTATTACAACGCCCGTTATTACAATCCAATCACCGGCCGGTTTATATCACTGGATCCTGTCCTTGGCCACATTGGCAATGTTCTCTCCGGCAACAGCTATATCTATGCCAATAACAATCCGTTAAAATATAAATAATAACCAATACATATATGCAAGCAAAAATAAAAGTATTTGTCATTTTGACAGTGGTAATTACCTCATTATTCATTATGCTCCCGGTTTTTGCCACAGAGCAGAATTTTAAGCCGGCTATTGGCAATGTTGATAATGTTTTAAGCGGTCTTGAAAAGGTCGTATCCGCTTTAACAGGAGGGATAGAGGTATATAACCAAGCCGGCCGGTTACTTGATAATTTTCCTTTATTTGTCAATGGCGTTGTGGCTTCGTCTCCTGTTCTTGCGGATATTACCGGCGACTTACAAAAAGAAATTGTTTTTGTCGGGCGTAATAAGTTAACCGGATACAGCCTGTATGCCTATGATGGAAACAAAAATCTAATTGCTGTTTCCTCATTGGGTACATCAACTGTTTATTATGATCCAATAATCTTGCCCACTTCAGGAAAAGATGAAATTCTACTGGCAACAGTGCAAGGATCAGTACAGCAGTTTGCTTATAATGGCGGGTCATGGCAAAAAAAAGAGATTTATAATGCTAAAGAGTTAGTTGGATTATCAGCCAATTATATTGGAAACAAAATAGTAATTAATTATCCGAATAAATCCTTATTGAATATCTTAGCTAAAAGCGGATCTAATTGGGGTTTGAAGTATTCAATTGCCGTTCCCGATCCGATAATTTATCCTGTACTTTATGGTTCAGAAAATATTTACGGAATTGACAACAAAGGACGTTTGGCGGCATTTAAGAACACGACCATGAAGCCAACAGGCGGTAATTTTCCAATAGTGTTTGATCAAACGCCCGTTGATAGCCCCTATTGGGCGGAAATTGACACCAATAATCCCGGGTATGAATTGGTAGTCGCGCTTTCCAGCGGAGTTTTAACGGTTTTGGATAAGGATGGCATGATTTTAAAAAAGCAGTATTTTAAAAATAAAAGTTTCTTAAAAAACATGTACGGTTTTTTTGATGAATGGAATAATTCAATATTTATGTCGATTGGAAATGGAAAAGGGATGATAATTTTACCAAATAGCCGTTCCATCGCTTCCATATTGAGCAGGCGACAACTCAGCCCGACTGTTGCGACTCCAATAAATGTGGCTAATACAGAGCTTGCTTCCTCTACTAATAGGATTAGGATTTCTTGGAATTCTTACATTGATATTTATGGTAGCTGGGATCATTTTGATATTTATCGCAGTCAGTCCCCTTCAGCTCAATTTAACAGTTCCACTTTAATGACTCAATTAAGTAATTTATCATTGGTTTATTATGATGATTATTCAGTGCAATCAAATGTTGATTATTATTATTCAATAAGGGCGGTAAATAAAGATCAGAAGTCCAGCTCTAACAATTGGGTTGGTCCTATGTCAGTAGATCTTTCAGGAGCGCCTCCTGCGGCTACTGGAACGCCTCCAATTTTATATCTTAATTTAGATGAACCCGCGCTATCCGCCAGCATTGTTGATTCATCCGGAGAAGGCAATAACGGGACTTGTATTGGCATCAACTGTCCCATATTTGGCGAAGTTGGCAAAAGCAATAATGCGGTATTTTTTGACGGTAAAGATGACTATATTGAAATAGCCGACAGTGTTTCTCTTAATCCAACTTCGGCCGTAACAGTAGAAGCATGGATAAAGCCGGAAATGATAGCATCAAGTTCCTTCCATCAGATAATCGTGTCAAAGAAATATAATTATGGTTTATCAATTACCAATGACGGACGCTTGCGCGCCACCATTATAAACAGCAACAACTCCAAATCATCCATTAGTTCCGCTCCGGGTTTGGTATTAAATAATAATTGGAACTATATAGTAATGAGTTATGATGGAGTACATGTAAAAGCATACCTAAATGGTACGCAAATAGGTAGCCAACCTCAAGTTGGAGATATTAGAACTAATAATTATGCTTTGACCATTGGGCAGGCAGAAGAAAAATATTATTATCAAGGTCAAATGGATGAAGTAAAAATTTACAATAGAGCTTTAAGCGAAAGCGAAATCATTGCCAATTACAGTTTAACATTGAACGATTTGTTACTTCATTTTAGTTTTGATGAATTGCCTTCATCAACTGTTTTCGTTGACTTAGCAGGTAATGGCAATAACTCAATCTGCAAGGGAAAAGCTTGTCCATTAAGCGGTCTGGCCGGCTTAGTTAATAACGCCATAAGCTTGGATGGAATTGATGATTATGTTAGCGCGTTAGATTCAATCAGTTTGTCTCCACAGTCCGCAATTAGTGTAGAAGCTTGGGTAAAACCAACATTGGCAACTACCAGCTTGAGCAATCAGGTAATTGTATCAAAAAATCTTGCTTATGAACTCACCATTACTAGAGACGGCCATTTAAAAGGCGGAATTAAAAATAGTTTAAACGTGCGGAAATCTGTTTTGGCTAAACATGTTGTTAACTCAAATATTTGGAATCATCTGGTAATGACTTATGATGGAGCCAACATTAGAGTTTATGCAAATGGACTGTTGGTTGGGACTCAAGCGCAGACCGGTTTAATTCAAGATAACGTTTTTGATTTAACGATTGGTAAGCATGGCATAGGATACTATTTTGACGGTTTGATTGATGAGTTGAAAGTTTACAGAAGAACTTTGAGTGACAGTGAAATTTTATCAAATTATAGTGGGTCCTAAAAATGAGTTTTTTATAGGCATTAAGAACATTCCAATTCAGTTGGAATGTTTTTTTTGTGTATTATTTTAGCCATGGTTGTTTGTTCATAAATGCTTTACAGATCATTGATTTTTGTTTGATAATATGGTAGAGTTTTTTTAAAAGGAGAGCTCAATGAAAAAGAGATGGAAGCAAACTAAAGAGAAGGCAGATATAAACAAACTCTGCGCTTGGGGTCGATTATGCGAAAGTCCAAATTTCAAGGACGCAGATGATACGGCCTTCGAATGCGAGACTCCAGTCATTAGTGCAGGAACCCAGCATATCGTGATTCGAAGATCTGCGGGTCTGCAAACAAGAGCAAGGTTGCATCGCTTTTGTTCGGAAAAATGTCGCGTTGAATTTGAACGCATGTCAAGGAGGCCACATAAAAAGTAGTTCATTTATAGATAAACTGGCGCGCACAACCACGAGGCGCGTCAAAACAGAAATAAGCACGCGCGCGGAATACAGCGGGGATCCGAGCGTTATCACTCGTGGTCCCTATAAAAATGCTCTGGTTTGTGTCAGGGCTTTTTTGTTAATTATTTTTAATCCTATACTGCAGTGCTTCAGCAACATGTTTTAATAATATGTTATTATTTCCTTCAAGATCCGCGATTGTGCGCGACAGTTTTAATATTCGGCTGTAGGCGCGAGCTGACAACTGCATTTTATCTGCCGCAGAAGACAGCAAATCAAGCGAACAAGAATCAAGAGCGCAATATTTTATCAGCTCTCTGGATCCCATTTCGCCATTGCATTGTATTTTGTTTTTTTTAAATCGTTGCGTTTGAATTTCGCGAGATATTTCAACCCTCTTTCTAATATCAGCAGAGCTTTCTCCTACTTTGTCGCAAGTTAGTTTGTTAAAAGCCAAGCGCGGAACTTCAACATGCATGTCAATTCTGTCCAGCATTGGGCCGCTTATCTTTTTTTGATATTGAGCTATCTGGCTTGGCGAGCATGAACATTCTTTTTCCAAATCAGAACTATACCCGCACGGGCATGGGTTTTGACTCGCAACAAGAATAAAGCGCGCCGGAAACATATAGCTGGCGCTTGCCCGGCATACGGTAATAACACCATCTTCAAGTGGCTGGCGCAGATTTTCAAGAACAGAGCGCGGGAACTCGGCAAATTCATCTAAAAAAAGAACGCCTCTATGAGCCAAAGATATTTCGCCAGGACGCGGTATTTTGCCTCCTCCGACCAATGACACTCCTGACGCAGTATGGTGGGGAGAACGGAACGGCCTTTTATCTATATATCCTTGCTCAAGAAGCCCTGCAACAGAATAGATTTTCGTTACTTCAAGGGACTCTTTTCTGGTGAGCGAAGGCAAGATTGACGGCAGTGATCGCGCCATCATTGTTTTGCCACTGCCCGGAGGACCGCACAATAATATGTTATGCGATCCGCTTGCCGCGATTTCCAGCGCTCTTTTAACAAAATCATGGCCTTTTACCAATGCCATGTCATTTTCAAAATTGTGCTCCTTATAACCACCATAGCTTTGGCGCTTGTGTGGATCAATTTTTATTTTGCCGGTAAGATGCGATATTATTTGGCGCAGATCATCAATTGGATATATTTGCACGCCATCAGCCATGGCAGATTCATCTGCATTTGCGCGCGGAACATATATTTTTTTTAGCTTGTTTTGCTCGGCAAAAAGAGCCAAAGGCAGAGCGCCTTTTATCCCGCGCGTGGTGCCGTCCAATGCAAGTTCTCCGATTATTAAAGAACTATCAAGCGCAAAGTCCATTCTGTTATGCGCGGCTATTATTCCTACGGCCATTGGCAGATCATAGCACGCGCCTGCTTTGTGCAAAGAAGCAGGCGCAAGATTGATTAAAATGCGATAATTAAAAGGGTAGTCAAAACCCGAGTTTTTTATTGCAGAATAAACGCGCGAGCGCGCTTCTTGTATTGAAGCGTCAGCCAGCCCCACAATATGGAAATTGCTCTGTCCTTTGTTGAGGTCAATTTCAATATCAACTGCAATGCATTCCAAGCCGGATGATGCGGCTGACTTAAGTTTGATAAACATAAAAATACCGGCTTATGGTTAACAAGCAGGTATGATATTTTACAGTTGATGAATTTATTATAAAAAAAAGATAAAATATATATTTGAAATCTTTTTTTACATTGCATTTTATTCATTGTGCCTTGGCGCCTTGGTTGTTTTAAAGGCAATCAGATAGGACAGCAAGCCCGCTACAATCATTATATCCGCTATATTGATGATTCCGGTCGCAAAAGTAAAATAATCAATCACATGGCCGTAAACAATGCGATCAATCATATTTGAGATAGCCCCTGCGAGAGCCATAGTCCATGCAAAAAAACAGACCATTTGTTTTTTTTCAGTAATAGCCAGCGCTAACAACAATATTATAATTGGGATGGTAATTGTTAATATAATACCGGAGCTGATTGGAAGGCCAAATGCGGCATTGTCATTAAGAAAAGGAGTCCAGCCAAGAAAACGATTAATTGCACGAGGCGCTATCCATTCTGAAGCTGCTTTGTATTTTAAAAATCTGTCCAAAAGAAAAAAAAATCCGCTTGCAAATATAATCAGATAGCGGATTATTTTTTGATTTGTAAATAGCATTGCTTTATCAATTGAATTGCCGTTGATTAGATTTCTTGCTTAATTGCTTTTTTGCATCCCATGCATGCGCTGGAATGAGGCCTGGCTAACAGGCGTTTTTCTTCAATTGGTTTTTTGCAATATTTGCATATTCCATAAAGATTTTTTTCCAAGCGTGCGAGAGATTGATTAACATCGCGCAGGGCTTTTTCCAGATTGTTTTCCATTGAAAGACGAACTTGATAATCAGCAACTTCAGCTGCGTTTTCATCATCTTTGTCGCCGTAATTTGGGAAAGTGCTGGTAAACCCACCCGGAGCATCCGGATCCCTTTTGGCGAACTGTTCCAGATCATTTTCCAATCTGGCTTTTTCAGCGAGTAAGTCCTTTTTGATTTTTTCCAAAAAATCTTTTTTATATGCATTGATTTTTTTCATTGTTTTTGCCATATTTTTTGCGCTTAGATAAGTGTATTATATCATTATAAAGCAAAAAAGCAATATTAGCTTTTTGCCTGAATATTATATCACGCCTTTGCTATTTTATCAATAAGCTGTAGAACGTTTGTTAGAGCTGTGATTGTCTTGCTTTAAATTTTAGTTCATCAATTTGCGGGTTGTTTTTCTGTGCGGTTGAACAAAAAAACCGCTCGCTTTAACCTCCTTCTCAAATTCCCGTAATTAAACGGGCGCTTGAGATGAATAGCGGGCGGGTTTTTGCAAGGAAGGAGCAAGCGAGCTAACTAACGCAAGCCGGAAGGAATGACTCCGAAGGACGGATCCTTGGTGGGATTCATGTCCGCGCAGAGTTCATTTTTTTTGACTTGGGAGTCAGTGAACCAGCAGAACCGACCATTCCTGATGACCAGGTGAGTGTGAAGATTAGTTGGAGGGATAAATTTTTGGTTGATTTTCAAAAAGAAACGTTTTCCCAATCCTGCTTTTTCAACCACTGCTTCGCGTGGGCATTCAAACATTGCCACAACCTTGTATTTGCCATCGTCTAGATTGTGCAGTTCTGCGGCAATGCCGATTTTACGCGATTTTTCTTCTTGCGCTCGTGCGTTATTTACTTTTGGCGCCACAAAAGTGGCAAATCCGATCACAATGAAAGCGAAAAGAACAACCAAAGCTACGAACCACCCAGCCATTTCTTCTTTCTTGTTCATGGGCATCTGTCTCTCCTCTTTCGCGGCGTAACATCTTCATGCAAACGCGTTGTTTATGGCTATAATAGCATTCCTGAATATTTTTTTGTCATAGGCCTACCGGCTTTGCATGGCAGCTCTGTCCACACAAAGAATGAACCATTGTCCCTGATTGACAGGCACTTATGGCTGTCTAATTCAGGCCGATTTGAGCCGGTGAGCGTGATGAAGTATCTGTCTTTCGTGCGCATGCTTTTTACCACTGCTTGCGCGGGAAAATTATATCTATTCAAAATTACGTAGTCACCGTCCTCAAGATAGGAAATCGGTATAGATGAACCAAAGATCCCAAGATTTTTCGTGTCTTCAATATAGTTATCTATCGGGGGTGCTATAAAAGCAATTACTATGGCTGTGGGTATTGAAAATGCCGTGAAAAGTAGAAAAATGCCAGTCAACACACGTGAGTTTTTTCTAAAATTGGTATTATCGGTTTCCATGTCCGTCTCCCCTTGGTATTTTGGCATTAAAGTTGTCAATGAAACTATTTGCATTTAAGCATTGAATTGGCATTTTGTCAATGATAGAGCGATTGTTTATAATTATTTCAACCAAAAAACCGCTCATCAATTCCTCCTTCCCAAATCTCTATATATTATGAATGGAAATTTGGGAAAGGGGATGAGCAAAATTATGTTAAGACAACAAAAAAAGGCGGGACTAAACCGCTTTACAATGTTGTTTTATCGGTGTCTCGCCTTAAAACTGCTTGAACGAGACGCGCAACGCAATAAGCGATGCAACGCTACCGTCTTTGGCAGCTGTACTAGACCTCAACCACTTAAGGGCATAGCCCAGTGCAATACGTTTTTAAGCGTAAAGCTGATTTGGGGTGCCACTTTAGGAGTTGGGTTTGCTATATTTTTGCTTATTTTCTGCTTGACAAGCTATATAACAGCAAACTCACCTTTTTTAGTAGTTAAGGAGGTTTTAAAGGAACATATAGTAGTCTCAAAATTACAAACTATGAGTCTACTACATGTTAATTATAGCATACTTTTGATGTTTTGTCAAGGGGGTAAGTTTAGCTTAAATTAGCAAAATTTAAAAAATGGCAATTTTTTTTGTATACACTATCCTGTACAAACATAAAAAAATTATGTTATTTTTTGCGAATTTGCCTTTATCATCCTTTTTTCCTTTACTTAAGCCAATATTTTAGCATAATTTATTGTCTTAAAAACAAAGCTTTATTTTTTAAATATAGTTTAAAGCCAATTTATCCACTTTTTAATGATTTTATACCCAAAGTTATCCACAGTTTGTATAGGCTAGTGTATACAAATATATAAAAAACAGTCATTTTTGTGGCTGTCTTTTATTTAATAATTTTTTACTATTTTGCCTTTATTTCCCATCCACGCGGGTTTGTAATTAAAAGGGCATTTTTACCATCACGATCCCTTACTTTTACTACACCATCTTCAATAAGATTAAAATCATATTCCACGCCTTCTTTTCTATATGTAAAATTTTTAGCTGTTTTGGGGTCTGGTAATGTTTTCATGGGCATAAATTCAGTTTGACTTTCGTCAGAGTCAACTTCAGGATTAGCCGACGTTTCAGCTTCAGTATCCTCTCGGTATTTTTGGTCTATTACTTCAGCTTTTTTGGTGGCTTCACTGGCGATTACTGATAGCATTGACAACTCAGCTCTGTCCATACCGCCAATTCCAGTTATTTTTTGTTCTTTAGGCATATTTTTTAATGCTTTTAAAATTAATTCTTGATTAATTAATTATTTCTTCTGCATTAATCATACCTTACTGTATTTATCCGGTCAAATAAGGTAGAATATATCTGTCCTAATAGTTCGATTTTATGCGGGCGCATGCAAACAATATGAAAAAATTCATAATTATAGACGGCAATGCCATAATACACCGTGCTTACCATGCTTTACCGCCTCTTACCACAAAAGACGGAAGGATTATAAACGCGGTTTATGGTTTTACTTCAATGATATTGAAGGTTTGGAAACAACTTGCGCCTGAATATATGGTTGTTACTTTTGATATGGCCGGCCCTACTTTCAGGCATAAAAAATTTGAAAAATACAAAGCCACCCGAGTTAAAGCTGACCAAGAGCTTTATGACCAAATACCTTTGGCTCATGAAGTGGTGCGCGCTTTTAATATTCCAATTTATGAAAAAAAGGGATATGAAGCAGATGATGTGATTGGGACAATAGTCAAACAGGTTCAAAAAGAGCCGAACATTGAAACATATATTGTCACGGGCGATATGGATGCACTTCAGTTGGTGAAAGAAAATGTAAAAGTATATACTTTGCGCAAAGGCATGAGTGATATTGTTATTTATGATCCTAAAAAAGTATTTGAAAGGTTTGGTTTTAATCCAAATCAAATAGTTGACTACAAGGCCTTGCGCGGGGACAGCTCAGATAATATTCCGGGCATTAACGGTATTGGAGAAAAAACAGCAACAGATTTGATAAAACAATTCGGGTCTTTAAAAAAAATATACCAAGCCATAGGCAAGCGCATTGCCACGGATGTAAAGGCGCGCTCTGTTAATGCAGATGACGCAACTAAGAGTGAAGTAGAAAAAAATATAAAGCCAAGATTGCTTAACAAGTTGATAGAAGGCGAGAAAGATGCCATGTTAAGCCAAGAACTCGCGCAGATTGACTGCAATGTCCCAGAAATCGAATTCAATTTGCCTGATTGCGAGTTGAAAAATTTTAATAAAGAAGATGTACTTGATTTGTTTAGCAGATTTGAATTTTCTTCTTTGTTAAAAAGAGTTCCTGGAATGGGAGACACAGCCGTTAAAGGCCAAATGAGCAAGAGTTCGTCGCAGTTAAAAACAAAAATTTCGTTTGAAGAAATAGTTGATAGCAGGCAAGCAAAAAATTTAATTAAAGAAATTAAAGAAAACGGTTGGTATGCCTGCAGAGAAATAGTTGACAATCAAAGCAATGGCACAGATGGTTTAGCTGGTCTTGTTTTCGCTGTTGGCGATAAAAGCTATTGGGCGGAGATTGGTTTATTGCCTCTTTTTGATGAAATTTTTAATGATTCATCAGTTGAACTTATTGGCCATGATTTAAAATTGTTGATTAGGTATTTGTTGAAAAACAAAGTCAAACTGGCCAATAAATTGTTTGACTTGAAAATTGCATCTTATCTTCTTAATCCGGGCAGTCGGGCGCATGATGCTTCCAGCATTGCCTTAAAAGTTCTTGGCAAGGAAATAACATTTGGCGCAGGACAGCAGGGCTTGTTTGGAATTGATTATAAAAGTGTGGCAATTGAACTCAACGAGCTGGCTCGGTCTTCAGTAAAATTGAAAAATGATTTGAAAATTGCCAACAATCTCGGTTTGATGCAGAAGATTGAGATGCCGTTGATCATTATACTGGCTCAAATGGAAATAAACGGCATTGCAGTGGATCTTGCTTTTCTTAAAAAATTATCAAATCAGGTTAATGATGAGATAAAATTACTGTCGCGCTCAATTCATAATCTGGCTGGAGAAGAATTTAACATATCATCAACAGTCCAGCTTAGGGAAATATTGTTTGATAAGCTTGAACTTCCGACTGAAGGTATAAGAAAAGGCAAGACAGGATATTCCACTGATTCAGAGCAGTTGGGAAAACTGCAAGGAGTCCATCCGGTTATTAAGGAGATTGAAAGCTACCGCGAACTGGTTAAATTGCAGAATACATACATAGATGTAATACCGACATTAGTTGATAAAAAAACAAACCGCATTTACACTAGCTTTAATCAGGCAGTTACAGCCACAGGAAGGCTTTCAAGTTCAGAGCCGAATTTACAGAACATACCGATAAGAACTGAAATAGGCAGGCAGATACGAAAGGCTTTTATTGCTGAAAGTGGAAACTTGTTGGTCACGGCTGATTATTCACAGGTTGAACTGCGCATTGTCGCCTCTTTGGCAAAAGACAAGAGAATGATGGAAATTTTTGATAATAATGAAGATATTCATACTGCGACTGCCGTGGTAATTAACAATGTTTCAATTAGCGATGTCACCAAAGACATGAGAAGGGCCGCAAAAGAAGTTAATTTTGGCGTGCTTTACGGCATGGGCTCTTATGGATTGTCATGGCGAGCAAGTATTCCTGTTTGGCAGGCAAAAGATTTTATTAAAAAATATTTTGAACAGTTTAAAGGGGTAAAAAAATATATTGACCAAACAATGGACATGGCCAGGACTCAGGGCTATTGCGAAACATTGTTCGGCAGAAGAAGATATATAACTGAAATTAATTCTACAAATTTCCAACTAAGGTCTGCGGCCGAGCGAATGGCAGTTAATCACCCGATTCAAGGAACTGCGGCTGATTTAATGAAGATGGCCATGATTGATGTTTCAAATGTTATTGCCAAACAATTTCCAAAGGATGTTAAATTGATTTTGCAGGTGCATGACGAGCTTGTTCTGGAGGTAAAAAAAGGGCTTGAAAAAAAAGTCGGAGAAGCTGTTAAAAAAACAATGGAACAGGTTGTCCAACTTAATGTGCCTGTTAAGGTTGATGTGCATTATGGAAAAACATGGGGTGATATGGAGTAATTAAGTTTGGTTGAATATTGATTTTATGCTTTTTTATTTGTTCCATAAACTCAATCTCTTCCAGCAGATCAAACACCGCCACCAAGTCATTAACAATTTCGTTACGAAAGCGCATTTGGCGACAGACCCATTTTATCTTTATTTAATCTTTTTTTTATAACAATTTCATCCCAATAGTTTATCCTACCTCGCATAATTAATAACCAAATAATTATATGAGGAGGAAAATTGTTTTTTTAGCCGTATTGTGTGCAAGCGGTTTTTTTATTGCGCTTTGCGGGTCAGCTGTTAAAGCCATGATGTTCATACCTGAAGTTTTTAGCTCATTTGATTTAACTATTGTTGAAGAAGCAAGCTCAACTGATAAAATTGTAGAGGAGGGCGAGTCAGTTAGCAACGATCAGATTTTAACAACTTCGTCATCAACTTCGGAAACAGAGATAGCGTTTGATTATAGTTTGTCCGTTTCTGCGTCTTCTACTTCTGCGTCATCTGTTTTCGTGTCCACTACTCCTGCCTCTTCTTCCACATCTTCAGTTTTTTTGCCGGTTTTTTTTGAAGCCTCTGCTTCTACAACCGATGCTCTTCCCACTATCATTATATCTGAGATAATGCCAAATCCCGATCAAGGAAATGAATGGGTTGAGCTGTATAATTTTGGTTTTGACAATTTTGATTTAAATGGCATGCTAATTTGTGACAGCACAGGAAAGGCATGCAAATCTGCAAGTGGTACGATTGATGGGCTTTCGTGGAATGTTGTGGATATGGGCGGGGCTCGCTATTTAAATAATGACAATGATGAAGTGGTTTTGCTCTCTTCAACCGGTTCTGTTATAGACAGTGTTATTTATGGGGGCGTCATTTTAGCGCCCAACAAAGGCCAAACATTGGCGCGAAATGAAAATGATTTTGACAGTGGTTGGATTGTTTCAGATCTGCCAAGCAGAGGGAACAAGAATATATTCCCAATTGTTGTTGAAGAGGGCAATAACTTATCAGCAAGCACGTCCATTGATCCTGTTGCGCAAAGTTTGGCAACTTCATCAACTGTTTTATCGATTGAAACGTCTTCAACTGTTGCCTCGGTTTTAGCCACATCAACCGGCGCGATTTCAACAACGTCAACTGCATCTTTTGAAAATATTGCTTCTGACAACCCCACTAGCTTAACAGGCGCAAATTCTTCTGAAAAAATTGCGCAAGAAAATAGCGAAGAGCAAGAAAACAGCACAAGCGCTTTGGAAAATCATGCTGATTGCAAAAAAGAGATTGTGATTTCGCAATTGTTTGCTTATTCTGACGGGCATGATGCAGATGAAGAATTTATTGCTTTAAAAAATATGTCCACAACCACTGTTGATATGAGCGGATGGATTGTTACTGATATAACAAAGCAATATAAAATAAAAGGACAAATCGCGCCTTTGCAAGAAATGATAATAACGCGTGCGAGTTCAAGTATTGCCTTGAATAATTTTACCGCTGAAACAGTCGGCTTGATAGACGCGTGTGGCAATTTAATGGACAGCGTGAGTTATAGCAAAGCCGTTAAATTGGCGGTATATACGCGGGATAATAGCGGGCAATGGTCATGGGTTAAGAAAATTGCAGATCAAAACAGCGTTCAAAATAACAATGAACAAGATGATAAAGAAGAAATTTTCTTAAAGTCCACGAGCTCAACAGCTTTTGACGACTTGCTTAAAATATCGTTGCTTAATAACGAAACCATTGATGATTTGCAATATAGCGGGGTTATTTTTGCGACATCAGTTGACCAGTATGATGGTGAGGTGTCGGCTGTCAATCAAGCTGTTATGATGGATATACCGCAGGCAAGGCAGGCGAGCAAAGGAGAAAAAGCAACTGTAAGCGGGATAGTTACGGTTATGCCTGACATATTGGGAAGCCAATTTTTTTATATTTCCGATTCTTTTTGCGGACTTCAAATATATAATTACAAAAAAGATTTTCCTCCTTTGGATGAAGGCGACTATATTGAAGTTGAAGGTGAAATGTCTGAAGCATATGGGGTTTTGCGCTTGAAAACAAAAAACAAAAATGACATAAGGATTGTAAAAAGCAAGATATCATTAAAGGCCGAACTAGTTGAATTGAGCGATCTTGATGAATCACGTTTTGGCGGTTTAGTTAAAGCCAAAGGCACTACCACTGAAATCGGATCAAATTATATGTATATAGATGATGGTTTACAGGAATTAAAAGTCGTTTTTAAGGCAAATGCTAAAATTGACAAAAAAATATTTAAGGAAGGACTAAAAATTGAAGTTGTTGGAATTTTTGAGATGGGAAAACAGGAGTGGCAGTTATTACCAAGGTCGCAAGCGGATATTTTAATTATTCCTGAATTTGTGCCTGAAGCAATAGCGGTTGATCAGAGTGGAAGCGCAGTTCAACAGCCGACTGGTTCGGCAGGCAGTGAAAATGACGCAAAAGAAGCGCAAAAATATTTGTTTGTGACTGCCGGAGGGGCTGCTGCCATTTTTATGGGCTTGCTTGGGCGCGTCAAAGGCATGGCCATATTAAGAGGTGGAAAAAAAATAGTCGCATTTGCCACTTCATTCCTGCAAAAACATTAGCCATCGTTCCATACTTGAAATTATTGGTCTTTTATGGTATTTTTGGATAGTTAATGGAGAGGTGGCTGAGTGGTCGAAAGCGACAGTCTTGAAAACTGTTGTGTCAGCAATGGCACCGTGGGTTCGAATCCCACCCTCTCCGCACTGATAAAAAATCGCTTTTATTTGGTACTTTTGAGAGCAAATCATATGGCTCTTTAAAGCTAAAGTTAGCGATTTTTTTGTTCTTTACTTCAGCGTTCCAAAGTAGCGTTTTAACTATTTTTTCTTTATTTTCATCTTTTGTATTTAAAAACTCTTTTTTGGCTTTAATTGGGTACAAAAAGATGTTTTTTATGCGTTCCAAAGTAATTTCCCCATTTTGCTTTTTCTTGAGTTTTAACTCTTGAATATCTTTTTTAACCTGCACA
>JBDRCM010000008.1:0-28844 GCA_043821725.1 bacterium | reverse complement strand
CAAAATCGTTGATAATTCCATAGTTATCTTCGCTCGCTCGGAAAAGAAAAATTATCATTTTTCTTTTCTCTCGCTTCGCTTGATAAAAAATTTTGAGGCCTATCTGTAAGATAAGCCAAGAAATTTTGAAACGATTTTGGTCATAATTTATCAATTGCAGTAGAAATGGTATTTGGCGAGAGACCCATTAAACAAATGAATTCATTAAAGCCATAATTATGGACAAAGAACAAAAATTAAAAGAACTGCTTGAAAGAGGAGTTGAAACAATTTATCCAAACCGCGCTTTTTTGGAAAAAAAATTAAAGTCAGGCGAGCGTTTGTCGGTTTTTACCGGCTATGATCCTACCGCAGATACTTTGCATATAGGGCATGGCATCAGCTTTTTAAAACTTCGCCAGTTTCAGGATTTAGGTCATAAAGTGATCATGCTTATAGGCGATTTTACCGGAATGATTGGAGATCCAACCGATAAAAGCGCTACGCGCGTTGCTTTAACACGGGAGCAGGTTGTTCAGAACGCGAAAAATTATAAAAAACAGGCATCAGCCATTTTGGATTTTGAATCTGACAACAAAGTTGAAATAATGAGCAACAGTCAATGGTTTGACAAAATGAATGTGCGGGATTTTTTTGAGATTACCAGCCATTTCACAGTTCCGCGCTTGTTGGAGAGAGATATGTTTCAGGATCGCCTAAACAACAATGGAACGATTTATCTACATGAATTTATGTATCCGGTTATGCAGGCCTATGACTGCGTAGCAATGAATGTTGACGGCGAAGTTGGTGGGAATGACCAGACATTTAACATGCTTGCCGGCAGGTCGTTGATGAAAGAGATTAAAAATAAAGAAAAGTTCGTGCTGTCATACCGACTTTTAACTGACAACAGCGGAAAAAAGATGGGGAAAACAGAAGGCAATATGGTTGCATTTTCAGACAGTCCGGCAGATATGTTCGGCAAGGTTATGAGTTGGGATGATGAAATGATAACTAATGGTTTTGAATTGTGCACGCGAGTGCCAATGGAAGAAATTAAAGATATTTTCGCGCAAATTAAAAACAAAGCCAATCCTAGAGATTTTAAACTGAAACTTGCATATGAAATCACAAAAACTTTTCTTGGTGAAAAACAAGCTAAAGCCGGGCGCGACCATTTTGCAAAGGTTATACAATCAAAAGATAGACCAGATAATATTGAAGCCATAAAGCCGAGTAATTACGATATAATTACGGTTTTAGTTGAAGCTGGCTTTTGCACAAGCAGAAGCGAGGCGCGAAAATTAGTGGCACAAGAGGCAGTTAAAGTTAATGACAAAAAAGTCGCGTCAATTGACCAAAAATTAGGCAAAGGCGATACAGTACAAAAAGGCAAGCGATTTTTTGTTAAAGTAAAGTAAGTATGATCAAAATTAAAGAATTTGTCAGGCAATCTGTTGCCGAGATATATGATATTGTCCCTGAAGTGGATCTAACTGTTCCGATTTTTGTTAATCAAGGCGATTTAACGTTGAAATGTTTTGAAATTGCCAAAAAAAACAATGAACAGCCGGTTGAAACCGCAAATAGAATTGCTGAAAAATTAAAAACAAAAAAATTTGAATATATCGACGAAATTAAAGCAGAAGGTCCTTATGTAAATTTTACTCTTAATGCAGATAAAGTTGCCCAAGAAATTTTAAAACAAACGAGTGAAAATGATTTTGGGTGCAATAATTATGGACAAGAAAAAACAATAATGGTTGAATATGCTCATCCAAACACGCATAAGGCGTTTCATATTGGCCATTTGCGAACTCTTATTACAGGTGAAAGCATAGCAAGGATTTTACAGAATGTTGGTTTTAAAGTTGTGAGAGCCAATTATCAAGGTGATGTTGGAATGCAGATAGCAAAGTGCTTGTGGGCTGTTCAAAAAAAATCAGATGAATATGAAAAAATTAAATCCGCTAAGCTTCATGAAAAAGTTGAATTTTTGGGCTCTGCTTATGCTTTTGGCGCGCAATTGTTTGAAAAGGATAAGTCAGTTCAAGAGGAAGTTGGGGAAATTAATTCCAAGATTTATTCAAATGATCAAACAATCGCGGATTTATACAAGACCACCAGAAAATGGAGCTTGGACTATTTTGACGCGATTTATACCAGATTGAATACAAAGTTTGACAGATTATATTTTGAGTCAGAGGTTTTCAAGCGCGGAATTGAAATTGTCAATGAGTTTCTTAAAAAAGGTATTTTTGAAGTTGGGGAAAAGCAAGCAATTATTTTTCCCGGTAAAAAATACGGATTTCACAACCGTGTCTTTATAAACAGTCATGGGCATCCAACATATGAAGCAAAAGATTTGGCGCTTGCTGAGCTTCAGTTTGTTGAATATAATCCAAAGGAGATTGTTCACGTGGTTGGTAAGGAACAGATTGGATATTTTGAAGTGGTTTTCAAAGCTATTGAAAAGACATTGCCTTCAAGCATAGGAAAGGAGCGTCACCTTGTTTATGGCTGGGTTAGCTTGAAAGAGGGCAAGATGAGCTCACGTACCGGACAGGTGGTGCTCGGAGAATGGCTTTTGGATGAAGTTGAAAAGAGGGTGTCAAAAATTATGGAGGACAGGAAATTGGCAAATAAGAACGATATAATTAAGAAAGTTTCCGTTTCAGCTTTAAAATACGCTTTTTTAAAAACAGGAATAAAAAATGACATTAAATTTGATTTTAAAAGCTCGGTTGGATTGTCAGGGGATAGTGGCCCATATTTGCAGTATATTGTTGCGAGAATCAAGAGTGTGCTTAAAAGAGCCGGGCTCAATGAAGAAAGACTGACCTCAATAAACATAAAAGGCATTAAAGGCGTTGAATTGGTTGAAAAAAAATTATTGATTAAAATCGCTGAATTTAATGAAGTCATTTTGCAGTCCGCTCAAAATTATGATCCATCCAAAATAGCAAAGTATTTGTTTGAATTGTCTCAAACATTTAATGTTTTTTATGATAAGTGTCCTATTTTAACCTCACAAAAAGAAAAATTGTCTTTGAGATTGCGGATTATAGAAGTTACCAAGGTTGTGATGGAAAAAGGCCTACATTTGCTAGGCATTGAATCAGTTGAGGAAATGTAAAAGCATAAAAAATTTGTATCTTCAGCCACAAACCAAAGTTTGCCCACAAAAGTGAGAGACAGATTTAAAAATAATCTCACTTATCCACAGTTTTTATGAGGTACACTTTGAATGTGCACTTTTTAGGTGTATAATATATACATAAAGTAACATTATGATAAAAAATATTAAAGAAGTGTCCGAACGGCTGGTGATAAAGTTGCCAAAATCAGTTGCTGAATATTTTAGAAAGAGTTTTGCGCATGGTGATCGATCCAAGTTTATTGCTGATTGCATTTTAAAGCATAAGCGTGATCAGGAAACAAGAAAAATGGAAGAGGAATTGAGAAGGTCAGGAACAAAAAGGCAAAAATTTTTCTTATAAAATAAACCCGACCCCGCGGCTTGTTGCGGGGTATCTGGGCGGGCTTCTAATAATATAGGGGGTATGAATAATTTTTTAAACAATGTTTCAAAAGCAAATAGACAGTTCATCCGACGCTTGATCAAAGAGTTAAATAAAGAAGAATTCAAAGCTGAAAAGCTGTATAAGTACTTGAGCAAAAAGAGCCATCAGCCAATTATGCAAGATTTCGGCAAGCTTCCTAAAGAAACAAAGATTTCCGCATGTGTGGATTCTTTGGCTATCAGTCTGGCAGGTAATGATGTTTCAAGAGATGAAATTGTAAATTTATTAAAAAAATAAGATGCACAGGCATTATGACATTTGATTCTGACAACATGTATTGTGGAGCAATAGCCAGAGGAGAAATATTTTTGTGCGCCATTGATTGTGATTGTGGTCAAAAAACAGAAAAGGCGGTTGTTATTTTGCAGGATAATGTTTTGAACGAAAGCATGCCCACGGTTGTGTGCGCTGTAATAGAGCCACATTCGGTTGGAGACGAGGTTTTTGCCAATGAGATTTTTCTTAAAAAATCTGAAACAGGTTTGGGAAAAGACGCAATCTGTATGTTACATAAGATTGTTACGGTTGACAGGCCGTTCATAATTTCACAAAAAGGAAGATTAAGAGATCAAAAGTTGATGGAAATTTATAAGTCGCTTGACGTAAATTTGGGAAGATTTAGAGATTAAAAATATTGTTCTTTTAAAATTAAGTTGTCCTCATATTACATGCAATTGTTAAACTTGGCGCGAAAAAGAATAGACGTATCCTGTTTCTAACGACCCTAAAAATGTGCCTTTGACGCGGACAGAAGTTCATTTGTAGATAATATGAGGACAATTTAAACCTTTGACCCCGTTTAGGCGGGAAAGTGAGATAAGATGTCAAATTTGCATCCGGCAGTTGATTTGAGTCCGGGTTCGGATGCAAATCAAGAAAGAGTTGTCAATGTTGAGTGGTTGGGAACACTTAAAATTGATTTCACATCATGGGTATGCTTGCCAGAGGAGGTAAGGATAGCTGTTGGAGATCCCAACCTCTGGCACGAATCAAAGCAAGATCTGGGTCGTTGGTTCACGTCCCGCAGCAGGATCTGCCATATTTTGGCCACGAACCCGGCCAGCGACGAGATGTTGCGCATCGTCTATCCTTATCAGCACAAGTTGAAGAAGTCGGCGGATGATTTCTTTGCTCTGTCTCTGTCAGGTCAGGCTCTGCGCAACAGGCTGGAATTCTGCACCAGGTGGATGGCTGAGAATTGGCTTTCCAATATAAATGGCCGTAAGATGGTGGTTGTGGATCTCGGAGGTGGCTCTGGTAGCTACGGTATTCTGTCCATGCAGAGAGCCAGACTTGACCCTGCTCTATTTGGGGAGAGGTTCATTTGGCGGTGTGTTGACTTGGACAAGGCAGCCCTTGGGGCAGGGCAGGGCATGGCCAAGGCCATGCAGGTATCTAAAGCCTTTCGTTTTGATCAGCACAACTTCGTCAAGGACGATTCTCGACCCGCATCGGAGCTGTTGGCTGACTACGGCGTTCTTATCGGAGTTCTCTGCGGTATGACTCCGGAGGAGGCTGTTTTCTGCCTCGAACGTGCCAAAATACACCTCAAGCCCAAGGCAGAGCTGTTTGCCGCCACATTGCTCACCAGGGCATTTGAGGAGGATCCTTGCGTATTTCGGGTGCTTAGCAATGTCCTTAACTGGCACCTGAGGCCCAAGACCGAATTGCAGGTTAGGGACATCTTCCACCGAGCTGGTTGGAAGATCCAAGAAGTTTATTCGGAGCGTGATGGCGGAAACGGACAGTACGCCATCGTCCACGCCACAATCTAACTGTCCAAGGGGGGGCGCTTTACACAGCGCAATGATCCCCGTGCTTGACGGTTCTCAACAAGCACGGGGATCTCAAGCACATTCAGGGTGTTTTTTTTATTTGTAATTTATGATAAAATAGAGCAAAGGTAATTTATGGAAACATCATATTTATATTTTGTTTTTTCAGCTGTCTTTAATACCGTTGTCAGTACAATTTTAGGTATTATTGTTTTTGTTCGCGATAGAAAAAATAAAAGCAACCGCGCATTTGCTTTATTTTGTTTAGGCGTTGCTTTGTGGTCTGCCGCCTATATTCTTTGGCCATTGGCGAAAACAAAAGAAACCACCTTGTTATCTTTTCAATTACTGCATATTCCGGCTTGTTTTGTTTCTATTTTTTATTTACATTTTGTTGTAAATTGGCTGGGTATTTTTAAAAAGAATAGATTGATAATCATAGTCGGATATATTTTGTCAACATATTTCGCCTGTTTTACTTTTTCCCCGGCATTCATTAGAAACATGGCTCCATTATTTTCTATGCGATATTGGGCCGAACCTGGGATGCTTTACCATTTCTATTTGTTGATGTTTTTCGGCTTGTTTTTTTATTCTTCATATTTGTTGGTCAGATATTATGGAAAATCTTCAGACATTAAAAGAGCCCAGATCAAATTTATTTTAATTGGAATGGCTTTGTCTTTTGCCGGCGGTTCAACTAATTATTTTCTTTGGTATAATATAAACGTTCCTCCTTATGGAAACATAGTTGCATCTTCCTTTGTCATATTTACGGCTTACGCCATTGTTAAATATAATCTGCTAAATGTAAAAGTTGCCGCCACTGAGGGTGCTTTGCTATTGATGAATTTATTGTTGTTTTTCCGCTCTTTGGTTTCAACCACTAAAGGCGAATTAGCTATTAACGGCACTGTTTTGCTCGGCTCATTATTGTTGTCTGTTTTATTGATAAAAAGCGTAAAAAAAGAAATCAAACGGCGCGAGGAGGTAACTAATCTTGCCCACTCGCTTGAGCGCGCGAATTTGAAATTAAAAGAATTAGACAGGCAAAAAACCGAATTTCTTTCCATTGCCTCCCATCAATTGCGCACTCCTTTATCCATTATTAAAGGATACATTGAGCTTATTCAAGACGGCGTATATGGCAAGATAAGTAAAAGCTTGAAACAAATTCTTGTCAATATGGATGTAAGCAATGAACATTTAGCCCAATTGGTTGATAATTTTCTTGATATTTCCCGCATTGAGCAAAGACGAACAAGGTTTGATTTCAAAGCGGTTGATTTGGAGAAAATAGTTAGCGGAGTTGTCAATGAGCTTAAAGATCGCGCAATTAGCAAGGGTTTAAAGTTGGAATGGAAGTTTTCAAAAAAATCTTTCAGAAAAATATGGGCTGATGATGAAAAAATTAGGCATGTTGTGTTTAATTTTGTTGATAATGCCATTAAATATGCGGAAAAAGGAGTCATTACTATTACATTAAACAAAGAAAATAACGGCTTGGTTGTGCGTATTAAAGATATGGGCATTGGTTTTGGAAAAGTTGACGAAGCCAATTTTTTCCAAAAATTTTACAGAGGTCAAAATGTCAGTGGCATAAACGTTACAGGAACCGGCCTTGGGCTGTATGTTTGCCGCAAGTTTATTGAATCCCACAAAGGCAAGATATGGGCGCGAAGTCAAGGAAAAAACAAAGGCAGTGAATTTGGCTTTTGGGTGCCCTTAAAAATAAGTAAAGGAATAAAAGAAGAAAAGCTATACAAGTAGAAATTACAGTCCTCTTTTCAATTTGTTAAAACTGATGTATCATACCAATACATTGGCAATTTAATTTAATATTGAGCTTGTTGGCATATAATTATATATGGCAATTGGCCTTTAAGAAGAAGTTTTATGATTTTTCATCAAAAAAACAGTTCTCAGGATATGGATCTCAATCTTGAGCTTCCGGCTGAAGATCAAGAAAAAGCGCAACAAACAGATGACGTTGAAACTGTGGTCGGGCCATCTGTTAATGTTGAAGGAGATCTTTCTTCATCAGGAAATATTGTGGTTAAAGGATCTGTTTCAGGCAATGTTACAACTTCAAAGCATTTAACTGTTGAAAAAGGAGCTATAATAATGGCCAACATAAAAGTTGGTAGCGCCAGCATCTCAGGCGACATTAAAGGAAACATGAAGATAAAAGAAACATTGGATCTTACTTCTTCATCACGCGTTCTCGGAGATATAAACGTAAAAACATTGAGCGTTGAGCCGGGAGCAGTAATTTACGGAAAAATAATTATGCCAGGAGTTGATATTGTAGATAAAAAATCGTCTAAAATTGTAAAAAAAGGCAGAAAATCAGGATTGCTGTCCTCTTCAGAAGATATTTAACGCGCAATTTTAGAGATAGACTGTTAAATATAGCAGGTCAAGAAGAAAATGTTTGATATATTATGTATGTTTATTTATACGACAATTTCTTGCGCAAGAAAAATTTCGTTTCAATCATCAGATCCATTGAGGTCAGATTGACGGATTACGGAATAGCCGGAAAAATCTTGCGCCTTCAAAATTATATTGATGTTAAGCCATTGGTGGAAGATGAGATTAAAAAAGGCGCTAAAACAGTTGTAATTGTCGGAAATGACTCAACTTTCGGACAGGTGCTTTCCAGAAGCGCTACTTGTGATTGCATTTTCGGCTTTTTACCTGTGGGTTCTAACAATACCATAGCCAATATTTTGGGAGTTCCAATTGGTCTGGAAGCATGCGACGTGCTTTCACGAAGACGTAAAGAGCGGCTTGACGTTGGCTGGATGAATAACAGATATTTTGTTTCACAGCTTCATATAAAGCCGTCGCGAATTGAGGTTGTGTATGATGAAAAGTTTAAGGTAAAATCCGGCGATAAAATGGAGGTAGTTGTGTGTAATCTTCAGCCATTTTACTACAAACATTCTAATTCAGCGGCAACTCGGGTAGTAAACCCCCAAGACAATAAGTTGGAAGCATTTTTAAGGCCACTTGCGAAAAAAGGGTGGTTCGGGTATTCTTATGAAGAGCCGAGCATTTTTCCATTTGAAGAAATGGTAATTGAAGGCAAGGAGCCGTTCACGGTTGAAGCAGACGGAAAGATTTCAAAAGAAGTAAAGCTGAAAATAAAACTGGCCAGAAGCAAAATTCAAATGGTTGTCGGCAGGGACAGAAAGTTTTAAGAATTTATTAAATATCCCTGTACCCTTTTGCCCAGGTGGTGAAATTGGTATACACGCTACCTTGAGGTGGTAGTTCCTTCGGGATTGGAGGTTCGAGTCCTCTCCTGGGCACATAAACGTCCTGACTTTGTCGGGACATGTATGATAAATTTTATGAAATATATTTTTGGCATAATAATGGTAGCATTTGGTGTATTTTTAATAGTTAAAACCGAGTGGTTTATCCAAAATTTTGGCACCAATGCTTGGGCTGAGGACAAACTGGGCACAAGTGGTGGAACTCGGCTGATGTACAAATTGCTTGGCGTAGCTATAATTTTTTTAGGCATGCTCATAGTAACTAATATGATAGAAGGATTTATGAGTGCCACTATTATAAAATTATTTGTAAGATGATATGACTCACAGAGGCACAACATTGGTTAATCCATATATCATATTTGAAAAAATAAATCTTTCCGTTGGAATGCGCGTGGCTGATTTCGGATGCGGCCGGACCGGTCATTTTGTTTTTCCCGCGGCGAGAATTGTAGGCGACGAAGGCATTGTTTACGCAGTTGACATATTAAAGAAAACTCTTGGGGGCATTAAGAGTATGGCAATTTCCGAAGGGTTTGACAATATACAAGTAATTTGGTCTGATATTGAAGTAGCTGGTAAAATGACTATTCCAAATAACAGCTTGGACGTGGTTTTTTTCATTAATGTTCTATCTCAGATAAAGCAAAAAAATCATGCAGTTGAACAAGCATTTCTGCTATTGAAAAAAAACGGATATTTGGTTATTATTGACTGGCAGAAGCGTTTAGGGTCATTGGGTCCTCAAGACCACGAACTGTTGACTATTTCGCGGATTAATGAGATGATTTCCAAACAAAATTTGAATTTGGTTGAAACCGGTGATATGGGGGATTATCATTATTTTGCCATAGCAAAGAAAGTATAACAATTATGTCAATCAGTAATTTGTTTTATATCAACTATTGGTTTGGACAGCCGCGCGAAGCACGTGGCATTGTTCTTGTTGTTTATATTTCCGTATTTCTTTTGTTAATAATATTGGGAATAGGTGCGCGTGTGTTTGTTGCATACAAAAACGACAGGGTTGTTAAGCAAATATTGCGTCGATTCAGCGCTTTTGGCATGACAATGGGCATGATAGGAATGATGTGGATGTTTTTTCGCCAACAAAAAATTGTTTTTTTAGCATGGCGTTTCTGGGTTCTTCTATGGATTTTGCTCGCAATATTTTGGATGATAAGAATATTGAAATATGTAATAAAACGCGTTCCTGAAATACGAAAAGAGCAGATTCATGAAGAAAAACGAAGAAAGTATCTTCCATCATAGCGAGATATGTCAAGGAGGGATAAAAAATTCGGTAAATGGGGCGAGCAACAAGCGGTTGCGTTCTTAAGACGAAATAAGTTTGAGATTATTGAGACGAATTATTTTACAACACGCGGAGAAATAGACATCATCGCGAAAAAGGACGATGATTTTTATTTTGTAGAAGTCAAAAGCAGGATCAAGGGCGGTTTGGATGACAATACTGCCATAACCAAGCAAAAGATGAGGCGGATGAGAAAAACTGCAAGCAAATATTGTTATGTTCGCGATTTAAAGGGAGTTGGAATAGTATTTGCAGGATTAATGGTGGTTTTAGACAGGTTGAATAGAAGGATAAAATTTCTTTTTTGCGTGTTGTACTTTTGATTTCAACTGTACTAATATATAATTTATATAAAATATTCTTGAATATGAAATTAAAAAAAATCGTTTTTTTTGTCATATTGTTTTTAATTACCATTGTTTTTGTTATTTATATAGTTAAATATTCAAAAAATAATGATCAAACGACTGGCAATAGTGCAGATCAGACTATTTTGCCAACGCGAGTATCCTACAATCCGTCCGGAACTGATATGATTTTAAAAGATTTAGAGAATCAAAAAATAGATTACGAAATGTCACTGCTTTATCGAGTTCAATATATTTTTGGGGATAAGTCATTGCCTCAACAATATTTGACCACGTCAACTATTTTTGAAGACCAAGCTGTTTTTTGGGAGATAAAGGAAAATTACAGTAAATTGTCTGACAACACCAAGCAAGCTTTAAAGCCATATTTGGCCAGACCTGACGATCCAGACAGTTATTGGAATAATGTAATTTTGGATTCACCAATTGTGAATTCCAGCGAAGGATATAGTGTTCCGTCATTCAGCTTGGTTGATACGGTTTTTGCATATAGTCGCCCTACTTCAAGTTATAAACATTTTGTAACAACTACCGATGGAAAGATAAAAGTTTGGTATGCGGAAAAAAAGGTCGGCAACAGTACCGTCAAATTATTTGAGTCAACAGCTAAACAAATTGCTGCCAATTTTAATAGCGATACAGCATATTCGCGTTTTAATGGTTTGTTAGGTAGAATACCGCCGTCAGACGGTACATTGGGTGGCGACGAGAAAACCGACATATATGTTGTTCCGGGAAGTAATCCGCTGTTAAAAATGGAAAATAATAATGTTGCTTATGGAGTAAATGCTCCGGATACCGGCAGAGATAGCAGTTTTATTTTAATTAAAGATGGTTTGCCTGATCGTCATTTAAAGACCACCCCTGTGCACGAGTTGTTTCATGCTTTCCAACGGGCTTTTGCTTGGGGAAGCAGTGAAAATTGGTGGTTGGAAGCAACAGCGGTTTGGTCGGAAGATTACATATATTCCAAATTAGATACGGAACAGGAATATCTGGAAAGTTTTTTACCTAAACCGGATATCAAGCTTACAAAAACCGGCAAAAATCATGAATACGGAGCTTATCTTTTCCCTTTTCATTTAACGCAGAAATTTGGAGATGCAATTATTAAGAAAATTTTTCAGGGTGGCGATAATGGTTGGAATGCCATAAAATCAATTGATAAAAATATTGATGGAGAATTGAAAAAGAATTGGAAAGAGTTTACTTTGTGGAATTATAATCGCAAGCCGGCTCGTTATTATAATGACAAAAGTGGCAAGTTTTCCAATCTTTCCACTGATGAAGGCGCTAATGCTGATATGACTTTTATCACTGGGCTGGGCAATTTTGATATTGAACCAAAGGAACTTGAAGCATTGACTTCGCAGGTTATAGATATTGATATTGATGATGATGGTGGCAATGTTAGAAAGGTCATATTTAAGGATTTTACAAACTTTACAGGTAAGTCGGAAAAAGCCGGTCTTAAAGCTATAATTTTTCCAAGAGGAAATGAACATCCTTATGTTGAGGATTGGACTGAAAAGAAACAAAGATCTTTTTGTTTGGATGATTCCAAGGAGGATGTAAAGCGTGTGATTTTAATAACCAGCAATGCCAATATTGAGAGTAAAATAAGCGCAAGTAAGTTCAAGGTTGAGGCCAAAGAGACATGTTTTGAAATTAGCCAAGAAGAAATTATGAATGCAAATGCGATTTTTGCCCTTTCTTCCAATTATATAGGGAAAGTTGATTATAGTTTGTCTGGCGAACAGATAAGCAAGGCAACAAAAAATGCCAAGTATCCTTATTTAGGAAAATGGAAAGTCGCAGTTAAATATGTTGAACATTGGCCATCACAAACAATGATGGGTATGACTGCCAGTAAAATGGATTTTCAGTACGATCATTTTTTGGAATTTGATTTGGGTGTTGACACAGTGGCCAAGGACGGCAATTTTACAGTGCAAACTGAAAAAGGAGATTTTAAAACTCCGGGCTGGCAAATTGTTAATCATATTACAGGAGATATAACAACAATTCCTGCCAATTTAACAGCTTGGGACTTATCAAGTAAACAAGAAAAAGGCGTAATATATGATATGAGCGAAGCTGGCGCAAAGATAAAATTACCAGAGTTTGTACTGCATAACAGCGGAGGATATCGTAGTTTAGAACATCCAATCATTTTGGAAATAAAGAAAAAATAGAGCCGTTATTGCGCTTGATAATGAAAATTCAACAAATAAGCACTCTGGCAATATTTTGTATTGACAATTTCGCGTTTTAATATTATAATGGCACTGACAAATCATTTAAAATTAACATTCATCATTATATGGAAAGAACATTAATCATAATAAAACCGGATGCGCTTCAGCGCAATTTGGTTGGAGAGATTATCCAGCGATTTGAAAAAAAAGGGCTTAAAATAGTCGGAATGAAGATGGCAATGCTTGATGACTTAAAACTTGATGAACACTATATTCATCACAAAGACAAGCCGTTTTTTGCCGATCTTAAGGACTACATGAAGATTTCACCGGTTATTTTATTGGTTCTGGAAGGAGAGAAAGTTGTTGAAGCTGTTAGAATTATAGTGGGTTCAACCAAAGGGGTTGAGGCAGATGCCGGTACAATAAGAGGAGACCTATCCATGACTAATAGGAATTTGGTTCACGCCTCTGATACTTTAAAAACTGCTGAACAGGAAATAGCCAGATTTTTTGATGATAATGAACTGTTTGGCTATAAAAAAATAGATGGAGATATGGTATTCAAGGATTAAAATTTGTTAAAAAATTTTTAGACGCTCCGGCAAAAAATAAGCCGGAGCGTTTTAAATATGTATTTTCGCTCAGCCATATTTGAGAAATGGCTGAAAAACAGGTATAATACTGATAAACAATTTAAGGGTCTGTCGCCAAATACCATTTCTACTGCAATTCATAAATTATGGCCAAAATCGTTTCAAAATTTCTTGGCTTATCTGTCAGATAGGCCTCAAAAATTTTTATCAAGCGAAGCGAGAGAAAAGAAAAATGATAATTTTTCTTTTCCGAGCGAGCGAAGATAACTATGGAATTATCAACGATTTTGTCTCATAATATATTAATTTCGTCACGAAAGCGTATTGGGCGACAGACCTATTAAGTAATTTTTTAAAATAATATGGCGAAGAAAAAATTAGACGCTAAATTTGCGTTAAAAAGACAAGTGACTGTACTTGGAGCCGGAAATATGGGAACTTCAATAGCCCAGATAATAGCAAAGAACGGCCATAGCGTTGTGCTGTGGAATTATTATAAAGATCTGAAACCTTTAGAGCAGATAAATAAATACGGTGAAAATAAGAAGTACTTAAAAGGAGTCAAACTGTCAAAAAACATAAAATGCGAGCCAAATATTGGCAAGGCCGTGGCCAAAGCAAAAATCGTATTTTATGCAGTGCCGTCTTTTTGTATTGCAGATGTAATGAAGGCAAGCTCCAAACATTTGTTAAAAAATACAGTTTGTGTTGATGTATCAAAAGGAATTGACGAAAAATCATTAGGCATAGTGCCTGATGTAATTAAGAGCAATCTTCCTGTTGCAATGCGAAAGTTAGTTGCAACCATTTCAGGTCCGGCAATAGCCAGAGATATGGTTGTTGGCGGATTTACAGCAATGAATGTGGCTTCAAAAAGTCAAACCTCAATAAAGATTATAAAGGAAGTAATGGAAAATAACAATCTTAAACTTTTTCCAACCAATGATGTTATTGGCATAGAAGTAACCGGATCTTTTAAAAATGTTTATGCCATAGCAATGGGCGTGTGCGACGGACTAAAGATGCCTATGAATACCAAAGCGGCTCTACTCACCATCGCTTTAAGAGAAATTAGCGAATTAGTAAAAAAAATGGGAGGCAGTGCCAAAACAGTGTATGATTTGGCCGGATTAGGGGATTTAATTGGAACTGGCTTGTGCGTTCGTAGCAGAAACAGGATGTTTGGAGAATATCTTGCAAAAGGTTTTAAAGTTGAATCTGCCAAGAAAAAAGTAAATCAAGTGGTTGAAGGAATCAGCGCGGCAAAAACATTAACGCAATTGGCTGAAAAGTACAATATTAATCTTCCTTTTGCCAAAATGGTTCACAATATAGCTTCAGGCAAATCAAATCCAAAGAAAGCCATCCAAGAATATTTAGCTGGCTTGCTGACTTAATATGCTATGCGTGAAAAAAAAAGCAAACAACAAGTTAGAATATCTTGGATAGCGGTTTTTTTATGTATAATTTGCATGGCAATCGTATATCGATTATTTGTGCTTCAGATTCTTACATTTGATTATTATACCGCATTAGCTTCCAATACTCATGAAATATACAAACAGCTTTTTCCAAAGCGCGGTAATATATACATACAGGACAGCAGGTCGGATTTTAATAATGAGTATCCGGTAGCCGTTCAAAGGCCATATTATTTGGTTTATGCAGTTCCATTGGAAATTGATTCAAGTGAAGCCGCATCAACAACTGCGCTTCTTGCGGGAATTTTAAATTATGACAAAGAGCAGGCCGACTTGCTACTGGATCGTTTATTAAAAAATAACGATCCTTATGAAGTGGTTGAAAAGAAAGTATTTGATGATGTTGTAGAAAAAATTAACAAGCTTGGATTGAAAGGTATTTATTATATCAGTAAAGATCATAGGTATTATCCTGAAAATTGTTTGGTATCCAGCTTGGTAGGATTTGTGGGATCTGACACAAATGGAAATTTGGCAGGCCGTTATGGCATTGAATCGGCTTGGGAAAAGGAGTTGGCTGGAACCAGTGGATTTTTAATCGGCACAAAAGGTGCCCAGGGTTCAATTATTTCAGCCGCAAGCAAAACATTGCAGAAGTCGGAAGACGGGCCTGATTTACTTCTTACAATTGACAGATCTATCCAGTATCAGGCCTGCGAAACGCTCCGCAATGGATTTGTGGAATACAAAGCAAAGAGCGCGTCTTTGATAATACTTGATTCGCAGACAGGCGCGATACTGGCTATGTGCAGTTTGCCTGATTATGACCCAAACAATTATAGCCAAGAGAAAAATGCTTCTGTTTTTAATAATAATACAGTGGAGGCCTATGAGCCGGGATCTGTTTTTAAGCCTATTACAATGGCAATAGGCCTTGATCTCAATTTAGTAAATCCAGACACTCTTTTCACCGATCCCGGAGTAAGAATAATCAGCGGGTATAAAGTTCATAATGCAATGGAAAAAAAATACGGAACCGTTACAATGACGCAAGTGTTGGAGAATTCTATAAACACAGGAGTAATTTGGGTTCAGGAAAAAATCGGTGAGTCAAGGTTTAAAAATTATATTGAAAGGTTTGGCTTTGGAAAAAAAACAGGCATAAAAATAAGCGGTGAAAGCGCCGGAAATATATCATCATTAAGCAAGAATGCGCCAATCTATGGAGCAAATGCTTCTTTTGGGCAGGGATTTACTGTAACTCCTTTACAGCTTGCCACGGCCTATACAGCATTGGCGAATAATGGTAAACTGATGAAGCCCTATGTTATTGAAGAAATAAGGTATAAAAATGGGAAAACCGAGAAAATTCGCCCGCAGGTTGTTGAGACGGTTATTTCAGAAAGAACGCAAAAATTAATAACCGGAATGATGATTTCAGTTGTTGAAAAAGGGAATGGCTATGTTGCCGTTAAAATGGACGACTATTATATTGCAGGCAAGACAGGAACAGCTCAAATAGCTTCTTTACAGGGCGGATATAGCGAGGAAAGCAACCATACTTTTGTTGGTTTTTTCCCAGCCAAACAACCCAGATTTGTAATGGTTGTAAAATACGAGGCGCCTGCCCGCCAATGGGCTGAATCAACTGCAGCACCCACTTTTAAAAAAGTCGCTGACTTCACCTTAAAATATTATGGTATAGCAGGCGACAAATGAACCAGACCCCGCAACAAGCAATAGGGTATTCGCGGGCCTCTAATAAATTTTTAACCATGCCGGTTCAATCTATTGATATACTATAATTGAAAATAATATGCTCAAATCAATACTGCAGTATTTTCTGCGCGTCATGGCCGGGAAAATACTAAAAAAATACAAGCCGGATGTTGTCGGAGTTACCGGATCGGTTGGAAAAACATCTTCTAAAGAAGCGATTTCAGCTGTTTTGTCCACTAATTTTACGGTCAGGCATTCAGTTAAAAGTTATAATAATGAAATTGGACTGCCGTTGACCATTATAGGCGAACAGCTCAGTCCGGGAAAGTCCGCAATCGGCTGGATTAGGACTGTTGGCCGTGCCATAAAACTCTTATGTATTCGCCAGAAGGATTATCCGGACATTCTTGTTCTTGAGATGGGCGCTGATAAGCCTGGAGACATTCAGTATTTGACTGATATTGCGCCGTGCAAAGTTGGAGTTTTGACATTTATTTCTCATGTTCACACTGAGTTTTTCAAAACAATTAAAAAAATTGCTCAGGAAAAAAGAATAATAATTTCACATCTAAAGCATGATGGATTCGCTGTAATGAATTTTGACAATGAGATGGTCATGCAAAGCATTAAAACTACTAGGGCTGAGGTTTTAACTTATGGGTTTAAAGAAGGTGCTGATTTGCAGGCAACAGATCTTAATTTGATTTTAAATGAAGACACAAAATGGCCGAGAGGAATTAATTTTAAGGTGATTTACAAAGGGAACATAGTGCCTGTTTTTTTGCAAGGGGCTGTTTCCAAGCCATTTATTTATGCGGCTTTGGCAGGATTGTCAGTCGGAATTGTATTTGGAGTCAATCTCGTTGAAGGAGCTGAGGCGCTCAAGCGCTTACCGCCTTTGCCCGGTCATATGTCATTGATTGAAGGAATAAAAAACACTTTAATTATTGATGATACATACAATTCCAGCCCTGATCCTTCCAAATCTGCTATTGAAACCTTAGGCAATATAAAAATAAGCGAATATGCGCGCCGCTTTGCCGTATTGGCCGACATGCTTGAACTTGGTAAAGAAACTGAGAATGCTCATAGGGAAGTTGGGTTTAAAGTTGCAGAAGTTGGAGTTGACTATCTGATAACCGTTGGAGAAGCAGCTAAAAGCATAGCTACTGCAGCGCGGGAAGCCGGCATTAACGAAGATAAAATCGTGAAATTCAATGATAGCGTATCAGCAGGCCGTTTTTTGCAAGATAAACTTAAGCAAGGCGATATTGTTTTGGTAAAGGGTTCTCAGTCAATGCGCATGGAAAAAGTGGTAAAGGAAATAATGGCCGATCCTTTGCGAGCTAAAGATCTGCTTGTGCGCCAGGAAGAGATTTGGTCGCGCAGATAGATTGGTTTTATCAACGCTGGCAGGTTTGTCAGGCAGGCGAGAGTTCATTAACCGCCCTGTGGATAACTATTATTTTTTAGATTTATTTTAAGGTAATTTTATTTTTTGTTTATTGCAATCGTCGTATTATAACGGCGATTTTTTTAATTTAAAATTTATGTTGAAAAGTATAAAAAACATTTTGTTGAATTTTAAAAAAATAATTTTTATCATTATCGCTTGCCTTTTTTTAACGGTTGGATCATATTTTTTTATAGCAAGAGGTTATTTCAAGAAATTCGCTTTTCAAATTTTGCGCGATCAGCAGATAAATGAAAATATAGCCACAATCCAAACACCTGAACAAACATATCAAATATTACGCACGGCTTTGTTTCAAGAAGACATTGAAGAAGCATTATCGCAATTCAGTGAAAAATATAAAGTGGACTACAAGAAAATTTTTCAGAGCGCTGTAGCAGAAAGGCAATTGGAAGATTTACTGGATAAGTTGCCTGATTCAATATCAAAATTGGATGATGATTGTTTTCCCGTCAGATGCGCTTATGGTTTGCCTGGCGAGTTCAAAAAAGTTCAATTCATTAAAAATAGCCGTGGTATCTGGCTGATAGAATCATTGTGAACAGGGTCTGTCACCAAATGCGCTTTCGTGACGAAATGGTATTTGGCGAAAGACCCGAACAATATGATTGATAAAAAAAACAAAAAAAATATTATTAAAATCGCGCTGATTTGTTTTTTCGCTATTGTAATAGCTCTTGTTTTAATTATTTTTTTATCAAACGGCGTCTATACTTACAGTAGCAAATTCACGCATCCAACAATTATCAGAGAGGCGGCCAAATTATACAATAAAAAACATCCGTCCAATAAGTTGAGCAATGAGGAAATATCATGGATTGAAAGCGGTTCAATACTTGAAGATACTCCAAATCGCTGGATGAACCATTTTTACGATCCTGTGTTTGATATCGGGTTTAAGGGCGTGTATGCTTCAGCCAAACAATGGGCTCAAAGCGCGGATTTACAATCAAAATACGCATTAGGCGACAAAACTTGGCAGTCCGCGCTTTCATTATACAACAAAGGATCCAAAAAAGAATCGCTTCAAGCGCTGGGTCATGTTTTGCATTTGATAGCTGATATTTCCGTTCCTGCTCACACCAGAAACGATGCACATCTTTTAGGCGATGGGTTGGAGCAGTATGTTAAACAAAATATTAATATAATCGCAAAGTCAATCAGCGCGTCCAACATTTATTCAACTGATTTGAATGAGATTTTTAATGAACTGTCAAATTTTTCAAACCATAATTTTTTCAGTGATGATACGTTGACAAACAGCAGATATGAATTTCCCGACCTGCAGTATTCAAGCAGGGAAGGCAATTACTTGGTTGAAAACATGGCCAGAAAGAAATATTATCTTGCGTCTATGAGAGAATCAATTTTTTCAAACTCTCTGATAATTTATTCCCTTGACAGCGCTGTTTTAAGCGACTACGCGAATATTTTAGTTGCTTCCGCAATCTCTTATAGCGCAAGAGCCATTGAAATATTTTTTGACAATGTTGGCGAACAAGAGGCGTTAAGCTATTTTTCTAAAAAAAGTTGGTTTTCAACATTGGATGAATATATTGGCAAGGCAGTAACATTTACAAAAAATATTTATTATTATTTTAATCAAAACAAAAAACAGTCAAATCAATTGAATTTATTGGCGTTAAATTCCATTAAAGGACAGAACGAAGATCAACTTACACGAGTCGCTCTTAATGACGGCGCAGAATATGTTACGGGATATATTAATGAAATTGTTATGAACAACAATGAAAACAGTGTTGCCAATCAAAAAGATGACAAAAATTTTTCAAATGACAATAGCGATGTTGTTCAAGTGCAAATCACTGAGCCAATTGATACAGTTGCATTCAAAATTAAAGAGGCAAAAAAAGCAGAATCAAGCGAGGGAAGCTCGCCAAATGGCAGTGTGATTGAGGGTGATATAGCACTGCCAATATTATTGAATAAAAGTAAAGTAGATATAAATGATCATTATTTTTACGGGCAGAGCGTTCAAAACAGCACGCAAGCGTCTGTTTACAATAATAATCAAGCATCTTTTCAATCATCCGGCTCAAGCGGAGGCAACAATGAGGTTGGCAATGAGCAAAGTTATGATTTGATCGGCGCAATTGCAAATGCATCTTCAACAACAAGCACAATACCAATAACAGCGGTAACTTCAACATTGGAAGCAACTTCAACAGCTTACAGCGATATTATGAATGTTGTTGCGGGTTTAATTATAACTACAACCACAACCACAACCACAACCACAACCACAATCACAACTACAACTGCAACTATATCTACATTTACTGAATATTCAGATAACAATTTAATAGAAGATCATGAAATTGAAGTGCAAGAACAAGAGCCCTTACCTAATTTGTCAGTGGTCATCAATGAAATCGCATGGGCCGGAACTCATGCGGATTTTCCTTCAGATGAATGGCTGGAACTGTATAACAACACATCAAGCACAATTGATTTAACCGATTGGAAAATTTATATTGATGGAAATGAGATCACATTGAATTTTATTAACACAGCCATTGAACCGTTTTCGTACTCTCTTTTGGAAAGAAGCGATGACAATACGATTAAGGAAATTAATGCCAATGCGATTTTTACAATATCAAACGGCATCAGCAATAGTGGAGCTGTGATTAAGCTTTATGATTCTGAAAATCATTTGGTTGATAAAATAGACTGCGCCAAAGGTTGGTTTGCAGGAGGGGGATCAAAATATAGCTCAATGGAACGAATAAACAGCAAAATCAATGGGAGTGATTCATTTAATTGGCAGGATAGTGGCGGATTTAGAGCAATTGCCAGAACAGCTCTTGGCGCCAGAATTCTTGGTTCTCCTGGACAATCAAATTTTGGATTTTTAGCTTTAAATTATAAACAAGAAGAGGATGTTGTTATTTTGAGCAAGGAAAATAATCCATATGTTCTTCAATATTATGAAATTCCTGCTGGAAAGAAATTGTTGATTGAGCCGGGTGTTGTTATAAAAAGTTATTACAATAATTCATATATTATCAATAATGGAACAATAGAAATCACAGGCAGTTCAACAGATCCTGTAATTTTTACTTCAGGACGTGATAGTTCTTTTGATGATAAAGTTTTAAATACTATTGTTGGTGTATGGAACAATTCAAGTCCACTAGCGCGCGACTGGCAGGGGATATGGCTTAAATCGGGTTCGTATATGAGTGCGAAAAATATTGAAATGCGCTATGCCGGCAGAGAATTCAAATTGCAAAATGATAGACCGGCTGACGCATCGCAAGATATAAGAGTTGATAGTGCGATTTTAATAATTGAGGACAGTATTTTTCAAAGTGGAGGAAATCAAAACGTTTATTCGCAATTTTCAACCACTACCATAAGCAATACTGATTTTATTGACGGATTAACAGCGATTTTTGTTGAACAAGGCAGTATTGACCTGCAAGGGCTGTCATTTTTTGATTATGATTCAGCGCAAGGGCCTATGTATTTTAACAAAACATGGCCTGGCATTAAAAATATTGAATTTACAAACACCAAAAAGCAGTTGAGTTTTGGAGAAGTTGATTTTACTACAACCACTATTCTGACTCCTGATTTTGATTATTTGTTTAAAAGATTTACAGTGAGTTCTTTATCAGAGCTGATCATATTGCCAGGCGTTAACATTGACATGGATCGTCTTGCCAGCGCTGATGTTTACGGCGTAATAAAAGCTGCTGGAACTGACCTTGAACCCATAAAAATAGGCCTTTCAAGGCATTGGGGATTTTGGCGCTTTCATAATTCTTCATCAAGTTTTGAGCATGTTTATGTTAATGGCGGGGGAAATAATACCTCTGATGAAAATTCAGCAATTTCTTTATATAACTCCTCTTTTAAAGTAAAAAATTGTACATTTTGGGGAGCTCGCGCTCCGGGCAATATAATAGAAGCGATTAATTCCAAATTAAATATCATCAATACCACTTTTGGCATGGATCAGCGGTGGACTGATCCGCTTTGGCCTGGAATGTCATATACAAGCGCTTTAAGCATTACAGGAGGCGAGCTTAATATGGATAATGTTGATTTTGTTTCGCTTAATTATGATTATATAGGATTTCGGCTTAATAATGAGCTTCCAGCGCTATCAGTTGCAAATTTGTCTACAAAAAATTATACCAATGTTTTTTGGGCTGAACTTTTACGTTAATTTGGCTTAAATAAACGATTTTTGATAATATTCCAATGCAAATTGATTGGTATTTTTTCGTTTGACTAATATACCGAATTAAGATAGAATATAGCTTGTTGTTTAATCATTAAATTTGCTTATTATTATGAAGAAGAAAATAGAATTGGCAGTGAAATTGCTTTGCTATGCCACTTTTTTTGTTCCTTTGTTGGTTGTTTCAAAATCATTTATTTTTCCGTTTATTGTCCCAAAAATTATTGTATTCAGATCCCTTACAGTGTTTATGATTGGCGGATATATTCTATTGTTAATTATCAGTTGGCGTACTTACAGGCCGAAATTGTCCATTTTAAACACAGTGATGGCTCTTTATTTAATTAGTTTTACAATTTCAACCATAGTTGGCGTTGATCCATACCACAGTTTTTGGGACAATCACGAAAGAATGCTGGGATTATTCACAGTTATTCATTATATAGCATATTATTTTGTTTGTTCTTCATTATTCAAAGAATGGAAAGATTGGAAAATCGCACTTAGAATTTTACTCATAGCCGGTTCATGCGTAACTTTTATTGGCTTCCTGCAGATATTTTTTCCAAATTTGATGTTAAATATGGGTAGAAGCCGTGTAAGCAGTACCTTAGGCAATGCTATATATTTGGGTGGTTATGGAATGTTCTTATCATTTTTGGCTTTTTTGCTTGTTATTAAGGAAGAAAAAAGAAAATTTTGGTTTTGGGCTGAAATTATAATGGGATTGTTGGCGATCATAGGCATGTTTGTAAGTGGAACACGCGGTTCAATTCTTGGATTTTTGGCTGGAATAGGAATTGGATTGATATGTTATTTAATAGTTTATCGCAAGAAAAAAAAGGTGCGTAATACATTCTTGTCAATAATATTTCTTGCATTAATAGCATTATCCATGATGTACGCGTTTAGACAAACGAATTTAGTCAAGAATATTCCGGCAGTTGGAAGGACTTTAAATACTTCCTTGACTGATGTTATGCAAACTCCCCGTTGGATTGCATGGGAAATTGCCGTAATAAGCTGGAAGGAAATGCCGATATTTGGTTGGGGGCCAAACAATTTTTTCTACGCTTTTAACAAATATTATAATCCAAAGTCGCTTGAACACGGATATGGGGAAACATGGTTTGATAATGCTCATAACATTATAGTGAACACTCTTACTGTGCAGGGCATTGTAGGGCTACTTGCATATTTGGCGATTTTTGTAGGTGGCATATTTGCTTTGTGGTCGGGATATAGAAAAGAATCTTTGGATAAGCATATGGTTGTTATTGGAATTTCTTTTTTGATAGCTCATTTGATTCAGAATGTAACTGTTTTTGAAAATCCAACATCTTATCTGTATTTTATGCTTTGGTTGGCTTTTATAAACAGCATGGCAACAAGCCCGTCTGTTAATGATGAATCAGTAAATCAAAAATATGTCCCTGACCGCCAAATAGGCATGGCCAGTATTCTTATGACGCTCATAGTTGTATTTTTAGTTATTTTCATATTCAATATACAGGTTGCTCGCGCGAACATGACAACACTAAAAACATTGAGAAACATAAATGAAAAACCTTTACAAGCGTCAATGGATATTAAAGAGTCGTTATCGTTTAGTTCTCCGCATATTGATGATATTCGCGCTGATATCGGGAGAATGGTAAGCCAAATTGTTGCCGAGTATTATGTAAAGATCGGAACAGAACGAAGTATTGAATTGATAGACCAAGCTATTGAAGGGCTTAAACCAAGCCTAACTCTTCATCCTTTGGATATTAGAAATTTTTTGATTTTATCGCAATTGACCCAGCAAAAAGCGTTTTTAAGCGCTGATAAGCAGAAATATCTTATTGAATCAGAAGTTTACTTGGATCAATGCCTTCCTTTGTCGCCAAAACGTCAACAGATTCTTTATGGATTGGCCAATTTAAAAATACAATTAAGCAAAGATGATGAGGCAATTAAGTTGGTGGAACAAGCGATTTCTGATGACCCTATAATTGGAGAGAGTTACTGGCGTTTAGCTTACAACTATATGGTGCTTAATAAATTTGATAAAGCCAAGGAGGTAATTGATTTAGCATATGCCAACAATGCCAGAATAACGAAAAATGACGAGAGCGCAATTATGGAAGTTCTAAAGACAGTCAATTCATTATCAGCATCAACTTCAACCACATCCTCAACAATAAATCAATAGCACATATGATTGAAGAAAGCATAAATAAATCCATTGGGATTAAACAAAAAATTCTTAATGATAAAGAAACGTTGTCAAAAATAAGTCAATGTGCAGACATGCTGATGGATTGCTTTAAAAACAATGGGAAAGTTCTTATTGCAGGCAATGGAGGAAGCGCAGGGGATGCCCAACATTTTGTGGCCGAGTTAATAGGCAGATACAAAAAAGAAAGAAAAGGGTTGCCTGCTATATCTTTATCAACAGACAGTTCTGTTCTTACTGCTTTGTCAAATGATTATGGATTTGAGCAGGTTTTTTCGCGCCAAATTGTTGCCTTAGGCAATGAAAATGATGTTTTTATCGGCATATCAACAAGCGGTGATTCACAAAATATTATTAATGCTCTATCTGTTGGAAAACAAAAAAACATGAAAACAATGTGCTTACTTGGCAAAGATGGAGGATTGTCAAAAGGAAATGCAGATTTGGATATTATTGTTTTAAGCGATGATGTGGCAAGAGTTCAAGAAGCGCATATTATGCTAATTCACATTATTTGCGAGTTAATTGATAACAAATTGCAATAATATATGGATAAAAACAGACTAAAAGAAATAATCAGCAAGTTTGGAAAAAGCAAAATAATGGTGTTGGGAGATGTAATGCTGGATAAATATATTTGGTGCAATGTGGAAAGAATATCGCCTGAAGCGCCTGTTCCGGTATGCCAAGTGGTAAAAGAAGGCTTTCGGCTCGGAGGTGCCGCAAATACAACGCTTAATATTGTAAAACTTGGATCTGATGTTTTTCTTGGTGCCATAACAGGCGAAGATTCCAACAGGGATGATTTGATTAAAATAATTAATGAAGAAGAAAAAATAAGCTCTGTTTTTTCTGCTGACAAGTCCAGACCTACTTTGCAAAAAACAAGGATTATGTCGGTTAATCAGCAGTTGTTAAGAATAGATAGGGAAGAGACCCATGATATTTCATCTGAAATAGAGGAATTAATATATTTATTTGTAAAAGACAAAATCAGTGAGGTAAAATTATTGGTTATTTCTGATTATCATAAGGGAATGATGACAAAAAAATTAACTGCTGACATAATATCCTTAGCTAAAAAGAATGGAGTTATAATTTTGGTTGATCCTGCTCTTGGAGAATGGGACAAGTATAAAGGAGCTGATTTAATCAAGCCCAATAAATTAGAAGCTGAAATGGTAATTGGAAGGAAAATGAGTAAGGATTTTTCTGATTTAAAAGATTTTTTAAGAAATTTGAGCGATAGATCCGGAGGGAATGTGGTAATAACTCTTGGCAAGGACGGTTTAGCCATGCTTGGCAAGGATGGCAAAGTTGAAATTATAGAGACGATCAAAAAAGAAGTTTTTGACGTTACTGGAGCAGGCGACACAATGACTGCAGGAATGGCAGTTGCTTTATCAGCAGGATCTTCAATAAAAGAATCTGCAATTATTGGAAATATTTGTTCAAGCGTTGTCGTAACCAAGCTTGGAACCTCAACTTGTTCGTATGAAGAGTTAAATGAAGCGCTTGATAAGCTGTCGTAATTATAACAATCGCGGTAATATGCTGAAAAAAATAATTATTTTAGACAGAGATGGAACCTTAAATCTTGACCAAAAAGGTTATACGCATAAAATAGAAGAATATTTTTTGCTTTCTGGCGTTAAGCATGGGTTAAAACTCCTTCAATCAATGGGATTTGAATTTTATATTCTAACAAGCCAATCCGGAATAGGGCGCGGAATGTTTACGCAAGATGATTATGAAAAATTTGTAAATCATCTTGTCAAAGATCTTGAATCTGAAGGAATAAAAATACAGGGTGCGTTTTTTTGTCCGCATCACGCTAAGCATGGGCAAGGAAGCTATAAAACGGATTGTAATTGCAGAAAGCCCAAAAGCGGATTGGTGGAAATGGTAGATTCGCAATTTGGACCGTTTGATTATGAAAATTCATGGGCAATTGGAGACAAATTGCGAGATATTGAAATGGCAAAGAATTTCAATAATTTAATAAAAGGAATTCTTCTGCCTAAAAATGCAGGCACTGAATTTGAGAAAAAAATACAAGATCAGGATAAAGAAAAAGTTGATTATACGGCAGATTCATTCTTGCAAGCCGTGAAAATAATAGCACAGGCTGAAAAAGCAAAAAAATTAAAGCAATTTTAGCTAATTGAATTACGTAATTAATTACCCATTTAATTACGTAAATAGTTTGTTTTGTTAAGGCGAGTTTTTTAGTGGCTTATTAAACCAAATATATGGAATATTTAGAGAAGATAAAATCAATTAAAAATTTGGCTAAGATTAGTCAAGAATTAGAAAAACAAGGCAAAATAATAGTCACTACAAACGGCGCATACGATATTTTGCATGTCGGCCATATTAGAAGCTTGCAGGAAGCGAAAAACCAAGGAGATGTTTTAATCGTTGGAGTAAACAGCGATAAGTCAGTAAGGCAATACAAATCATTGGATAGGCCAATTAATGATGAGTCAGACAGGGCAGAGCTTGTTTCAGCTTTGAATTGTGTTGATTATGTCTTTGTGTTTGATGATGAAAATCCAATTAAATTTATTAATATTATAAAGCCAAATATTCACGCTAACAGCTCTGACTACGGCGATGATTGCGTGGAAAAGTCAACGGTTGAAAAAGCAGGAGGAAAAATTTTTCTTCTTAAGAAATATTCAGAATACTCAACAACAAATACCCTGAATCTTATTTTAGAAAAATTTTGCTCTTTAAAAAAATAATATGGAATTAATGAGATTGTTTGCAAAGAAAATAACAATGGCTGGGTTAGGAATTTTTTTGAGATTATATTGTTTTGCAAAAAGAGGAGATATTAAAAGAGTGGAGACAATCGCAGTCCCTTTTTTAAGAATATTGGGCATTGGTGATTTGGTGATGTTAAGCCCTTTTTTCGCTAAAATAAGGAAAATTTTTCCAAACGCAAAAATAACGTTGATTACTTGGACGGAGGATTTTATTGATTTTGAAGGAGTTGAAATTTTGCAGTATAAGGAATATTTAAAAAATAAAAGAAAGTTTGATTTGACAATTTCTGCCACGCTGAATTTGAAGCATATTTGGTTTGTATTTTTAAGCAAATCATGGATTGGTTATTTTACAACTACTAAAATACAATCAAATTTAAAAATGCCACGCTATGGATATAACATGAAGCAAGATCATTATCTTTTAAGAGCTATAAAGTTGATTAAGTCGCTAAATAATCAAGAAGGCAATAGATTTGAGAATGAATTTACAAATAAACAAATTCAGTATCCAAAGTTAAAACTTCAAAAGCCGGATTATTTTGATGAACAATTAGTAGGAAAAAGATATTTGGTTGTGGGGGTATTTCTTAAATTCATTGACAGAATGTGGTCATTGGAAAATATTTCAGTAGTGCTGAAGCGAGTTTGCGAGCGCAAATATTTTGATCGCATAGTTTTTATAGGTGATAACAGCCAACACAACAGGGATTATGCCAACAAGCTCATTTCCTTATGCGATTTTGACAGAAGCATAATTCTTGATTTAACCGGTAAAAACAACATTCAGCAGACATGTTATATAATTAAAAATTGTAGTTTGTTTTTCGGGCTGGACACAGGGCCTTCTCATATGGCATATCTGTTGGCTCCTAAAACCATAGCGCTGTTTTTTACAGTTCACCCAAAATTAAGAATACCCGCAAACAATGAAATTTCATCCAATGTTGCCGTTATTTATCCTCCTGAATTGGATCGTGAGAATTTATACAACGGAATGAGTCCTGTGCCTTTAAAAAAAGCAATGGAAAATATAAATAAAATAAAGGTGGATGATGTAATGGACAGAGTTATCAGAATAATTAAAAATTAATTCCATGAAGTATATTAAATATTTGATCAATTACCTGTTTTCTTTTGGATATGATCTGTATTTCTTTTTATTCTCAAATGTTCGCTCCCGCGTACAGGGTCTAAATTATTACAAAAAATCAAAGAAATATCCACTTTATCTGCAGGAAGGAAATATGTCAGTCGCGATTCAAGATTTCGCGACGAAATACTGTGTTGGAAAAGGGCTTGATATTGGAGCCGGCCAATGGGTATTTGAAGGAGCGCGAGCCATTGAAAATAATGAAAATGAGAACGCGTTGAAGATTAATGAAATAGATAACAGCCTTGATTATGTTTATTCTTCGCATTCATTAGAGCATATTAAAGATTGGAAAAAGGCGCTGGCAGAATGGGCAAGGGTACTGAAGCCGAATGGAATAATTTTTCTTTATTTGCGACATCAGTCATGCCAAATGTGGAGTGTTAAAGTAAATAAACAGCATTTATGGATGCCTACAACTTTTGAGGTGATCAATGTTTTAAAGAATGATTTAAAAATGACCGTTGAGGCAAACACATTTATGCCTGACGGTTTTTTGAGTTTTGTAGTGGTGGCTAAAAAATGAGCCCCTCGCCGACTCAGTCGGGGTAATCAGGTACAGCAGTTTGGAAGACCGCTGTGGCAAGACCACAGGGTAGTTAACTTGCTTGCTCGGTCCCGCTAAGCGGGATCCTCGCTACGCTGCGTTAAAACAGGGTAGTTAACTTGCTTGCTCGGTAATGAAAATAAATTTTCATTACCCTCGCTACGCTGCGTTAAAACAGGGTAGTTAACTTGCTTGCTCGGTAATGAAAATAAATTTTCATTACCCT
>JBDRCM010000007.1:0-5328 GCA_043821725.1 bacterium | reverse complement strand
GTGCCAAGAGCACAGGGTATCAGGTCAAAAGGCATAATGTCTGCGACTCTACCCCGTGGCAAGACCACGGGGTATTTTACCTGCGCTCGCTCGGAAATGAAAACAAGTTTTCATTTCTCTCACTTCGCTTGGTAATAAACCTGACTTTGCAACAAGTCGCAAGGTATATCAGGGCTTATAGTAAAAAACCGCTTCAATAGAACTTGGAGCGGTTTTTTGTTAATTAAATTTTCTAAGATAGTTTTGAGAGCTTTTACTTAATCAGCAATCCAACAATCAATAAGGCCACAATATTGATTACTTTAATCATTGGGTTTATGGCAGGGCCGGCAGTATCTTTGTATGGGTCGCCAACTGTATCTCCTGTTACAGCCGCTTGATGTGCAAATGATCCTTTTCCGCCATAATTGCCTTCTTCAATATATTTTTTTGCATTATCCCAAGCGCCTCCGCCTGTTGTCATGGAAATGGCGACAAAAAGGCCGGTTATTATTGTTCCCATTAGGAGTCCGCCCAAGGCCTCAACTCCAAGGAAAACGCCGATTAATATAGGAGCGAGAATTGGAATGGCTGCCGGAAGAATCATTTGGTTAATTGCTCCTTTGGTTACAATATCAACAGCTTTTCCATATTCCGGCTTGCCTGTGCCATCCATAATGCCCGCAATCTCCTTAAACTGTCTTCTTACTTCCAAAACAACTTTACCTGCAACTTTGCCAACTGACTCCATAAGCATTGAACCGAACAAATATGGCAGAAGGCCACCAATAAATAGACCCACAAGAACTTTCGGGTCATTTATTAAGAACTGAACTCCGTTTGGAAGATTGTGAGTGTAATCAGCAAACAAAACCAAGGCGGCTAATGCGGCGCTTGCTATCGCATAGCCCTTTGTAACGGCTTTAGTGGTGTTTCCAACAGCATCTAATTTATCGGTGATGGAGCGCACATCTTCATCAAGGTTGCTCATTTCAGCTATTCCTCCTGCATTGTCTGTAATTGGTCCGTAAGCATCAACAGTAATGATTATTCCCGCTAAAGACAACATGCTCATGGCCGCCACTGCAATACCGTATAGGCCTGCTAGCTCGTAAGATCCCCATATTGCGGCAACAATGAATATGACAGGCAGAGCCGTTGATTTCATGGAAACAGCCAATCCTGATATGACATTTGTGCCATGGCCGGTCTCACTTGCTTTTGCGATATCTTTTACCGGCTTGTATTTTGTTGAAGTGTAATATTCAGTTATCAATACCATTGCGCCGGCAAGAACTAAACCGATTACAGCTGATAAAAAAATGTTGGTTGTACTGTAATTAAGTCCGCTCATAAGCCAGCGGGTTGCCGGATAAAATCCAATAAGAGCCAGCACGCCGGAAGCGAACAGGCCCTTGTATAAGGCATTCATTATCTTTTCTTTTTTCCCCAAGCGGATGAAAAATGTGCCGAGGATAGAGGCAACAATGGATATTCCTCCAAGCACTAATGGGAATATAACAGCGTTTTCATTGTCTTTGAACAGCAGTCCTCCAAGCACCATTGCGGCAACCGCAGTTACAGCATATGTTTCAAATAAATCAGCTGCCATGCCCGCGCAGTCCCCGACATTGTCTCCAACATTATCGGCAATAACTGCTGGATTGCGTGGATCATCTTCAGGAATTCCTTTTTCAACTTTGCCAACCAGGTCTGCTCCAACATCAGCGGCCTTTGTAAATATTCCGCCGCCGATTCTGGCAAATACGGAAATAAGAGAGCCGCCAAAACCAAGGCCGATTAAAGCATGCGTATCTTTTGTAATCATATAAAAGCCGGCTACTCCAAGCAGGCCAAGGCCGACAACCAAAAGGCCAGTGATTGATCCGCCTCGTGTTGCAACCATCATGGCCTGCTTAAGTCCTTTTTTTGCGGCTTGGCATGTTCGTACGTTGGCGCGCACTGAAATATGCATGCCAATAAAACCGGCTAGGCCTGAAAAGATCGCGCCCACGACAAACCCAAGAGCGGTAACCCAATCAATAAAAATGCCGAGCAGAATAAAAACAACAACAGCCACATAGGCAATTGTTTTGTATTGGCGTCCAAGATATGCTTTGGCACCGTCTTGAATAGCTTTGGCGATTGACTTCATTTTGTCATCGCCGTTTTCCTGCTTGTTTATCCATATAACCAGCCCTATGCCAAAGAGGATGGCCACGATAGCCGGCAATATTGCCAGCAATAAAATTATGCTCATATTGTGGTTATTATGTTATTGGACGGTGCGCCAATTGTTATTGGTGGAACGCCCATATTGAATAGAGAGCGTTATTATGATATTCTAACCTAGCTTTTTAGTCAAGTATGAAATACAAAATACTGCTGTATTTGTTAAAAATTTTAATTTACGCTAAAAGAGCGGTTTGGCTTTCCGGCAACATGCTGAGCAGGTTCGGGAGGTCTTTTATTGAGCCGATCTTTAGGCATTTCGGCTATTATATATATCGCACAGCCCTTTTGTTCCGTAATGTAGGCATAAAAAAGATATTTGGGAGACAATTGGTTCGCAGAGACAATCTTCAAATTGTCATGTTGTTGGTTTTGTTTGCAATTGCAATTCCTCAAACCAATTTGTATGGCAAGACCAGAGACGCGCTTCCGGGTCAGAATACAGTCGCCTATTCCTTAATCAGCAATGTAGAGGAATTTGGTGAGTTTGAGGAAATTATAGCAAGTGATTCTAAATATGCTGATTCAGAAGTGCCGTTATGGAAAGAAGGTGCAATTAGCAGTGAGGAATATGTTGATGTTGATTATCTTCAGCATGATTTGGAATTTTCATCAGCTTTGGTGGCTGATTATTCGGCCATTACCAAGCCGACCATTTTCCCGGGCATAACTATTGGAGGCAAAAGAGATAAGACCATTGAATATGAGGTTCAGCCCGGCGACACAGTAAGCGCAATTGCATTGAAATTCGGAGTTAGTGTTGCTACTATTTTATGGGAAAACGGGCTTGGTTCATATTCATATATCAGACCCATGGATAAATTAAAAATTTTGCCTGTTAATGGGCTTACCCATAAAATTGTAAAAGGAGATACTTTAATCAAATTGGCCAATTTATATAATGTAAAAGTTGAAAATATTGTGGCCTTCAACCAATTAAAAGAAGACGGCAGTAATTTGATTATAGGTGAAAATATTGTGGTGCCTGATGGCGTAAAGCGAGTTTACAGCTCTGCTGTTGCTGTGGCTCCTTCAACAGCAATAAGTCGCTCTACTTATGTTCCGCCGTCCTCAAAAAATTCTCCGTCAATCTCCGGATTTATCTGGCCGTCTTCAGCGCGCATGATCACACAGTACTATTCATGGCGCCATCATGGTTTGGATGTCGCAGGCCCGTTTAAATCAGCAATATATGCGTCTAAAGCCGGCACTGTTGAAACATCAAGCTGTGGATGGAACAGCGGATATGGTTGTTATGTAGTAATAAATCATGGAGGCGGAGTTAAGACATTGTACGGCCATGCTTCGCAGTTGCTGGTGAGTGCCGGACAATATGTTAAAGCAGGCCAGACAATTTCTTTAATGGGAAATACCGGACGGGTTTATGGACGCACAGGTATTCATCTTCATTTTGAAATCAGAATAAATGGAATTCAGGTCAATCCTTTGGGGTATATAAGATAGTTTGTTGTTCTATCTTGAAAAAAAAGTTAAATAGTGGTATTCTCACACATATAGGGCCTGCCACCAAATACCATTTCTACTGCAATTAATAAATTATGGCCAAAATCGTTTCAAAATTTCTTGGCTTATCTTACAGATAGGCCTCAAAATTTTTTATCAAGCGAATCGAGAGAAAAGAAAAATGATAATTTTTCTTTTCCGAGCGAGCGAAGATAACTATGGAATTATCAGCGATTTTGTCTCATAATTTATCAATTTCGTTGCGAAAGCGCATTTGGCGACAGACCTGTATAAGACGGCGCGTCTTTCGCGTAAAAGCGGTACCGTGGCCAAGTGGTAAGGCAAGGGTCTGCAAAACCCTTATCACCGGTTCGAATCCGGTCGGTACCTCATGATAATATATATCTTCGGCCAGGATACTTTTCGCTCAAAACAGCATTTGGAGAAAACGGTTAAACAATTTAAAAGCAAAAGGGATCCACAGGGCTACAATATTATTTTTTTTGATGCTAAAGACGAAGAAGTCGGGGCTGTTTTTGAGCATATAAAAAGCGCTCCATTTTTGAGCGAAAAGCGGATGGTGATAATAAGGGACATTCTGTCGAGCTCTGATAAAGACATGATGTCTCAAATGATTGGCTTAATAAAAAGCAAGCAATCAGAGTCGGATAACGTTGTTGTTTTTTGGCAAGGCGCCACGCTTGGAAAAGTGAAAGAAGTAAAAGATTTGGAAAAAGTCCTGCTCGCGCAAAAATATGTATTCAGATTTGACTTGCTCACCGGCGCTCAACTGGTTGATTGGATTTGTTCGCAAGTAAAAGAGCAGGAATTGGAAATTTCCCCGGCAGCTGTTGAATATTTGGCCAACAATATTGGCTCTGATATGTGGTTTTTAAAAACCACGATCAGCCAGCTGATTTCTTATGCGCGCGCGGTTTGCGAGCCAAAGACCGGCGTGATAATAGAGATTGATCACGCCCGCCTTTTCTTGTCGGAAAAGGTTGATGATAACATGTTTAATATGGTGGAGGCGATAATTACCGGAAATTCAAAAAAGGCCTTTAAATTATTGGAAAAACAAAGACAGTTGGGAGAAGATAATCTTAAGATGATAGGATTAATTGCTTGGCAGTTAAGGACAATGATAATGCTTCGTGATTTATATGAACGCGATGACAGCATGTCGAGCGACCAAATGGCAAAAAAGGCCGGGATACATCCGTTTGTTGCGAAAAAGAATCTGTATTTGGTAAAACGATATTCAATGAAAAAACTCAAAGAGTTGTACGGTCGGTTGGCTGAAGTTGATTACAGAAGCAAGAGCGGATATGGATCTGTGGATATTTTGTTTGATGTTTTTATCGGTAAGATCAGTTTGGATTAAAGGATCTACCATTGCTGTGTGGATAAATTCGCGGGTTTTTAATAAATCAAAATCCCCTATATTTTTAGGGGATTTTTTGTTTTGTCTAAAAAACCCGCTTGGATACTCTGCGGCTTGTTGCGTAGTCGGGTTTATTACCAAGCGAAGTGAGAGAAATGAAAACTTGTTTTCATTTCCGAGCGAGCGCAGGTAAAATACCCCGTGGTCTTGCCACGGGGTAGAGTCGCAGACATTATGCCTTTTGACCTGATACCCTGTGCTCTTGGCAC
>JBDRCM010000006.1:0-127915 GCA_043821725.1 bacterium | reverse complement strand
GAAGTGAGAGAAATGAAAACTTGTTTTCATTTCCGAGCGAGCGCAGGTAAAATACCCCGTGGTCTTGCCACGGGGTAGAGTCGCAGACATTATGCCTTTTGACCTGATACCCTGTGCTCTTGGCACAGGGAGGGGTTTATTTTGAGTTTACCCTTTTCATTAGGCGGGACAGTTTTCGGCTTGCCGTGTTCTTTTTTAGAACCCCGACTTTAACTGCCTTATCAAGGGCTTTTTGGGCGTCAACAGCCAGGAGTTTTTTTTCATCCTTGCTTTCGGTTTTTAGTACTTTTTTAATTGCTACTTTATATGTTTCTTTGCGAGCTTTGTTGAGTACTGCTCTTTTTTTTGACTGACGCAAAGCTTTTTTGGCGTTTGCTTTATTAGGCATATTTTATGTAATATTTACTAAAAATGTGAGAGTGCGTCTTATTATATATGATTGTTCGTTGAAAGTCAAGCGTTTGTGTTTTACCGGACGCGGTTTTTTAAAAGTCATCAACGTCAATTAAAAAACTGCCCGGTGAGGAATATGACTTTGTCTCTTCGTTTACATATTCATATTCTTCTTCATTTGGCTTAATAGAATCATTAAATACTATGCTTGTTTTGGCTGAAGGAAAACTGCCATTAAGAAGTTCGGGTCTGATTTCACTCAGAAAAATACTTTCCTCGCCCTGCCGGTAGCCAACAGATTGCATTGGATATGTAAGATGCAGGTATTTTTTGGCTCTGGTTGTGGCAACATAGAATAACCGTCTTTCTTCTTCTATTCCATTGGCTTCTTTAAAGGCCATAATTGAAGGAAACGCGCCGTTAGTCAAATTAATTACAAAAACAGTTTCCCATTCCAGTCCTTTTGCCTGATGTATTGTTGAAAGTACAATTTTATCTTTGTTTGTTCGTTCTTTTTCACGTTCGCTCAATTCATTTCTATTAAAGCTTTGGTGAAGGCCGACTTCAGATAAAAAATCACTTAGGTTTTGATAACTTTCGGAAAATGCGATCATCTGATCAATATCACGCAAACGTTCTGTTGCATCTATATACTCTGATTCAAGATAATCAACATAAGATGAGTTTTTTATTGTTTCTATCAGAGCGCCAATGTCACGCTTGCCGATATTTAGTATGGCATCCAAAATAATGCAGAAGTTCAGCCAGCCGCTTTGAGCGCGTCCGCTAGCTACGGCGCATCCCATTGATTTTATCTCATCAATATTTTCAGCCATCATTACAGCGTTAATTATTTTTTGCGAACCGGCAATGCCAACTCCTTCTTGCATTGTTAAAACGCGCATCCATGCCGTTGTGTCAGCTGGATTGTTCAGTATTCTCAAAAACGATATCACATCTTTAATATGGGCGCGTTCAAAAAATCTCAATCCCCCGCGATATTCATATGGAATATTATTTTTCATAAGTTCCATTTCCAGCGCTTGCGAATGAAATGCCGCGCGGAAAAGAACGGCAATTTCTTTCATAGGTGTTCCCTTGGCTGTTTTTTCTTTTATTTTTTTTATGATAAAGCGGGCCTCGTCCTGCTGAGTGTGGTGAGAATTAAGCTCCGGCTTAATTTTAGTGGAGTGTAATGTTTTGAGTTTTTTTTCGTATTGCCTGATATTGTTAGAAATAATATCATTGGCAACATCAAGAATTTCTTGGCTGGATCGATAGTTGATTTCAAGCCGATATACTTTTGCAGAAGCGTATTTTTTTTCAAACTCAAGAATATTTTCTATTGTGGCCGCGCGGAACGAATAGATGCTTTGAGCGTCGTCTCCCACTACCAGCACATTATTATGGCACAGCGACATTTTACGTATAATGGCGGCTTGGATTTTGTTTGTATCTTGATATTCATCAACAAGAATATGCTTGAATTGGCTTGAATATTTTTTCTGCGCTTCAGGATTGTTAAGAACAAGCAGTGTATTTACCAGCAGGTCGTCAAAATCCATTGACTGGCTTGCTTTTTTCTTTTTGTGATAATCAGATGATATTTTTTGAATAATGTCGGATAGATGCATCCATTGCTCATAGCGCAAATCAATCGCGTCTTGAATTGTGATTTCAGCGTTTCTCGCGTAGCTGATGATGGATTTGACGATATTGGCGGATGGAAAGCGAGTTGCTGAACCAGGCTTAAATTCGCGGATTGACTGTTTGAGTATGGACTTGCTGTCGTCTTCATCAAGAATGGTAAAATTGTTTTTAAAGTTGACAAGGCCGGCTTTGCTTCGCAGTATTTTGTTGCATATTCCATGAAAAGTTCCGCTCCATGGCAAGCGCGATTGCATGTTGGTAAGTCGCTGAACCCTTTCAACCATTTCAGCGGCCGCTTTATTTGTAAAAGTGAGCAAAAGTATTTCTTCAGGAGCGACACCATCTTCCAGCAGTCGCGCTACCCTGTAAGTGATTACTCGAGTTTTTCCACTGCCTGCTCCGGCCAGCACCAAGCACGGCCCATTGCCGTTTTTCACAACTTCCAATTGCTGTTCATTTAAGTCATTTTCATAGTTTGTCATAGTTGAGCTCTGTATTGTTTTAAGGACAACACCATTTTACCATAACTTGCCAATATGGACAAAATAACGTAGAATAGCGGCAAAATACAGTTAATATGTTTTTTCAATTAAAGTACAAAGATAAAAAAAGCCGTGCCAGAACAGGTATAATCCAAACCCCGCACGGATCAATTGAGACCCCATGCTTTATGCCGGTGGGGACGTCTGCTTGCGTAAAAACTTTGGATCAGCAAGACCTTCAAGATTTGAAGTCGCAGATAATTCTTGCAAATACTTATCATTTGCATTTGCGTCCTGGAGAAGATTTAATACAAAAAGCCGGCGGACTTCATGGTTTTATGAATTGGAACAAGCCGATCTTAACGGACAGTGGTGGCTTTCAGGTTTTTTCTTTAGGGCAACAAAAAGAGAAAAAAAATATTGAGTTCGGTTCTTTTCAGTCAGAGGGCAATAGTTCAAGTGAATTAAAACAATCCGGCTGTTTGGTAAAAATTGATAAAAACGGGGTTGATTTTCGCAGTCATATTGACGGCTCTTTGCATCGCTTTACTCCGCAAAGCGCCATTGATGTCCAGCACAAGCTTGGGGCTGATATTATTATGGCTTTTGATGAATGCACGCCTGACAACGCAAGCAAGGATTATGCTCAATCAGCAATGCAAAGAACTCATGATTGGGCAAAACAGTGTTTAGAGCGCCATGTGGCGCTTAAGGCAGATAAAAATCGTAAAGCGAAAAAGCACGAACAATATTTGTTTGGAATAATCCAAGGGTCTAATTATATGGAATTAAGAAAAGAGTCAGCTCGATATATTTGCGGTCTTGATTTTGACGGCATTGCTGTTGGAGGAGAGTCAATTGGCTATAACATGGAAATGACAGTTCAAATTTTAGATTGGGTTTATGAGTATTTGCCGGATGGCAAGCCGTGTTATTCCATGGGCGTTGGTTTGAACCCGGCTGATTTGTTTAAGGTAGTTGATAAAGGAATAGATATGTTTGATTGTGTGGCGCCAACGCGCTTGGCCAGGCATGGAATATTTTTTATAAAAAACAAAAAAAACAATCATAGATTTAATATTCTTAATGCCAAGTACACTCAAGATTTTCAACCAGTAGACAAGGGTTGTTCTTGTGTCACTTGCCGAAATTATTCACGCGCCTACCTTAATCATTTGTTTAAAGCCCGAGAGTTTACTGCAAAGCGACTTGCCACAATTCACAATCTTCATTTTTTGCTTCAAATGATGAAAGATATACGTGATGCCATTAAAGAGGACAGATTTGCGGAATTAAAAAAAGAGTGGGTATGATCCGTACCCACTTTAGCGGATACGTAAGTGTCCGTTTTTTGGGGCACAGATCAGGTATAGCCGCTCTTTTTTGTCTTAGAATTATTTGCGCTTACCTTTGCCCCACTGGCTTCTTCTCCTTCCCCAATCAGTTTTTACGGCTCTGCCGGTACTCGGTGTGCCAGTTTGACTTTCAGAAGTACGGTATGGACTTTTTGGAGGAAGCAGGTCTTCTTTATAAACAACCTCTCCGTTTTTATGAACATCGTGTTTGCCACCTTGAAGAAGAGTTAATTTTGATGGACGCTCTGTTTGCGGATCAATTTTTTCTGATGTAGCGTCTTCTTTTTTTGCCCTACGCCTTTCAGCTACTGCTTGTTGTCGTCCAAGCTCTTTTTGTGTTAGTTCCGGAACATTTGGCTCTTTGTCTTCAATAACTAAATATCTCCTTAATGATTCAGACATTCCTGTTTTTGGCATATTTTTTATGTTATATTTATTGGTTTAGCAATATTCCACCATTTGTTAGAATGGGCTGGTACTTATTGATATTATTATACAACATTTATTTTTTTAGTAAAGTGGAGACCTTCGGCCAAAAGCTACCAGTTCTTGCTATAGGGCTTCACTTGAAATATATGATGGATTTGGTTATACTTAATGCATGCCTAAATAGGGAGGATTTTAAAGGCCTTAATATATTAATTTTTTTGCTTTATGGGCATTGACACACCCAACCCATTTGACACACAACGGCCAACCGATATTAAAAACGCAGACCATAGGATGGCGAAGGGACAGATAGAAACCAAAATAACAATAAAGACCCCCTTTGTGGCGAGTTTGGAGGTTTTTTATAGAAAATTTTCTGAAATGCAATCTGATAGCAAATTTAATAAAGATCAAAATATTGCGGAGGATGAAAATAAAAAAATACTTGATGGTATTGAACTTGAAGAATTGGCCAGAGCAATTAGGGATGAAATAGTAAAATGGTTTGAAGACGGGGAAGGAATGAAATTTTACGCTAAACTTGATGATATTACCGAAGAGGAGCATTTAAGAGCTATAACTGAAGCAATGAAGATCGCGCCTGAAAGAGTTGATATACCAGAGATTGATCATGCCGTTCGCAAAAAAAGAATTGATTTGTGGGCAAATAAGGAAAAAGAGAATCGTGCTCCAGAGCCGGACAGCTCGGATTATTTTGATAATTTGAGAATAGATTTTAATGAAATCAATGATTTGCAAGAACTTGATAACCTTATCAAAGAGCCAACTTACAGCAGAGAGAGCCAAATTATCCGACTCATGGCCATAGACAGGCAACAGAATCTAACGGAAGCGGATTCTTTTTTAGCGGATTTCAAAAAAAGAGCGGCTTCCAAAGAAGGTATTGTGAGTTCCGGGAAAACAGAGAAGAAAAGATATGAATCGTCAAAAATTGATGGTATGATAAGTAAGATGAAAATAAGACTTGAGCAAACTGATGGCAATGATATGACTATTGATGAAGAAAAAAAAGGCGAATATTATAAAAGTATGTTAAGTTATCTTGAAAATCAAGATCTTGCTTATGAAGAGTTAAGATTTATTCCGACATCAGGCAATGATAATTTTAGGCATACATTCATGGAATTAATGAAAAACAGATTAAGAAATAGGTTATCTAAATCACCACAATAATATGCCACGCATTTTTTCAGGAGTACAACCAACCAATAATCTGCATATAGGCAATTATTTGGGAGCCATAAAAAACTGGGTTGATTTACAGAAAGATAACGAATGTTTTTTTTGCGTTGTGGATATGCATGCCATTACAGTTAAGCAGGATCCAAGCGCGTTAAAGAAAAATATAATCAACATGGCAAAGACATATTTAGCATGCGGAATTGATCCAAACAAATCAGTCATATTTGTCCAATCTGAAGTAAAAGAGCATGTTGAAGCCGCGTGGATTTTAAATACTATTACGAAAATAAGCGAGCTGGAAAGAATGACTCAATTTAAGGATAAGTCGGCGCAGAATAAGAGCAATATCAATCTTGGACTTTTCAGCTATCCTGTATTAATGGCTGCTGATATTTTATTATATGATACTGATTTAGTCCCTGTTGGAGAAGACCAGACCCAGCATATTGAATTGGCTTGCGAATTGGCGCAGAGATTTAATAAAATTTTTAATAAAACCTTTACAATTCCAAAAGGCCTTGTTAAAAAAGAAAGCGCTCGCATTATGGGGTTGGATGATCCAAGCAAGAAAATGTCAAAAACAGCTGATTCAGAATATAATTACATTTCTCTTTTGGATAACGCAAAAGTTGCGCGTAAAAAAATTATGAAGTCAGTAACCGATTCAGGCAGTGCAGTGTCATCATCACAAGATAAACCGGCTATTACAAATTTACTAAAAATATATTCTCTTTTTTCAGATGTTTCAATTAAAGAAATTGAACAACAGTATGCAGGCATTGGCTATGGGAAGTTTAAGAGTGGGCTGGCTGATGAAATATGCAATTTTCTTGTCGGCTTTCAAGACAGGTTCAATAAAATCAGCGACAAACAGGTAATTCAGATATTGGAGCAGGGAGCGCAAAAAGCAGAAAAGATAGCTGGCGCGAAAATGGAGAAAATAAAAAAAGCAATTGGGCTTGGCGTTTAAGCGTAAAATATAAAGCAAAAAACCCGATTTAATCGGGTTTTTTTGTTGCGGGGCCCGGACTCGAACCGGGAACCTGCGGGTTATGGGCCCGCCGAGCTGCCAATTGCTCTACCCCGCGATCAGTGTAGATTTGGTATTATGTGCCACGAGCGGGTGAGCGGAATCGAACCGCCGTTTTATCCTTGGCAAGGATACATAATAACCATTATACGACACCCGCTTTTTTGTTTTGTAAGTATAATAATAAATCAAAATAGGGTTTATGTCAATAGGACGATCTGTATGGCTTGGCCTTATCTGGAAAAATAATAATACAATTTCTTTAATAAAAATAGCAGTCCTATCTTTTATCGCCAAAATACATATTTGCTAATGTGGGAGTGAAGCAGAGTGATAAAAAAAGTACCGCTTGGGGCGTCTTTTTATTGCAAAGTTTCTATTTATTAGTTGCAGGGGCTTTATATATTTTAATTTAATGCGTCTTTTGCAATAAATTCTTCTATTTCTTCTGAAAGTGGCGTTATAAGTATGTCTGTCGGGTTAATTGAACCTTGTTTAACTCCGTTTGCCAGTTCAAGGGCGTTTAGTGAGTTGCCCAAATATCGTCGGGCATCATTTCTGAAAGCATGCCCACCTATTAGATTTGCCGCCTCTTGCGTAATTTTTTCCATAATTTGTTGATCATTCTTTTCTTCTCTAGTCAGGGCTTTAATTTGTTGAAGAAATCTAACGTCATCTCTTTTGATTAACTCTGGATAAATTGATTCTAAAAATTTATTTAAAGCTGATCGTCGTATATTATCTGATTCTTGGGAAATAAAATGAGCGTCTTTTTTTAGGGATAGTATAAGTTGCGTGATGTCAGCTTCAGAATCGCGCTCAATGCGTTTCTTAAGTTCAGCAAAAATTTGTTGAGCGGAATGCGGACCTTCTGATAATATTATTGCCAATACGGCATCCTTTATTGATTTTGGTAAATCACTTGATGCGATATATTTTGTTTTATCCATATTAGCAGAGGTTGTAACTGGATCTTGAACAAAATTTTGTATCAATTTTAATATTCGCGCGCGTTTTTCTTGCGGTGATTCGTCGAAAGGACATGCTGGCATATTTCCGATCCTGTCTTTTGTCATTGTTACATGACTTCCTTCCCTAACTGCATCAAGAGCATTTAAGATTGCTTTAATTTGTTCCGGCCTTTCAATCTTTTTATCTTTTTCAGGAATGGACTTAATATATTTGTCCGCAATTATTTTAGGATTTGTTTCAGGCGCACCGGCTGTATCGTGTTGAAATACTCCTGGTTTTTCTCGTGACATATTGTTGTTTGTCATTATTTATGTTTATAAGCGGTATAATACACGACATTCGAACTGGCTTGCATGATGACATTAATCTAGGAACTGTATGTGGTATCTGAACGCTTCTCAATTGTTATTAATTGAATTTTGTTTTTTTCCAATATTCTGTATATTATTCTAATTTTTCCTTTTCTTAATCTAAAAATATCATTATAACCCTTTAGCTTTTTGATGTCATAATTCTTATTCTCACCTTTTTTTAGATTTATTAAGATATTTTGAATCTGGTCTTTGTTTTTTCTGGTAAATTTATTTAAGGCCTTCTGAATTTTGTCTACCATATTACAATCGCTTTAATACTTCATCAATATCTACGCCACCTTTTTTAATTTTTGTAAAATCAATAATAGTTTCCCACCTTTCATCTTCATCGTCCTCTATAATTGGACTAATTTTAAAAATTGGTTCTGACCTTTTTACTACAGTAAAACTTTTTCCCTTTTTTATTTGATCAATATAGTCTACCAGATTTTCTCTTAAATCACGTAAACCTATTATTGACAGTTGTTTTGTATTCATATTTATATGTTAATCTTTATATTATTTATAGTTTAACATCTGTATTAAGACCTGTCAAGTATTAACAGCGCAACAAGACGTTCGAACTGGATTGTAAGATGAATTATTAAAGAGTTTGCAAAGTTTGGGACTACCCCACCCACCTACACTATATATTTCATTCTTCACAACAAAATTTGGTGGATACTCCCATTAGACATTTTATTTTATCTCTTAACTCTTCACGTATATTTACGTGTTTTATTTATTTTTCCAATTATTTTTTATCTACATAAGTAACACAAAGGACGTGCATTGTTTTCAGAGCAATTTATCGCGCCAAGCAACATACCAAATATTCTGATTGAAAAAATAAAATGGTTGCTAAAAATGAACCCCTCCCCGACTCAGTTGGGGTAAACAGGCACAGCAGTTTGGAAGACCGCTGTGGCAAGACCACAGGGTATTTAACTTGCTTGCTCGGTAATGAAAATAAATTTTCATTACCCTCGCAGCGGTGCGTTAAAAAAATTATTTTGGAATAGCTTTTTCATATATATCAATTATATCTTAGTCCGAACGTAAATTCTAGGACACCAAAAACATCACTAGTTTTAGCGATGTTTTAAAACGAGCGGGTGATGGGAATCGAACCCACGTATCCACCTTGGAAGGGTAGCGTAATAGCCATTATACCACACCCGCGTTTTGTTTTTAACAGTAGAAATTATAGTTGCTTTATTAAAAAAAGTCAATGAATGCCGGCAAAATTGTAAAAAATAATGAAAAAATGAAAAGTCCCGATGAAAATCGGGACTGGCCAAGCAGGATTGCTTTGGCAAAAGAGGGCGAGAATGAGCTATCAGAGTTGGCCGATGACCAAAGACCAGTCCCCGAGCTTGAAATGTGCGACCGGATGATCCGTGGTGTCCGTAGAAATCGGCCTATGCACGCACGGAAGACCTTTGAGAAGTTCGTGCGGCATCTGGTTTTTGGGCGCGTTGGTCGTTTTTTGTGGTTGAGAATTCATTATCGGTTCCTCTGTCCTTTTAATTTGGCGGTTGAAATTGGGTGAAAGACAGAGCGCGTATATTCACATCCTATCTTCTACCCAATTTACACATATTAAAGAGCAATAATTAAAAAGAACCTCGTTATCCGAGGTTCTTGAATTTTTTTTTACAAAAATTTAACAAGACGCCTCGGAGCAGAGGTTCCAGAAAAAGAATGAAAAATATCTTTTGGCTGTCTTATCCATAGTAATGGTAAAATAACACGCGCGGATAAATATGTAAATATACGCATGTGGATAAAATTTTGACAAATTATCACATTAAGGTAAACTGAGGCAAAAGGAGGAACGCATGGAGGATCTCGAGCTGATTAAAAACGCATTGATTTTTTTGGAAGGTAGGAAAGATAACGAGTTAGTATACGCAAAGATGCCAGAGGCCAGCGAAGAGTGTCGCAAAATCGCCAGACAAAGAGTAACGGCATTCAGAGCTCTGAAAGAAGGGCTGGAAGCGCAGATCCGCGCGGTGAAAGAAGCTACCGATGAAGCTGAGAGAGTTATTAAAAGCTGGGACCGGTCAGTATAGGCGACCGTCAATCTATTTACCAATTCATCCCCTCCGATCTTGACCCGGGGCGTTTCTTCGCCCCGGCCATTCATTTGTCCACAAGGTTTTTTCATAAAATCAATATCTGCGTGTTAATATGTTTTCAGTTCATTGTTCATTAACAAGTTATCGCTCCCCTTGACAAAATCGCTAAAATATGCTATAATATAAAAGTTGAATTTAATAATTATTAAGCTTTTAAGCAAAATTTATGTGCGAAAATTGCTCATGCAATTGCAACTGCGATTGCGCCTCGGCTGAAAAGTCGGAAGAAGATAAAAAAGAAGAAGGAACACAAGAATAGAATAAAAATCCCCTTATGGGGATTTTTTGTTTCTGCTCGGTTAATTTTAATGTCTATTTGTGGAGATCCCAGGCAGGAGTTAATGGCCTTTGGCATCAAAGATTAATTTGCCCTTTCTGAATAGTCGCCTGTTTCGGTATTTACCAGAATTTCTTCGCCTTCTTTTATAAATATAGGGGCCTTCACTCTAAGTCCGTTATCCAATTTTACTTCTTTTGTGACATTTCCTGCCGCGCTGTTGCCTTTGACGGCAGGCGGAGCTTCCACAACAGTATATTTGATTTTTTTCGGTATTTGTATGCTTACTGGATTTTCTTCGTAAATTCCAAGCACCACCTTTAATCCCTCTTTTAGATATTTGGCTTCATCGCCAACCACATCAGTTCCTACTTCAACTTGTTCATAATTATCCATGTTCATAAAACTATAAGAATCGCCACTTTGGTATAAAAATTGCATGGTTTGAAAGTTAACTTCAGCCATGTCAATACTCTCTCCGCTTTTGTATGTAACTTCAATAACTTTGCCATCGGAAAGGTTTTTCATTTTTGTGCGTACAAAGGCGGCGCCTTTGCCCGGACTAACATGCTGAAATTCCACCACTGAATACAATCCATTTTGCTGGCGAATAACCGTCCCTTTTTTTATGTCAGTTGTTGTTGGCATATATGATAAAATGTGTTAATTGTTTAATTGATCGCTGATTGATTCAAAAATAACATCATTTAAATCACTGCTATTCGTGAGTAATAATACCATGCGGTCAAGTCCAAGCGCAATACCTGACGCGCCTTTTTTAATTTTTTGCAGTGCAGAAAGCAGTTCTTGATCAATTGGAAAAATTTCTTTTTGAGATTGTTTTCTCTGCTTTTGGTCGCGCAAAAAGTTTTTTTCCTGCCTATCGGCGTCAGTAAGCTCGCCAAAGGCATTAGCCAGTTCTATTCCTTTTATATACAGTTCAAACCTGTTGGCATAGCGCGGGTCATTTTCGCATGGCTTGGAAAGCGAGCACATTGTTGTTGGATAATCATATATGAAAATCGGTTTTTTCCAGCCAAGCTTTGGCTCTATTTCATTTAGAAATATTTTGTGGAACAAATCTTCATACTTGTCAAAATCATCAGCCGCATAACCTTTTTCATGCGCGTAGTTGATAAATTTATCCAAGTCAAAAAAATCATCAAGATTTACATTTAATGTTTGATTCCAAAGATCTTTCATGCTGATTCTATCCCAAGGCAAGGTAAGATCAATGGAATTGCCGTCATCAGCCAAATTCAAACCATTAACATTTTTTGCAATATAGTTAAAAAGGCCTTCGCAGTCATCCATTATTTTATCCAATTCAGATCCAGTTCTGTACCATTCAAGCATTGTAAATTCAGTGTTATGCAGGCTTCCCTGTCTTTCATTGTTTCTAAAGCATTTGCAAATTTGAAATATACGTTCATATCCCACAGCAAGGAGTTTTTTCATTGCATATTCCGGGGATGTTTGGAGATAAAATTTTTTTTCAACATCAAATTCATTTTTGACTGCTAACGGTATTGGATTTAGGTGTGGTTCTTGGCCAACATACCGCACGGCAATGGGCGTTTCAACTTCAATAAAATTTTTCATGTAAAAAAAATCGCGCGTTGCTTTAATTATAGACAGTCGTGTATCATATATGGCTTTTAATTTTGGATTGTCATAAAGCTGTTTCCAAGTCGGCATATATTTTATAAATTACAAACCCCGCCCATGGCTGGCGAGGTTTATTCCATGCAGGGAGAATTTTAGGCCTTGAACGGCATCAGAGCGGCTTGACGAGCCCTTTTAATGGCATTTGCAACCTGCCTTTGATGCGCTGCGCACAATCCACTTCGCCTGCGCGGGGCGATTTTCATGTAGGATGAAACAAATCGGCGCAAGTTAACTATATCCTTATAGTCAACCTCTTCATTTTTGTTTTTGTTTGCGCAGTAATAGCATTGTCTATCTCTTGTTTTTAACATATTTGCTTTGCTTTTTAGCGTTAAAATGGAATGTCCTCCACTTTTACTTCTTCCTCAATCACATCATTTGAGTTTGTGATCGGCTGTCCAGGATCATCAGATTCAGCCGGCGACGGCGCGTTTTCCGAGGAGTATCCGCTTGTTCCGCTTCTGGCGCTATCAAGCATTATCATATTTTCAGCCACTATTTCTGTTCGGTATCTTTTTATGCCATCCTGGCCGGTCCAGTCGCGTGTCTGCAAACGTCCTTCAATATATATTTTTGAGCCCTTATGCAAATATTGGCCACATATTTCGCCCAGACGTCTCCATGCCACAATATTATGATATTCAACTTTTTCTTGTTTTTGGCCGTCCTTGTCTTTCCAAACAAGGTTGGTGGCTACTCCAAAGCTTGCAACAGTGGCTCCATTGGCAATATTGCGGACTTCAGGATCTCTGGTTAGATTGCCAATAATCATGGCTTTATTCAGATTCATAATGCTTTATATTAATGATTAAATTCCAGGAACAATATCATTACCATCCAGAATTTCATCAAGTCTTTTGTCTATTTCCTTTAAATCTACGTCAACAGGAGTGCCAATAACCGGTTGAGTTTTAATAGCATCCTGTTCACTTGTCTGCTTATCACTCATTATTTCCTGCAATGTTATTTTTTCCTTCATGCTGTCATGCCGGTCAGTTGGCTTGATTTTTTCATCAGGCCTTTCAGTCATTGATAAGCGGACATCTTTTGGTGACTTGGCGTTGTATTTATTGAATATAGAGCGCAATACCAGCTTGTTCAATCGTAATTTTTCGCTAATCTTAGCTACATTTTCAGGTTCGGATTCAAAAATTATTGTATAATAATATCCATACCTGATTTGCTTGATTGGATATGCAAGCCGTATTTTGCCTAAAGAATTGATTTCAGGCAAGCAAGCATTCTGCTCGATCAAATTTTTTATTTCGCTTATTTGATCTTCAACTTCCTGATCAGTTAAAGTTCCGGGTAAAGTTAATAACAGTTCGTATTTTTTCATAGATATTATGCTTTTTTTTAGGGTGGTAAACCCATTGTGGGCAAAAAGCCCATTTAGATACCAAAGGCCGGACTATAATAGCATAACACCAGAAAAAGTCAATATCCATAAAGGTTGTGAGCCATAATGCACTGTTGTAGTGGTTTAATGATTAAGCAACAAGATAGACGACTAGCCATATTTAGCCATGCTGTTTTTGATCATATACCAATGGCAAGGATATAATAATAAAAAAAAGTTAAATTATTTATAAAATTCATTGCATTGTGGTATAATATGATAAATAAATCAGCATTATTTATGTTATCCGATAAAATAATAAAGACAGTAATAAAAAGGCATAAGATGGTGGGCAGTAAGGACATGAGGTCATCTCAAGTGCAGGCGAATAAAAAAGGTAGCAGTTTTTTGGATGTTTTGATAGGCGAGGATAAAATAAATGAATATGAACTTTTCGAAAAAATAGGAAAGGAGTTGGAAATTCCATATATTGCTTTAAAGGGAAGAGAAATAAAAAAAGAAGTGCTTAATCTTATTCCCGGCCCAGTAGCCGGCACTCATCAGGTAATTGCTTTTGACAAAGAAAAGGATCAGCTGAAGCTCGCCATGACCGATCCGACCGACATACAGACAATAGAATTTTTGCGCCGCAAGACAGGCCTTAGCCCCAAGGTATATATAACAAGCCCGGCAGAACTTAAAGAGGCCTTGCGAATGTTTCATGGAGGGCTGGACGAAGATTTGTTAATTATTAAAGAATCTGCAGACGGACTGGATGATTCAGATCTTAAAAAAGCGGCTGAAGAAATTCCCATAATCAATATAGTTAATACAATTTTGGAGCATGGAGTTTATGAGGGTGCTTCAGACATACATATTGAGCCCGCTGAAAAACAAATTGTCGTGAGATATCGCATAGACGGCATTTTACGCTCGGTAATGGCTTTACCGAAAAATATACAGAGCGGAATTGTGGCAAGAATAAAAATTTTGTCCAATTTAAAGATTGATGAGAGAATGAAGCCACAGGACGGCAGGTTTAAGATACAATTGCAGGAAGATAAAGTCGCATTCCGTGTTTCCATAATTCCGGTTTATGACGGTGAAAAAATAGTGATGCGTATTTTGCACGAAGGAGCTAAGCCGCTTTCACTGGAAGATTTGGGTTTTCTTGCAAAGCCGAAAAAGTTGGTTGAGAGCTCAATGAAAAAACCGCATGGAATGATTTTAGTTACAGGACCCACAGGATCCGGCAAGACAACCACCCTTTATTCAATATTGGGTATCATAAACCAGCCGGGGGTTAATATTTCAACCATAGAAGATCCAATAGAATACCGCATACCCGGAATTAATCAGAGTCAAATCAACACAAAAGTTAACTTTACTTTTGCGTCAGGACTCCGTTCATTTTTGAGGCAAGATCCTGATATAATAATGGTCGGAGAAATACGCGACCAAGAAACCGCTGAAATAGCCATACACGCCGCCATGACCGGACATTTGGTGCTTTCCACTCTTCATACAAATGACGCGCCAACAACACTTCCCCGTTTGGTTGACATGGGCGTCGCGCCTTTTTTAGTGGCATATACCTGCAATATAATAATTGCACAAAGGCTTGTACGCCGGTTATGTCCGCACTGCAAAGAGGAATATAAGCTGGACAAGGTGGCTTTAAACGAGTTGGCTAAAGTGTTTGATATTCACAAGTTGAGCGGATTGTTCAAAGATAATGTACACGAGCCAAAGCAGAAAGTCAGTCATAGCGCTGATGAAACGGTTTTTTATAGAGGGCAAGGATGCAGGCGTTGCGGGCAAACCGGATTTAAAGGCAGGGTAGGCATTTATGAAGTCCTGCCAATAGACGATGAGCTTATTGAAAAGATCAATAAACGTTCTACTGCCGATGATATAAAAAAATATGCGCGTAAAAACGGCATGCTTACAATTTTTGAAGATGGATTGATAAAAGCGAAAATAGGGGTGACAAGCATAAGTGAAGTTTTAAGAGTAACCAAGGATTAAATATGGACAAAGAGAAAAAAAACACCACATTTGAAAAAAAAATAGATAACTGGATAAAAAAACATCTCACCAGAATAAGAATGGTTGAGAAAATTTTGTTTGTAAGCCATTTGAAAACCATGCTAAAGGCCGGGCTTTCTTTGGTTGAAGGCCTGCGCATCTTGAGCCAGGAAATTGAAAATAAAAGATTGAGGGATGTTATTGGAAAAATAAAGGTAGGGGTTGAGCAAGGAAAGCAATTAAGTGAAATGTTGTTTTTGTTTCCGAAAGTTTTTCCGCGCATTTATGTTAGTATGATAGGAGCCGGAGAAACAGCCGGCAAAATGGAAGAAGCCCTTGAGCAGGTAGCCATTCAAATGAAAAAAAGTCATGAGCTAACAAGCAAAATTCGCGGGGCAATGCTTTATCCGGCCGTTATAGTCGTAGCCATGATCGGCATCAGTATTGAAATTGTTTTCTTTGTTCTCCCAAAGATTGTTGTTATGTTTGAAGAAATGGAATCCGAACTGCCATTGGCTACCAGAATTTTAATTGTTATTGTTAAGTCAGCTCAGAATTATGGAATTTTCATTGGCATTGGAATTATTTGCATAATAGTGGCACTGTATTATCTGCTTAAACTTCCAAAATTCAAAAGGGCGGCTCATAGTTTTTATCTGCGCATTCCGATTTTTGGAAAAATAATAAAAAAAATAAACTTGGCGCGGTTTACAATGACAATGTCGTCTTTGTTGGGTAGTGCTATTCCGATTATTCAAGCGGCGAAAATATGTGCTGATGTGCAGGGCAATGTAATATATAAAGAAAATATGATTGCCGTGGCTGAAGCCCTTAAAAAGGGCGATGCATTGTCGCAGATTTTAAGGCGCTACCCAAAATCATTTCCTCCAATGGTTACAGAGATGATTATGGTGGGAGAGAATTCCGGCAAAACAGAAGAAATGCTTGATGAGCTGGCTGAGTATTATAGTAATGAGGTTGATACCACAATGAAAAATTTTACCATAATAATAGAGCCGGTTATTATAATAATACTGGGTTTGGCTGTTGCGGGCATTGCCGTTGCCGTTATTATGCCAATGTACAGCTTGGCGCAGAGTATTTAATTTATGCTACTTAGAAATCCATTTGCAGACGCTTTTGGCTTGGAAATAGGAGATTTGTCAATCAAACTGATTCGATTAAAGGCAAATGGTCTATTCCAGGGAAAAGGATACAATATAAAGGAACAAAGAATCGTTGATTTGCCCGCCGGTTTGATTGTTAACGGTGAAATACAGCAACCTGAGCTTGTGCGCAAAAAACTCCTGCATATATTGGGCGCGGATGGAAACAGAAAATTTTCTAAAATTAAAATACCATGGGTTGTTGCCGGCTTGCCTGAAGTAAAAACATTTCTTAAATTGATTACAGTGGAAGGAGACCCTGATGGGCTGACTGAGGATGAAATAATATTTCAAGCAAAGAAGCATCTGCCTTTTGATATTGAAGAAGTTTACCTTAATTGGCAAGTCGTTGCCGTCGCTGCAAATTTGAAGCATACGCAGGTGCTTATTGGCGCCATCTACAAGACCACTGCTGATACATACACTTATCTTTTGGAAAGCGCTATGCTTACTCCGATTGCTTTGGAAATAGAAGCCGTATCTTTAGCGCGTTCAATGATAACTCAATCAAAAGATTATCATGGAGAGGCAAGGGCAATTCTTGATCTTGGAGCAACGCGTTCAAGTTTGGTTATTTATGACAACAATACAATCCAGTTCAGCACCAGCTTGAATTTTTCCGGAGAATTGGTAACAATGGCCATTGAGCAGTTCTTGAAAATAAGCCATATTGAAGCTGAAGAATTGAAAATAAAGAACGGTGCGAAATATAACAGTAAAAATGCAAAGTATTTGCGATCCATAACAAAGATAAATAGCCAACTTATTGACGAGCTTCAATCCGCGCTCAAGTTTTACAGAGATCATTTTAGCAATCAGAACGCAGTCAATCATATCACCATGTGCGGTGGAATGTCGAGATGGGTTGGTTTGGATAATCTGATTTCGCGCAAGCTTAAGATAGCGGCACATCCTGGCAATCCCTTAAAGAACTTGTCTTCCAAAAAGAATCCCGGAAAGAAAGGCGAGGCATTGGAAATGGCGGTGGCAATCGGCTTGGCTCTTCGCGCCGCTCAAAAACCATTTGTAATATGAAGCAGATATCCCTTAATTTAATTCCTGTTTCCAAGAAAAAGCGCCTAACCAATTTGGTAAAATTTATTTTTACCAAAGACATATTGGAGATGGTAATTTTCAGCACAGCTTTAATTGCAGTAACGCTAATGTGGAGCTGGATGTTTTTGCAGAATGTGTTTATTGACTTGGCAGGAAGTTCAATTTCAGTAAATAAGGAATACTTAAGCTATAATCGGCAGATAGGCCAGATAAACCAGCTTATGAAGGACATGGACAGAGTTACTGGGACTTTTGTAAGTATAACCGGCCGTTTGGGAGAATTAATCAATTCCATACCAGCTGACATTAAAATTAAATCCTTGTTGGTTGATAGGGATGAAAAAATATTGACAATGCAGGGAACTGCTAAGACCAGAGCCGGATTGCTTTCCTTTCAAGAAATTTTAAAGAAGATTGATTGGCTTGATCAGGTGCAGACGCCGGTTTCAAAATTGTTTCAAAAAGACGATGTTGATTTTGAATTTAAGACAAAGATAAAATGAAGTTGAATACACCGAAAAAAGCGGCAATCGCAGTAGGCGCGTTGGTAGTGGTCGTGATAGCGATTATCACTTTTGTGATTATTCCGACCGCGTTGAATATTATAAAAATAACTGATGATACACAAAATATACGGTTGTATCTTGAGAAAAAAAATGAACAAACTCTTCGTTCACGAGTTACTAAGAAAAAGATAGAAGAGGTAGATCAGCAGTCGTCGTCATTTGTCACCCATCAATTTTTCGCGCAAGATGCTCTTCAGCTCATACAGTTACTGGAAAATATTGCTTCGCAAAATAAGGTGGAACAGAAAATAATCGGATCTAATTTGGATAAAATAGGCAGTGAGAATTCAGTATCAATCAATTTGTCAATTCTAGGGTCGTATTTAGATATTATTAACTATATCCATGATATTGAAACATCCGACTATTTTATTAATATTGATAAGTTGCAATTAAGCCAGCATGTCGGAGACAGTAAATACGTTAATGCCACTGTAATGAATTTATCTTTAAGATTGTATGTTTCAAAAAAATAGCGACAATTATGGTTTGGTCGGTAAGCGATATTTGTTTTGGAGAGTTTTGAATTTATCCGTTGCCGGATTATTCGTTATCCTTTTGTTTTTTTGCGTATATTTTGTGCAGGATAATTTTAAAAAAGCCATTGTAAATACAGCTGTTATAACAAACATGCAGTCCAATCTTAATTATGACGTGCTTGATCTTCCGTTATTTGATAGAATCACGAAAAGAATAGATAGCAAGAGCAAAGTACAGCCAATTGCACAGCCGATCAAATATATATTCATTTATGGTTCAACCAAAACGACTTATGGCACAACAACAAAAACTCCATAATTATTGGTTTGCGCTTGGAAGAGAAAAATTGCTGTCTGCCGCTGAAATCAGCGCCTTTTTTAAATTAAGCAAAGCAACAGTTTTAGAGATAAAAGAAAAAAATATTTTTTTTAGTCGGATTGAAAACGATTTGTTGTTTAAACAGGGCATACTCAAGCTGGAGACAGCCAAAAAGATAGATGCCCATGAATGGATGAGTAAATTAGGCGGAACAATCAAGATAGCCGAGCAGATAAATCAGGAAATGAAGCGGGATGAGATTGAGAACGTGATTGCTCAAGAATTGATGGAAGTTAAAGGAAAGATTGTGTTTGGAATAAGCTGTTATGGATCTGTCGCTCGTAACGCCAGAGACGCAGGACGGCTGGCTTTAAATGTAAAAAAAATATTAAAGCAGAAGGGGCGATCAGTGCGCGTTGTGCCAAACAAGGAAAGTGCTTTGTCTTCATCAGTAGTCGCGAACAATCATCTTACTGAAAAAGGAGGAGAATTTTTAATTGCCTTAATTGGTTCCAACCGATATTCCTTAGCTAAAACAATTTGCGTTCAGCCGTTTGTCCAGTTCAGCAAGAGGGATTATGGACGGCCTATGCGTGATGATTTCAGCGGTATGATCCCTCCCAAATTGGCCATGATGATGATAAATTTGGCAGGCATTAAAGACGGAACAATTCTTGATCCGTTTTGCGGAAGTGGGACGATTATAAGCGAGGCGATTTTGCTTGGGTACTCTGATTTGCTTGCCAGCGATTTATCATTAAAGGCAGTTGACGACTGCAAAGAAAATATTAATTGGATCGTTAATAATTATCCTGTAAATTCGGCAAAATATTCAGTTAAGCAGGTTGATGTTAAAAAGGCGAGCGTTGAGTATGGCGCAAATTCAGTTGATGCCATAATAACCGAGCCGTATCTTGGAAGGCCGTTGAAAGGCAATGAAAGTAAAGAGCGGCTTGAGGCGCAAACCCGCGAGCTTGGGACTCTTTACTTATCGGCTTTCAGAGAATTCAAAAAAATATTATGCAAAAATGGAGTTGTTGTGATTATTATACCCAGATTCAAATTCAGTAATGATTGGGTAAGGATTAGCATTGGAGAAAAAATTAAAGAGCTCGGTTTTAAAGCCGAGCCTTTGTTGGATAACCATGAATTTTTATTGTATCATCGTCCAAATCAAAGAGTTGCGCGGGAGATTTGGAAGTTTGTTAAGTGCTTACATGAAAATAGCACACATCCCCGTCTCGGATAAGATAGTTTTTTCCTTCAAGGCGCATTTTGCCACTTTCTTTTACACCGGCCCATCCGTTGAAATTGATAAAATCTTGCCAGTTGGCAACTTCGGCCTTAATGAATCCTTTTATAAAGTCAGTGTGAATAACGCCTGCCGCTTGAGGAGCCGGCGTATTTTTTTTAATTGTCCATGCGCGGGTTTCCGGGTCCCCGCTTGTGAAGAAAGTTGCTAAATTAAGCAGATCATAACTTGTTCTGATTAATTTGTCCAGTCCGGTGTGCCCAATGCCGACTGATTCAAGATATTGTTTGGCTTCCTGCTCATCAAGTTCTGCAAGTTCGGCTTCCAGTTTGGCGCATATTATAATTTCGTTTGGATTTTGTTTAATAGCCCTGTTGGTGGCTTGTTGTTCATCCGTATTAACAACATACAGCATCGGCTTTCCGGTAAGAAGGTGCAGATCTTTTGCGATAATTGCTTCGTCAGCATTCAATTCCAGTTCACGCGCTGGTTTTCCTTGTTCAAGCTGTTTAAATATTTTTTCAAGGCATGTGATTTCTTTTTGCTTTTCTTTAAGCGCAGTGCCTTTTGCTGATTTTTTTACGGACTCCAGTCGCTTGCCTGCTGTTTGCAAGTCGGCCAGTACCAATTCCAGGTTAATTATATCCATATCTTCTTGCGGGTCTATTTTGTTGTGCACATGGGTGATTTTATCATTTGCAAACGCGCGTACAACCTGAACAATGGCATCCACCTGCCTTATGTGTGAAAGGAATTTGTTGCCAAGGCCCTCGCCTTTGGATGCGCCCTTTACCAATCCTGCAATATCAACGAATTCAATTGCTGTTGGCACTGTTTTTTTTGATTTTGAAATTTGAGACAGTTTTTCCAGCCGGTCATCAGGCACTTCAATAACACCGACATTTGGGTCAATTGTGCAGAATGGATAGTTTTGCGCGTCTGCTTGAGCACTGCGCGTTAAAGCATTAAATAGCGTTGACTTGCCCACATTTGGCAGACCCACGATTCCGACTGAAAGGGACATGTTGTTGAGCGATTAAACTTGTATTTAATGGGCGTATTATAGGATAGAGGGACGTGTTTGTAAAGAAATTATCTTTCCCATTCCTTAATATCCGGCGAGAAATCCAGCTGATAATCAGGTATGCCAAGGGTTAGACCATATTTGACTATCTTATCATACTGTTCTTTTTTTGATCTATCTACTTTAAATATTTTATTGTGGAAGATGACATAGTGAAAATCATGATTTTTAAAATCAGCATACCAATTGTATTTAGAATCTAAAGCCAAACTTATTTTTTTCGCCATACTTTCGGCTTGTTTTTTTGGTACCTCAATAGTGTGCAGCGTCCATTGTTTTAGCCATGGAGTTTTGTGTCCCTCTGCAACAGGTTCTATTTTTGTTTTTACTATTTTTGCCATCTCTAATACATCTTTTTTTTCAAGGCTTTCTTCAACGATTACTCCTGTATAATTATTATGCATATTAAAAAATGAGTTAGTCGGAAGTAGTTGTTATTTTGTGGACCCGAGGGGATTCGAACCCCTGACCCCTTGCATGCCATGCAAGTGCTCTAGCCAGCTGAGCTACGAGCCCATTATCTTAATAAATATAAGTCAAATAAATTTTTTTGTCAATGATTAGCCATGTTCATCCAATCATCCAAAAATATTTTCATCTTCTTTTTTCAAATCTTTTAATTTGTCTGCATCCTGTATTTTGTCGGCGCTTGGATCAGAAAAATCAATATTGGTTTTTTTTGCATCAGTCGATTGAGCCGGTTGGTTATCTATTGAAGCCCTGTAATTTTGCGGTTGTACAACCGATCTGTCATCATTTTTCTCCAATGGCACGTCAATTGTAATGGCCCCTCCTTTTTTTCCCTTTAAGTCAAAATCCGCCTTGCGCGTCCTGTAATCCATTTTTTCATATGTTACATAATATTTATCGTCGCCCGCTAAGAATTGATATCTTCCTTTTCGATCTGTAACCTGCGTAGAAATAAGCTTGTTAAAACGCGCGTTAAACAGCCGGGCAACGGTTTTGCCTAATGGCTTGCGGTTTGTTTTATCATATACAACGCCCCAGCTTTTTGGACTGGCAAGAATTGATAGGCGCTGGAACATTATATACAAGGCAATATGCAGGACCAAAAATAAAGCTATATACCATTTTGGCGTAATATATAATGAAATAGACGTCACTATTATGCCTAAAGCGCCAATCCAATTTTGAAAAGATCGGCCAATTTTATTCCATACAAGGCGAGTGGGTTTTTTATGCTCGCCAACCGGATCTAATGGTATGTCTGATGTAACGACAGCGTCATTGCTTGATGCCCTCATTATTTCCCCATGATAAATGCCGATTCGCTCTCCATCATTTTCATATTTGGCAAGAAGGGAAGATGGAAAAACAAAATTCTTTTTATTTACCTCCAGTCGGTATTTGCCAGCCTTGATAATGAAAAAATAACGGCCTTGCTTGTCAGTCACGCGGGTCTGCACCAGCTTGTTTGTATCGGCATTGAATAAACGCACTATTGCCAAATCTATCGGCAGTTTGGTTAAGGTATTGTAAACAACCCCCCACTTTTTTTTGCGTCTCCATCCAAGAAGCATTAACGGCTGTAAGAAAAGCAATCGTAAAAGTGGCAGAACTTCACCCCATGTTAAAAATGGGGCAATGCTGATTGCTATTATTCCAACTGTGGCCGGGACCACGACTTTTTGAGTGATTTCTTCAATTGCCGGGTTATCAACTATTTCCTGCACATTGGCAATAGTGTCTTTTCCGGTCTGCATTATTCTTTTGGTAACTGCGTTTGCCTGGCTTGATATATTTTTTGCGACATTTTTTATGTTTTCTGCGATTGGCTTGTTCAAATCAATAACATCTTTCATTTTTTCCGGCTTTATTATCAAGCTTATATTTTGATTAACTATATTATTTGTAAGCGTGAAAACTGGTGTTTGTCTGTCATAATATCCGTTTTTTTTAACAACAATATAGTATTGTCCGTTTGGAACCATCCATCCGTAAGATCCGTTCGCGCTTGTTATGTATGGATTTTGCTGGCCATAAACAGATAAATCAATCAAGTTTTTATCTTTGGTATACAGATAGGCGTTAGCTTGACTTAATGGCTGATTTTTTTCTCCAGTAATTGTTCCAAATTGGATTCCGCTGATTTGGAAACTAACTGAATCAAACTGTCCTGATCCATAATCAATTTCCAAATAGGCATCTAACAGCGATGTTTGCGGAAAAGAAACAGTGGTGGCATAGTTATTGTTGTTATCAAGTACAAGATTATGTTTTGTCCCTTGGACTGTAATATATGTTGAAGAAGGAGTGGAAGGGAGCTGGCTGGCCGGAATTTTTATGCTTAGATTAAAATTAACAATTCCTGAAACATTTGAATTTACAGGAGTAAGTTTAATCAATGAATTTGCCGCGTAAAAATTAATTTGATTGATTTTTATTTTTGCAAATTCAGGTATGGTTGACTTTGCCGGGTTGTATTCATCGTCATCTTCAGCGCTTGTACAGCCGGGATCATATGGATAGTCAGTAAGCCCGTCATTATCATTGTCAATGGTATCTTGGCATTGTGAAATAGTTGAGCCGGGCGGAGGGGGAGGAGGAGGTGGCGGAGGGGGAGGTGGCGGAGGGGGAGGAGGAGGGATAATGCACAACAAGCTATTCACGCAATCCGGATCCGCACAATCAGTAAGCCCGTCGCCATCATCATCAATATTGTTGTTGCAAATTTCATTTAATGGCGGAGGAATGGATATCTTTATGTAATTTATACTTTTGCTTGCTCCGGTGCTGTTGTTATTGGAAGTGTCAAATGAAAAAATCGTATAATAATAGACGGTATTATAGGAAAAATTGTTGTCAACCGCGCTTTGCCCGGCGCCGGAATATTTGAGATTTCCCTGTGATGGAGAAGTAGCCGGAGCCAGAGTGGTTCTCATAACTCTTACATAAGAAAAATCCGGAACGGTGACAGTTAAGGGGTTTTCCCATGATATATTGATCGCGTTAGTGCTGGTTGATAGTTGAATGTTCTGGACATTTGGAGGGGCAATTGTGTCAGGATTGGTTGTAAAAGAAAAAACATTTGTTCCATAAGTATTTCCAAATGTATCAGAAACATAAATTTCATAAAAGTATGTTGTATTTGGAACAAGATTATTAAGTTTTACCTTATGGGATGTCAGAAGATTTGAATTTATCACGCTCAATTTGTTTGTTGGCGAGCGATAATAATCCAATTGACTGTTAGCTGGTTCATCTGTAAGCCATGTTATTGTGGTTGACGTAATTCCAGTTATAACTTGTAAATTGCTGACCACCGGAGGCGTTGTATCCGGAACCTGCGTTTGTATTTCGGTTTGAAAAGTTCCGGTGGCTGTTCGGGTATGGGCGGCAGTGTCAATAACTGTAATTCTATAATTATATAAAGTGTTTGGGCTAAGGCCTGTGATTACTGATTGATAGCTTCCGCTTACTGCTCCGCTTTGACTGTAGGTCGTGTCAATTCCATAGTCATAAAGAACACTGCTTATGCCATTATCATCAGTGGCAGTCCATGTTGTTGTGGCTGTTGTCGCTGAAGTGGTTATCACCACATTGCTTATAATAGGTGGATTATCAACTGGTGGAGGTGGCGGACCTACTGTCTGTTGCGGAACGGCCATATCAACCGTGATATTTTGGTCGGAAGAAAACGCGTTTGACCAACAAAAAAAAGCGCCTGCTAATACGGCTGTTATGATGATAAATTTTTTAATTTTATGTGTCGTCATATTTTATGACGTTTTTCATTCCACTGTCTGGCCTGCTGTCTGGCTGGTATTATTTTCGATAGCGCTTTGATTTTCACTTTGGCTGGTATTTTCGCTGTTGCTTTGAACAGCTGTATTATTAGGTGCGCCAGAAGAAGTCGAGCCGGCTGCAGATCCTGAATTATCAACAGCTGTGCTTGTTTCAGAGCCAGTTGTGTTGCTTGTTTGGCTCGTGTTTTCACTGCTTATTGGATCAATTCCTGCTGTTTGGGCTTGCGAGGCGCTGTTTTCATTGCCTGTAGTATTTTCAGTTTGTCCTTCATTGGTTTGATCGCTGGTTTGATCGCCGGTATCATCGGTCTGTGTATCTGTTGCTTCTGATATTGTATCATCTAATGTGTCTGTTGTGTCCTCTGTATTGTCTATTGTGTCCTCTGTTGTGGTATTGTCTTCGTTGGATTGATTGGCTTCGCTGTTTTGTACAGTGTTTGCATTAGTGTCAGGGGCTTGGTTGATATTATCTGGAATATAGTCATCGAGCTCATTTTGCGGGCTTAAGTCGCTCCTTACTTTGGCTATAACCACCCAATCAAACTGGGCATTGCTTTTGCCTTCATTGTTTTCTTTTACTAAAAAGTCAGTAAAGCTCCTTTCAGATACATATACCCCTTCCGAAGGTCCTGCCATGGTAATACTCACTTTTAAAGGAATGCTTGTATCTATAATTTCAACGTCCAAATCATCAAGTTTAATTTTCTTTTGTCCGCCTTGAAGTTGGCTGGTTCCAGATATGACGATTTCGCTTTTTGATGTTGATTGCAATCCATAAACCTCTTTTACTCCTTTGTTAGTAGCCAGACGGCGGATTAAATTTCCTGACGTATCAATTTGCCAGGCATTATTAAATCCAATAATTCCTCCAGTATTGAGTATTATATTTCCATTCAGATTTATGTTGTCGCCAATATATGATATTGGGCCAACGCTTGTGGAAGAAGCATTTAATGTAAGCATGCCTTCCAGCTGTTCAATTTTTATTTGCTGTTCCTTTATCGCTTCAGCAAGCAGAGCTGTTAAGGCGCCATATTTAATGCTATACATATCTCCTATTTGATTTACAACTTCAGGTACAATCGGCAAGGTTTCTTGTGCAATAAAGCCAATTTGTTTTCCTTTGGATCTATTTGTGTCATCAATCCAATCAAATTGTACTCCACGCAACTGTTTAACTTTTTCCAAAGCATTTTCAATTGATACAACATTGGTTTTAAGGCGCATGTCAGAAGATGAGTACCATGTATCTGTGCCTCCAGCAAGTCCGTTGACAAATAGTGATGAAGAAGCTGATGCCGCTCCAATACCTACATATCCTGTATTATTATCTAAAAATAGCGTGGTAGTGACTGTTTGATTTTGATTTCTAAAAAATAAGTGATGGTCTTGTGAATCACTGAATATTCTCCATCCCTCACTGTGGTTGTCTATTAGACGGATTTCCGAGCCGAACGGGCCGCTGTCAACATTACTTTCAATCACCAAAGTTGATGTGTTTGTGTTGTTAGTTAGATAGAAATATACGCTGTTTAAAGTAGTGGTCGGTACTGAAGTATTGATGTATAGCGAAGTTGTGCTCATTTTAAAGTCAACATAATTGGAAGCATTTTGTGATATTCTTAATTGCGCGTTTGATACGTCTTGATTCTCTATTTGAAGACGCGCGCCAGGATCATCAGTGCCTATACCCATATATCCATTAGAATTTATTCTAGCTCTTTCCTGTAATCCAAGCATTGGATTTGCATCGTTGGTTTTAAATAATAATGCGCCTAAAGGCACAGTAGAGCTTGCATCTGATAGTTCTCCGGTTATTGCCGCTCCTGTCACAGTTGCGCCTCCCTCATGTTCAAGTTCAAAATTTATTTGAGCCCCAATGCCAGCGGATGAAGTGGAAGCAGCCGTATGCGTGAGAGTTAAAAGCGTTAAGGGTGCTGAAGAGTCAGCTCCTCCTCCATCCTCCTCGCTTAAATGCAAAAGGGTTTGCGGAGCTAAAGTGCCTATTCCCATTTGCCCGTCAGGATTTACAACCACTTTTTCTCCGGCATAGGAGAAAAACAAATAGTTATTTACACCTCCGTCGTTTGATCCTTTCTTTCCTATTTGCCATGTGTCTCCGCCTTCGGTGTCCGCGAAATTGATGCTGGAGTCAGTGGTACTGTTAGTTGTTTGCACCAGTATTGCCGGTGTAACTCCGCTAATATGTAAAAGCTGTTGTGGATCTGTATTATTTATTCCAACATAACCTGTAGATGAAGCTATTCTCATTTTTTCACTTCCTTGCGTTCCAAACATCATCTCTCCTTGTGATGATATTGTTAAATTAGCTGAGCTCATTATTGATAAATTAGAGCTGTTCGTGGTGCTCCATAGTGAATCTGTGTCAGCGGTAATGCTATTGGTGCCGATTATTGTGGAATTGCCAAATGTGCCTGTTGCAGAATAAACATTTGACCAGCGTAAAGCAGATGAACCTAGGGCGTAGGTGGCGTCGGTTGTAGGTATAATATCAGAGCCAACCAATCCGCGTATTATTATTGTGGAAGAAGTTGATGTGCCTATGCGGACATCGCCTGCAACATCTAATAAGTATGATGGGGTGGTTGTGCCGATGCCCACATTTCCGTTGTTGTAGTAAATATCTGATCCGTTCAAAGTCCAATATGAACCGGCATTGCTTAAATTAAGCCAGCTGCCGCTTAGATTTTTATATTGCATTGTTCCGCTGTTATCTCTTAAGCCATATCCATCGGATCCTGTTGAGGTATTAAAATTGATGTATCTAGGCGATCCTCCTGTTAAAGCTATGTTTCCATATATATCCAATTCAGCTATGGGCGTTGTAGTACCTATTCCGACTTCCCCACCCATAATGGATAATGTATTTGAATCAGAAAGAGTATGGCCGGCTGAATTTAATGTAAATAGTTGTGAATAATTGCCGTTTACTGTTCCTTCACGTCCAATCGCATAAGAATTATAACCCGTTACATTTGCTGACTGTCCAATTGCAAATGAACCGGCGCCATTTACAACCGCGTTTGGTCCAAAAGCATATGATGCTTCACCTCCTGCAACAGCTTCACTACCAAAAGCATAAGTCTGAGTGCCTGTTGCCATTGAATCATAACCAAAAGCCATCGAATAGTTTCCAATATTTGCATCATCCCATTGAGCACCCGTTACTATTCCTGCTCTAAACGCGCTTTTAGCAGGTATCCACATCAACCGCGTTCCTGCTCCTGAAACAGGAGTGGCGCCAGTCGTGCCTGTTATTAATAATCCGCCTTCGTTTATATGCAAGCTTGAGCTTGGGGAGGTAGTACCTATTCCGACTCGGCCTGAACTGGTTGCCAAAGTAGTTGTGCCTGATACTCCCAAAGTGTTGTTTATGCTTAACGCGCCGGTCATTATATCACCGCTTACATTTACATAAGCGCTGTCATGATCATGAGAAGCAGCTGCAAGACCTAGAGTGGAAGTGTTTGTCCAGCTGGGTGATGCAGCGCCGTTTGATAGCAAGATTTGTCCGGATGTTCCCGGAGATACAAAAGAGTAAGTTGTACCGTTGGAATAAACCATTGAGCCATTGGATCCAAGCGTTGAAGTGCCTGTTCCGCCTCTTGCTGTTGCCAATATTCCGGCGCTCACTTGGTTGGCATTTATGGAAATCAATTGCGAAGATGCTGAAGTGATTCTTCCGTCCTCATCAACTGTAATTCTTCCGGAATGAGTTGATGAGCCGTAAATTTCAGCAACAACGCCTGATGATATGAGCTCTGACGAACCAACTGAATTCGGCGCCATTGCGTCAACGTCAATTGAATCATTTGGAAGCTGGATTGAAGTTCCCACAATTAAGTTTGTGATTGTTGAACTTGTTATTGTGGTTGTTGCCAAAGTAGTTGTGCCGCTTACTGCAAGATTTCCTGAAACTGTTAAATTAGTTGTACTCACATTGCTCATTGTCATCTGCCCGCTTACAGTAAGATTGCTCACAGTGGCTGTTGTAATGGTGGCGCTAGTAAATGTAAAAAATCCATTGGTATCTGAAAGAGGAATATATTGCGAAGTGGAAACCGTGTCAGGTGCCACTCCATCAAGATAACGCGAGTTAAAAGAATATGGAGAGGCAGTAATGCGCTTACGAGGGCTTAATGTTTCGCCATCAATTTGTACCTGCAAATATACAGCTGAATTATCTCTAAAGATTGTTGATGTCGCTGAAATATCAATTGAAAATAATCCGTCAGAAGGCACAACGCTTGTCGCAGTTGTGTGCAGAGTGTTGCCTCCTGTTAGAGCGTCGTGCAAAGTAAATGTTGCGCTCTTAGTGGTGGTGGCAAGAGAGCCATTGTCCAACAGTTTTCCTTGATATGTAATTAGGCCTGGGGGGATAGCTGCTTCAGCTCTTTGTGCTTGCACAAAAGCAATGGCAAAAATAACAAAAATTGTACACAAAAACAAACTCAAAATACCAAAAATTTGAGGTTTTGAAATCCTACTTTCTTGCAATCGGGTATTTCTCATCGTTGTTTGGTCGCTTTGAATTAAATTTTATGTATTATACCATTTTTTTATTAAAAAATCTCGTTTTTTAGCGAGATGTGTGGATAAGAATGTTTTGTATCCTTTAGTTATTCTTGTTAATTTTCTTTCTAAGAAAAATGCGCCAAAAAATGATACAAAAAGTAATAACAAGCAACAGGATAATTAAAATTTTAAACCACGCCGGCAAGACAATAATTGCGGTTTGAGATTCTATTGTTTGTCTGGTTTTTCCATATTCAATTTTTATTTTAGCAACATATATTGCCGGCCATTTATTGATGCTATCCGGTAGTATAACTGAAGGTTTTAAGAATCTGACTGTTTCCGGCAGAATTACTCCTCCAAGATTGATTGCAGAGGAAAATATTTCCTGCCCTTTTTTCTTTTGGATTGAAACAGTGGAGCTTGCAAAAATTTCAACATTGCTTGCATTGTTAAGATTTAGCCAAAATTCCCAATTATTTTTTCCTGAAATTCCCTTATTTAACTCCCATTTTGTGATTTCAAGATTTTCATAAGCAGTTCCACTTACTTTTACTTCTAAAATAGTCACCAATTGAGGAGTAATTCCCATGTCTGCTTGTGCTGTTGGCATTGGTTGGAAAGCCATTCCAATATAATATGTGCCTGGCGCTGTTTTAATTGGCACTGATAAGTTAAAATCAAATTCCGCTTGCTTATTGGCTTTCACAACTTCATTTTTTGTTAAAGAAGCCACCCATTTTTCAGTATTTGAAAAATTTGATAGAAATTCAGGTCGTCCGGCATTATTTTGCCTTACGCTTAAAATTTTTGTTTCAAATACAAGATCGGATTTTTCAGTATTTTCCAAAGATATTGAGAAATTGGCTGATTGTCCGGGATCTATTGATATTCCCAGCTTGCTTGGAGTTATGCTAAAAGCGCTCGCGTTATTAACGAGAGCAATCAGCGAGATTATTATGATAGAGATTTGTAAGACAGTTTTTTTCACAAATTATTGCTGGCCGATAGAGTAATTGTTTGCTGATATGTTTGCCTGCTTGATCCCAAAGAAGCAACTGATGCCTTAAAAGATAGCACGGTTTGACTGTTTGTAATTGCCGCTACAGCCGTTGATATGTCTTTTGCTGAAACAGAAACATCTCCGGAAATAATTGACTGACTACCGCTTGCTGAAAAGCCATATTCTGTTTGTCCGGCTGTTACAGCTCCATCAGCAACAGATGTGATCGTACTTCCTGAAACATTTGAAATTGAAAGAGTGTATCCGCTTGAAGAATCAGTTGTAATGGTTACAGTGGTATTTGCAGAGCTCACAGCAGTTGTGCTCAAGTCCCCCAGATTTATTGATGAGTCGGTTATGGACATGCTCAATGACGATCTGTCCATTGATTGATAACCTCCTAATATTTGGTAAGTTGCTCCAGTGGTTGATCCCACAGGCGATTCACCAGCAGTGCCTTCTAGTCGATAATTTGTTGAAGTAGCAACCAATCCAGAATGAAAATCATCTGCAAATATGGTGTAATTTGTTGATGACATTAAGCAAAAAACCGGTTGAACAAAAACAAGACAGATGAGCAAACACAAAAAAACCGTTGAAAAAGGATAAATTACAACGTTATTTTTAAATATTTTTTTGCTTGCTTTTTTTCTGACAATCAATTCTGTTGTCATAAGGATCTTAGTGCGAAAGAGATTAATTATTGCCAAAACTGGAGGTAGTGCTTGTGCTGGTCGGAAAAACTGGAGCTGGCTTTACAACATAGTTTAGATTGTCTATCTTTTTTTTAATTTCTTGATTTGTTGGATTCAAATCCCTGACTTTGTAGTAATAATATAATGCCTTTTGCTTTTCGCCTTGTGTTTCATAGAGAAGTCCCAAGCTGTAGAGTGCATTGGAATATTTTGGCTGGTCTTGTATTACTAATAGCCACAAGCGCTCTGCTTTAACGCGATCACCCGCGCGATTGCGGTTATATAACAGACGGCCATAGTTGAATAGAACGCCTGTGTCTCTCGGACTGTTGCGGGTTATTAAGTCAAGTGTATTTATTGCTTCATCTATTTTATTATTGGCTTCATAAACCTGGGCCAATCCCAAATATGCCTGCAAGTAATCGTTTTTTAAATCAATGGCTTTTTTAAAATTTGTTTCAGCTTTGGGTAAATTATTCGCAAAATAATAATTATTTGCCAACTGCCAGTGCAACATCGCGTTTGTTGGTTCAAGTTCAATTGCTTTTTCTAATGATTTAACAGCCCATTCATTTGCTTCAGGAACAAGCATTGATGCGTTTTCATACATTGTGGCCAAGTTTTCCCAAGCTGATACTGTATTAGGAGATAGCTCAGTTGCTCTTTTAGCTTCATTTACAGCTGACGCAACCAGCGCGGCAATATCTTCCTCTTTGGCTCCTTGCTTTGCATCATTAGCCGCTTGATTTAAATAGCTTCTGGCTTGAGCCATATGATAGGAATCATAGTTGGATCTTAAGCTGATTGCTTTTTGCAGTTTGGCGTCAATTTTAGGATATTCTGTTTCATGCACGGCTTGAGCATACGCGAATTCAGCAAGATAAAATCTTGTTCCAAGAATTCCGAGCATTATTACAAGTCCTGTTATTACTATTATGCTGAAAGAAAAAGCTAAATTATATTGAGGAACATTTTGCAAGACAAGTGATCTGGATTTAATGATCTTGTTTCCATTTAAGTGCAGACCTGAAATGAGCAATCCAAGTAATAGCCACCACATCATCCATAAACTTGGGCTGAAAAAGTTGATTGTCATTCCGCCAAGCAAAATAAGGAAAACCGAAAGCAGAAGATAAATATCAATCTGGCTGGCTTGGTTGGTTTTGTCGGTCATAATGGCAAAATTTTCCAATCCAAATCTTTTTTTCCTGTTTGAATTAAAAATAGAGCCAATGGCAAGCAAAATAACAAGCACAAATGCCAAGCCGGTTGCTATTCCATGCTCGCTTAAAATCGCGAGGTATGTATTAAATGGCTGGCTAAAGCGCAAAGACCACGCCAGTTGGTTATAGTTGAATTCTGTTGTGCGAAATTTTGAAAAATCAGCGCTAAAAGAACCCGGACCGCTTCCAAGAATGAAATTTTTAGCATTGTCAAATATTGACTCGCTTGTTATTGACCATGACGGCTTAAATCCAAGAGACATTTCCAGAGGCAGGTTTGCTTGCAGTGATTTTGGGCTTCCCATAATAATGAAAATTACTACAGCTACCATTAAGGCGAATAAAAACGAAAGAAAATACATTCTGACCTCTTTAATAAAGCTTATGCCAATAAGCAATATTATTAACGTTCCAATTAATAGGAGCCACCAAAGCACGTTATAGCTGATAAGAATAATTCCCCATCCGCATAGAGCCATAACTATCCAGTAATAAACGGTTGAGTTGATTTTTGTGTTCTTTTTTAAGATTTGTCCGGCGCAGATTAAAAAAATCGCTACAAGCCATATTCCAAATCCGGTAATTGAGGCAGACACAATGTTTAAAGTTGAATTGATATATGGAATTTGAAATTTGAAAAAAGATGTAAGTATAAATGACAAGGCGCTTATGCCACCTACTCCGGCCAATATCATTATGGCTGTTTTCCACTTTTCATAATTTGAAATGCAGTTTACGACGATAATATAAAAAATTATTAAGAACGCGAAAAAAGTAAAATTCATCAAAAAAATATCGTTCCTTCCAAGAAAGCTGGTTTGCTGATTAGAAGAAAATATTGATGACAGAAACATAAATCCAAGCAAAAGCGCGAGCGGAACATCTAAAAGTGATTGGGAGTAATTCAGCTGGCGAGATATTATCGTTTTAATGCTAAATAAAATCAAGTTGAGCAGAATTAAGCTTACAAACAAATATTGCTTGATTAAGACAAAATAATTTATAAGAGATCTATCAATTAAAAGGGGAACCGCTATTATTGTTGCTATTAATGTTGCGTATTGCGCTGTTTCCAGCATTTTGATTATGTGGGTATTTTGCATAAATAGGATGAATATTTTGTTAGATTAAAAATGGTTTTTTAAAAAAATAATTAGAAAAAAGATAAAATCGGATGTTGAAGTATAATTCAAAATCTGCTCTTTTTTTTGAGCTTTTCCATAAGTCATATTATATCACAGCATAACTTAAAAAAACAATAAATTAGTATTCAATATTGGGTTTTTGTGGTGGGGATTAATTAATGGGACTGGAAAATATTTTCAATAAATCCATTTTTTGCAACTCTGCGACGAAATTTGTGATCTAATCCGTCGGTTGGTGGAAGCCGCATATTATATGTGTATATTTATACGTTGTTAATACTTGGCAGCTATAAAATAAGTGTGTACACTTAAGTTATACTTCATCAATATACTTTTTAATCAAGCACAACAAATACAAAGCGTTTAGTATTGGTATTTGTAGATGGATTGGTCTATACATAGCTCAACACATTTATCAACCCCAATTTTCTCAATAAAGTATCTATCATGAGATACGATTATCATTGGAATTGACTGTGATAAGATAAATTTTTCTAATTCTTCTCTAGTATATATATCCAGATGATTAGTTGGCTCATCTAATATTAATAGAGTGGGATTTTGTGCTAAGATGATAGCCAATTCCAATCTTTTTCTTTGGCCAAAGCTTAACATACCAACTTTGCGCATTACTTGATCTGAAAAAAAAGAGTAGGTAGCCAGAGTACTTCTAGATTTAGGATTGATTATTTTAGTCTTATTCTCGAACTCATCTAATATGCTTTTGTTTTCGTTAAGCGTACTAAATTGTCTTAAGTATCCAATCGTAACATTTTCGCCAAGCTCAATATTACCATCATAATCATTATCTTCACCATATATGATTTGCAGAAGAGTGGTCTTTCCACTACCGTTTGGTCCACTTAATAGTATTTTTTTGTCTTTGTGTATTTTGAACGATATATTATTGAGTATTTCTTTCCGACCAAATTTTTTAGAATTTATTTTAACATTAATAATCAAACCACGTTTTTTAGATTCCAATTTTTGCATTTTTATTTTTGTATTTCCAGCAGGTTTGTCAGTTCTGGCGTTTTTCAATTTTTCTAACTTAGTTTTCTGGCTCATGACAAGACTGCCAAATCTATATTTGGGATGGAATTCATGTTCTGTAAGCCATTTTTCAATTCTATTAATTTCTCGCTCTTTAGATTTATATTCAGTCATTGACTTATGGAAACACTTTTCTTTTTCTTCTACGAATTTATCATAATTTCCATCATATATTTTTAAACCCAGCGTATCCAAGTCTATTTCCCAGATATTATCTACAGTATTGTTTATCAAATATCTATCGTGAGAAACTAGAATTATTGATCCATAGAAGCTGTTGATAAATTTTTCTAACCACTCTACACCTTCAGAATCAAGATTATTAGTAGGTTCATCCAAAAGTAGTATGGTAGGTTCATCAAGTAGAATACCCGCGAGGGCAACTCTGACTTTTTCTCCACCGCTAAGGTCGTCTATTTCTTTGATTATACACTCATCTGCAAGCCCAACGTCAGCCAGCGCCATATCAATTTTGTATTCCATCCAAGATTCATCAAGTTTACTTTCTAGATATTCACCCACTAATTTAAAGTCCGGTAGATTAATTACCTGTGGTAAATATCCAATTATTTCATTGGCAAAGTCTATACTTCCACTTGTTGGCTTAATTTCTTTATTTAATATCTTAAGCAAAGATGATTTGCCACATCCATTTCTGCCCACTAACGCCACTTTTTTGTTAGATGAGCTATCAAGAGAAATATTAATATTCTTGAATAGCTTATTATCACTGCTGTAATGTAGAGATAAATTATTTGTTTTTAACATATTATTTTTTGTTGACGCAGCGTAGGAGGGTAATGAAAATTTATTTTCATTACCGAGCAAGCAAGTTAAATCCTCTGTGGTTTTGCCACAGCGGTCTTCCAAACTGCTGTGCCTGATTACCCCGACTGAGTCGGCGAGGGGTTCATTGATTGATAATTAAAAAACTCCCATTTGAGCTTTGGGAGTTTGTTATTTTTTGTTATTTTTATTACAAATTAACAGGAATTAGACCCAAAGCTCCCTTGTACAGTGTTTTTGAAGCCAAAAAAGCTGCCAAACATTATGCAAGCTTTTACTTTGGTGGTTACTAAATTAATTGTATTTAATATATTATTCATATTGACTTGCATTTTATAATATTTTGACAGTTTTGTCAATCCAAATAATCTTTTTTCATTTATTGCATACCCATCTATTAGATATTTTTTAAGAATACTAGTGACCCAAATTCTGAAATGAGTGGCACATTTAGAATTAACCATATATCCAACTGAAATAATAACGTCTAAACTGTAAATCCTCACCATTTTACCAGAATTAGGAGTGTGCATTTAAAAGTATTTATTATTTGTGTATCAATCATAACATACTGAAGATAAAATAAAAATAAAAAAAAATATAAAATTATTTTAATCTAAAACGAAGTGCAAATCTGTTTCGAAAAATAATTTGCTTTTAAAAACCACTTCATCATTTTTTCTTTGTCTCAATCCCTTGTTTCCAAGCCAATTCAAACAGCCCCTTTAAAATATTGGACAGCGCTGAGCTTTCAATTATAGCTCCCATTAAGTTCGGCTTTTTCAACAAAGCCATAACTACTTTATTCTGATAAATATTGATTTCACCGCCAAAGTTCTTAATTCCTGGTATTTCTTCCGGTTTAATCCAGCGATATTGCGTATATTTGTAAGATCCTTTGTAATTTTTCATCCATTCTCTGCCTTGCGGAGTATCAAGCATAAGTATTCTTTCTTTTATTTTTTTTTTGGCTTCTTTCACGATTATATTTTTTGCCCCATTGCCTAAACTCCGGAACATCCCATCCTTCAATATCAAGTATTGATAAAATTTCTTCTTTAGATTCAAGCGTTTGACAAAATATACTTTTAATTCCCTCAATACCTTCTTGGTACTTAACGATCGGCTTATCAGCAACATTAAACAAAGAGATTAAATCCGGCAATTTATTTTCTGCTTCTTTTAGGCGCCTTTCCCATTGGTTTTTATTATTTTTTATATATTGCACAAATCTGCGCGGATGTTCAGCCACATATTTGATTTTTTTGCCTTTGCTTGATGCACGATTAACCAAACCCTGAACGCTTAATTTTTCCAGTATTTCATAGCCAAAAGTACGGGTGATTCCGGCTTTTTTTGTAATTTGGCTAACTGTGGAAGCTCCCAAACCTAACAAGGCCTCGTATACTTTTGCTTGATTGTCATCTAATCCTAGGTTTTTGATTATTGAATTTTGCATAGTTGTTTTATTAACGCATCGTAGCGAGGATTCCGCTTAGCGGGATCGAGCGATCTTGCCTGCCGGCAAGCAAGTTAAATGTCCCCCGATGTCTATCGGGGCGGACTACCAAACTGCTGTGTCTGATGCACTGCCTACGGGCAGGCAGGTCTTGAAACAGGGAGGGGTTCATTATGAATGTAATTTAGCATATTTTGAAATTTGTGTCAAGGATTACTTACATTTTGTATATTTTATTTATTTTTTATTATATTATAGCTAAATTAATATATAAATAATGTGATTAGTATTTACAATTTATCCGCTTACTAATATTATTTCCTTGCTATGCTTATAGACTTTCAATCCTTGAGCATACAGGGTCTGTCGCCAAATGCGCTTTCGTGACGAAATTCATAATTTATCAATTGTAGTAGAAATGGTATTTGGCGACAGGCCCATACAGGCAAATATACAAATACTTGTATTGCACAGGAGGGTTAAATGAAGATTGTGATCGACTGGTTGACCAATAAAGATAAACTTGCAGAATGGGAAGAATTAATCGGAGAAGATTGGGAAGATATAGAACAGCGGATTGTGAAAGGAGAAGTCGAAGATGCCATGAGCGAAATTGAACACGTCATGGCCGATAAATATGGTGTTAAATTCATTGTTGGCTCTCATAACAATGAATACACTCTCATCAGTGGAGGCGACGGATCCTATCATAGTGATATAGCCAAGTACTACCTCCAAGAACATGGAGGCGATCTCCACATCTTCGGTGGTGGAGTAATATCGGTGAACCATGTCTGTGGAACCATCCGTTTCTATGGCGCCAGTGGTAGCTTCGGCTATTTTGACCATATCTTGGTTAAAAAATTCGCTAGATTACTGACCAAAGAGTTGGAGGGTACATGGCTAGAAGGGTATCTCACCATCGTTGATCCACCTTCTACGGCTCATTATAAATAGTACTGCTCCCCCAACAGCAGGTTAAGTCCGTCCGGACAAGTTGGGATTCAATTCTTCGCATCAAAATATGGTGCGCAGTGAGAATAAAAAAATCGCCATGATTTACATTTGGCGGTTTTTTTGTTGATAATCAATTTTTACATAAAATATATACCGGTTTCACAGGGAACGACGATTTTGAAAAATATTGATAAAAAATATGGTTCTAAATGTATAGAGTATCCTATACAAAAAAAAGACCAAAAAAACGCAAAATTTCAAAAAATCTTAATTTGTATACGCTATCCTATACAAATTATCCCCAGATTCAACACTTTATGCACAACTTTATCCACAGAAAATTAACAAAATATACCAAAAAATCAAAAAAATACTTAAATAAGTATTTTTTGTACAGGATAGTGTATACAAACGCATTATTTCCTTTTATCGGAACTATCTGTTTTTAGCAAAGAAAGAGTTCTCTTTTCGGGGGAATCTGCGTTTTATCGGAACTTGGCCTGTTTTTTTAAGGATTTTACGATTATTTTAAAGATTTTTAAATTTTCGGAGGTTGATTGCGAGTAAATTCATTTTTGCCTGCCATCGCCCGTGGACCTAAGGAGAATCGAACTCCTATTTCCACAATGCGAGTGTGGCGTCGTACCATTAGACCATAGGCCCATAGGCCATGGCAGGCATTAATTATAGATTTCAGCATCAGAATAGGGAATGTATTTTTTCCATTGAATATCTCCTTTTTTAATCATTTCTCTGATTTTTGTCGCGCTAATGTCAATTGATTTGTCTATTTTATTGATCAAATATCCCCGTTCGGACAGTAGTTTTGTCACTAAATCATTTCCTGAGTAGGCCTCATTGAAGATTTTAGCCATTTTTTCAACGTTTTTAACCCATTTCGCGTTATTGTTAAAATCATCTAAAGGAATAACCGTAATCGACTTTTTTATTTTGGATTTACAAACGTTTACAATCATCTTTTTTCTTTGTTCAAAACTGTATGGATTTTTTTGCGTATTGCTATATTGAGCGCTTCCAATTCCTATTATAATTTTTTTTACATCATTTCGCTTGTCAATCTTTTTTAATACTGACAAATGACCTATGTGAAAAGGTTGAAATCTGCCGATGAATAGGATTGTCTTCATAAATTTGATTGGGTTTTTAAAATTGAAGCAGAGTTATTAAGGCATAGCAGTGGCTTGCCCCTCATGATGGGCACGTAGAGAATAGTCAAAGGTATAGTTTTCTATTACTGAACAAGTCCCAAAAGGATACCAATGGGACAAGTTAAATTAGCATAAGTATATCATAAAAATAAATTTAGGCAAGATTATCTTTTTATTACCAAGCGAAGTGAGAGAAATGAAAACTTGTTTTCATTTCCGAGCGAGCGCAGGTAAAGTACCCCGTGGTCTTGCCACGGCGTAGAGTCGCAGACATTATGCCTTTTGACCTGATACCCTGTGCTCTTGGCACAGGGAGGGGTTCATTCGCATCCCCATTAGCTATAATTGTGATAAAAAAACACTCCTCAATAGAGTGGATAATGTTGCCCATCCGTGTTTGAGCCGTTAACAACGCACGAGCATGGAGGGCCTGGACTTTGAGCAATGCAAAAATCAGATTTAAATCAGCCCCTGTATGCCGAAACCGGCGAGAATGTCGCAGTAGTCTGCCATAAAGCTATCTGTATAAATGATGTTGCCGGCTGAGTCTCTTTCAAACTCCAGTTTCAGTTCTGAGATTTTACCATCTTTATACAGTTCGATCAAACTCGTGACCGGAACTATATTGATACATATCCTCAGATTTTCGATTTTTACGCTGTTAGTTGTCGTTGACATCTAACCTCCAAGACGAATTATGCACTAATTTATAGCGCGATTTTAATAGATAGTAACAATATCATTAACTATTGGGACATGTAAAGTCGGTTAAAGTGAGTAATTGATTGAATTAAGATATATGATAGCTTAGCATAAGCTTGACTATAATTTTGAAGAGGTATATACTATTGTATATATAACAAATATGCTTAAAACATTAAAATCAATTCAAAATGAGTATGTGGTGAATATTAAAGAATTGCAAAAAAGCCCTTCACGCCATTTGCGTGGGATTACGCGAATTTTGAGAGGCAAAGATACGCTTGGATTTTTTTTGTCAAAGGATCAGTTTGATGTTTTAATTCATGATTTAGAGCTAATATCTGATCCTGTTTATTTGAAGAAATTATTAAAGCAAGTGCGAACAAAGAAGACAATTAAGAGATGAGATAGTTTTTGCGGATTAACAGGTTTAGATTTACGAAGCTTGTTTTAGTGACCCCACCAGGAATCGAACCTGGAACTAGAACTTAGGAGGTTCTCGTTATATCCATTTAACTACAGGGTCGCTATGAGCTTTATATCATAATAACAATTAATTTTCAAGTATTTTTACATGATTTTTTAATTGAATCGTATTGACCAATTAAGTGGATTTTGGTATAATTTAAAATATTATTATTCTTAATATAATACTATGCCAGAATTAAATTCTGACTTTGCAGAAAAAGCCAAGAATGTATTGGGTTTAGGACCTGAAGATAAATTAGAGGATGGAGGAGTTTTGGATTTTGATGATGATCCTGAAACAGTACGAAAAATGTACGATCAGCTAAAAAAAGATCTGGGCGTAACAATAAAAAATTCACGCGGAGGTTTCAAAATAATTGATTTTACAGGCAAACAGCATCTCGTAATTATTTTAGCCGAGCCGCAAGGTCCTGCTGGTTATAAAATATTCTATAATGTGGATTCAAAAATAGATAATTCATTGCCGAAAAAAGGTGAGTATGAGGATTTGATTAATGTGTCACCGGATGAGTTAGGTGGTGATATTCGCGGTTCTGCAGTCGATGTTAAAGGGCGCGAACAGATTGTCAGGTCGGCGTGGAGCATGATTCAACAAAAAAATGATGAAGATAGAGGCGGTGATAAAAGGGTTGAGGATTTACGCTCAAGCGTCTAAAAAAGTCATTATTATAGCAAATTTACCCGAGCAAAAGATCTCCTTACAAAAGGGGGTCTTTTATTATTTATTAGTATTTTTTTGTTAGAACTCATTGTTAGTTATACAACTTAACATTAAATTACTGGCGAAATAACAAATTTAAATTCACTTCCCGGAGGGATCCTTTAATTCGTTCGGGAACCACAGGTGTGCCCCCCAGAACGACATGTAAAAAAAATAGCTGAGTGTTTTTATTCAACCGCAGGTTTTTCAATCAGCTCCGGTTCAATGGCGCGCTCTCCTTGAGTAATGCGCACCACATCTTTGTCTATTTTAGCAAGCTCTTTGTAAGCATGATTATAATGATTGACCGATGTTCCTATGCTGGAGCCCAGCTTTTTCATGAAATCTTCATAGGTAATAATGTGCTTACCCAGTTTTTGCACATTTTCGCGGATTTCTTTGGCGCTTTCTTCAATTTTGAAAGCCCTTAGTCCCTGAAGCACTGTCTGCAAATAAGCGGAAAATGTGGTTGGCGAAACAATGATGACTTTTTTTTCAGTAAAAGCATAATCAATCATATTGCGTGTGTTGCTTTTTATGGCGCCAACTTGATTTACAAGCAAGTCATAATAAATTGCTTCAGCCGGAATGAACATAAAAGCAAATTCCATTGTTCCGTATTTTGGTTTTATATACTTGGATGTTTCATCAATGCGCTTTTTTAAATCATTTTTAAATTCTTTTTCCAATTCAACGCGCCTGCGCTCGTCTTTTTCGTCGAACAAGCGCTGGTAGTTAGTAAGTGAGAATTTTGCATCAATCGGAATCATGCCTTCCTTTGTTATTATGACCGCGTCCACAATGTCGCCGTCTTCAAATTGGTATTGGGATTTATAAGCGCCCGGCGGAAGTATGTTTTCCAAAACAAGCTGAAGTCCGGCTTCGCCAAGATTACCACGCGTTTTTTGGCTTGTTAAAACTTTTTCCAAGTTGTTCAATTGTTCGGAAAATCCAATGACCTGTTGATTGGTTTTATCCAAGCTGGTTAATTTTTCAGTTATGTCAACAATCATTTTGTTGCTCTGCTCGGTTATTCCTCTGATAAACTTGGCGCTTTGCCCGAACTGATCCTGTATTGTTTGGTTGAGGTTGTGGCGCGTATCATTCATTGTTTTGTTTGTTTCATTCATTTTTTGGTCAATCAATCTGTTTGTTTCCTGAATTTGATTTTGTAGCATTACGAACAAGTGCTGGTCTGAGTCAGGCGACTTTTGGGAAGCTGATATTTTTTTATAAAAAAGATACAATGCCGCAAGTACGGCGAGCGATAGAGCGCAGAAAATAAAAGTTAGCAGTAGTTGCATATTAGTGGGTTAGCAATTAATTTAATGTGGACTTATGGCTGATGATGTGCGTATTGGGTCTGCCACCAAATACCATTTCTACTGCAATTAATAAATTATGGCCAAAATCGTTTCAAAATTTCTTGGCTTATCTTACAGATAGGCCTCAAAATTTTTTATCAAGCGAAGCGAGAGAGAAGAAAAATGATAATTTTTCTTTTCCGAGCGAGCGAAGATAACTATGGAATTATCAACAATTTTGTCTCATAATTTATCAATTTCGCTACGAAAGCACATTTGGCGACAGACCCGTATTAGATATTTATGTCATCAGATTCAATATCAAATGTTGTATATTATGATACGGCATTATCGCGCAAAGCGCAAACGCGGATTATAAAAAATGAAGCAACCCTTGTCGGCAGTCGGAAAGACCGGGGTTGCTACGGGGCAGTCGATGTGTTCGACTCCGGGGGGAGGTGCTACTTGAAGCACAGAAGTTCAGAGGCATCTGCTTTGATGAAGTGTCTCAATGTTTGACGTGCCATTTTTTTTGTGGGATACACTGCTTTGTTGAGATACCACAATTCAATTCCGAATTCATACTTATATCGCCTGAGCATTAGGATAAGCTGATCATTGTCAGATCCGATAATGCACTCGGACCACTGGTTGAACAGCATCCGCGAAGTGGCCTTCTTGCTGAGCTTGCTCACGCCCTGCAAGCTTTCGGTCTTGTGGACGCTGATCATCAAGCCACTGAAGGTAATGGCCTTAAGTAGGCTTTCTCTACTAGAATTGCTTGCGCCTTTTGCACGGATTTCTACGCGAACCAATTCGGATCTGAGCACCTGCTTGCGCGCGCAGGCGGGTGAAAGTGTGAACAGCATCAAAAGCGAAATCACTCTGTATCTTTTCATGATCTTCTCCATTGTCTCATTTTATACTACATTTACACTATAATGGCTTTATGTCAAGCGTGCGGATATCTGTTGAACCTAAATCATTCCTGTGCTTAAAACCAAATTGGATAATTTTTTTATCCCTATTTTTTTTAAATATTTTTTTATTTTATTTTTATTCAGCAAAGATAAATTCATTTCTTGGCAATCAAACTTTGTATAGCCATTTAAAGATAAATATGCCAAATCTAGCCACGCCTTTTCCAAGTCTGCTTCCAGATACCCATTCTTTTTTACATAACCCCAATACATTTTTGTTTGTAGATGATGATAGGAAATAATATTATGAACTGTATTAATTATCTTAGTTTGTCTACTAGTCGCCAAAGTTAAATTATATGGCTTTTGACTCAACACACCATATTTGCCCAACACCCATTCAAAAGAAAGGTAGCTGGGTTCATAATTCTGGACAGCAAAGATTTCCCAATCAACTTTAGAAATATCAGTAGTATAAATACCTTTGCTTATTCTTGTTATTGCTCCGCTTTTTATCAACCGAAAAACAGCGACTCGCAAACTACCGTCCTCAAGATCGGTAATTTTTTTTAAGTCATTATAATTAAAGGTTATTCTCGGTATCCTTTTTATTCTACTCACTAACTTGTTCATACAATTGTTTTACTAGCGGATAATATTTTTTGGGTAAAAAAACTTGTAATTCATTTTTAAACTCATTTTCTTTGTATTTAACTTTTTGCCCTATAACAAAGGGTTCTCGCATTTTTTGGAAGATGAACCATAAATCAAATATATCTCGCGCTTTTTTTTTGTCTTTAATTGTTGCTATTTTTAATTCTTTCATTGCTTCTATGCTCGGTACTAATAACAGGGGTTGAGCTATACTTGTTGGGCTCTGGATTGAGGCCAAATTATATTCAACATCTATTTTTTTCTTGGGTTTATGAATCTCTATCTTAATTGAAAAATTATGTTTTAATTTTTCATCTTTGATATTTATCAAGGCAAATAATATCTGGCGCTTGTTCTTTATATCAATCAACTTCCAATTATCGTTCTTTTTAAGAATTGTGTTCAAAAAAATTTTAAGCTCTGATAGTGATACATTGCCAATCATTAGTAAATCTATGTCTTCAGAGAAACGGGGGGAATTATATGCTAACCGCAAAGCAGTTCCACCATAAAAAACCAGTTTTGAAGATATTCTATTTTTTCCAAGCTGATCTAAAAATAACATTTCTGCTTCCTCACGCAATATTTGATCTTTTGATATTTGCAATTCAGAAACCAACTTGTCTAATTCTATATTGTCCATATTTTAATGATTGGAGAAAGTTATCATATTTGTTAACATTATTATATCATAAAATCTATGGTTTGTCAAGTTAAGATTAAAAAAGCCATATTCTGTCACTATTATTGAGGATATTATTATAGCAGATACCATGAAAGATATGTGGCAAGGGCGGTGGAATTCTTTGAAATAATTTTGTGTTTTTTGTCCTGATCATGCCAAGCCTGCAAAGAAATCCACAGGTACCATTGACACACTTGCTAAATTATCGTATAATTTTGTCAGAATATTAAATCCGCCCTTGCTCATAATAATATGGCTGGGAACGGGTAAAACCTTAAAAAATCGTGGCTGATTGTAAAAGGTCAGTTTTTTATTACAAAATCAGGCGCTTAAAAAATTCGCGTCTGTAATTACAAAGCATATTAAATAATTTATAGGACATTATGCCTACAATAAATCAGCTCGTGCGCAAGCCAAGGCAATCAAAAGTAAAAAAGAGCAAGGTGCCGGCACTGCAGTTTACTCTGGATACTCTTCATCGCAAGAAAACAATATTGCGCAAAGGCGCTACTTTCAAGCGCGGAGTTTGTACTAAGGTTTATACAACAACTCCAAAAAAGCCGAATTCCGCTTTGCGCAAGGTGGCAAAAGTAAGATTATCCAATGGAATGGAAGTGATCGCATATATTCCGGGTGAGGGACACAATTTGCAGGAACATTCAATAGTAATGCTTCGCGGTGGAAAAGTACGTGATCTTCCGGGTGTGCGCTATCATGTTGTGCGCGGAGTTTATGATGCCCAAGGGGTGGAAGGGCGAAGACGTGGTCGAAGCTTGTACGGCGCTAAAAAGCCCAAAGAAGCCAAGCAATAATTAACATCTTGATACTATGAGAGGTAAAAAAAACAAGGATTTAACCAGAAAATTGCCGGCTGAGGCAAAGTACAGCAGTGAGCAACTGGCTAAATTCATTAATTATGTAATGAAGGACGGCAAGAAGACAATCGCTCAGTCGGTTGTCTATAAGGCCTTGGAAAAAATAGGGGCTGAGGCAAAAGGAGAGGGTGAAACAAAAAAAGATCCGCTTAAGATTTTTGAGGAAGCAGTTAAAAATGTCTCTCCACAGGTTGAAGTAAGGTCAAGAAGGGTGGGTGGCGCCAACTATCAGGTGCCTATTCCGGTTAGTTCAAAACGACAGCAAGCTTTGGCTTTCCGCTGGATAATTGGGGCGGCAAAAGCCAAAAAAGGCAGGACAATGAGCGATAAGCTGGCTGACATACTGCAGGAAAGCGTGCAGAATTTGGGCGATGCAATTAAAAAGAGGGATGATATACATCGCATGGCTGAAGCCAATAAGGCATTTGCCCATTTTGCCAGATTTAGAAAAAAGAAAAAATAACAATAAAAGCATTAATATGCCAAGAGAATATTCATTGGAAAACACTCGTAATATAGGGATCATGGCCCATATTGACGCCGGCAAAACAACAACTACCGAGCGCGTGCTTTTCTATACAGGTAAAAAACACAAAATGGGCGAAGTTCATCAAGGCGAGGCCGAGATGGATTGGATGGAGCAGGAGCGCGAGCGAGGAATTACAATCACTTCAGCGGCAACTACGTGTTTTTGGAAAGATCATCGCATAAACATTATAGATACGCCGGGACATGTGGATTTTACAGTGGAAGTTGAAAGATCCTTGCGCGTATTGGATGGCGCTGTAGCTGTTTTTGACGGTTCTCAAGGAGTTGAACCGCAATCTGAGACAGTGTGGCATCAGGCCGACAAATACAATGTGCCTCGTTTTGCATTTATTAACAAAATGGATAAAATGGGAGCTGACTTTTACGCGAGTTTAAGTTCCATCCGCGAGCGTCTTTCAAAAAATGCTCTGGCCGTTCAATTGCCGATTGGCGCTGAAGGCACTTTTAAAGGGTTGATTGATTTGATTGGTCAAAAGGCATATAAATTTGAAGGCCAGCATGGTGAAAATGTCATTGAAATTGAAATTCCAACAGACATGATTGAGCAAGTAAAAAAATATAGAGATGAAATGATTGAAAAAGTGGCTGAAGCTAATGATGAATACATGAATAAATATCTTGAAGGAAAAGAATTAACTGTGGAGGAAATAAAAGATGCATTAAGAATCATGACAGTAAAAGGAAATCTTTTTCCTGTGCTGTGCGGATCTGCTCTCAGCAATATCGGAGTACAGCCGATGCTGGACGCTGTTGTAGCTTATCTGCCCGCTCCAACCGACCTTTTGCCTGTCAAAGGAATTAATCCTGACACAGAAGAGGAAGAAAGCAGGCCGGCAAGCGATGACGCTCCATTCAGCGCGCTGGCTTTTAAGGTGGCAACCGATCCGTTTGTTGGAAAGCTCATCTTTTTCCGAGTATATTCCGGAACTGTGGGAGCCGGCACCTATGTTTACAATCCAATAAGCGAGAAAAAGGAACGGCTTGGAAGAATCGTGAGAATGCATTCCAATAGCCGTGAAGATGTTACTGAAGTATTTGCCGGCGACATTGCGGCTGCCATCGGTTTAAAGAATACCGGAACAGGAGATACTTTATGCGATGAAAATAAATTGATTGTGCTTGAAAAAATGACATTTCCGGAGCCAGTTATATCAGTTGCCATTGAACCCCAGACAAAATCCGATCAAGAGAGAATTGGGCTTTCATTACAAAAGCTTATGGAAGAAGATCCAACTTTTAAAGTTCATACTGACGAGGAAACTTTGCAGACGATAATTTCCGGAATGGGCGAGCTTCATCTTGATATTATTGTTGATCGTTTAAAGCGCGAATTTAAAGTGCAGGCAAATGTCGGCAAGCCGCAGGTCGCTTACAAAGAAACAATAAAGATGAGCGCAGAAGGCGAAGGCAAATACATAAAGCAGTCCGGTGGTCGCGGACAATATGGTCATTGCTGGCTTAAAGTTGAGCCAATGGATCGCGGTGTTGGATTTGAATTTGTGGATGCCATTAAAGGCGGGATAGTTCCAAAAGAATATCTGCCTGCAATTCAAAAAGGAATTAAGGAAGCAATTGATCGCGGAATACAAGCCGGCTATCCGGTTGTTGATGTTAAGGCAACTTGTTTTGACGGTTCTTATCATGAAGTTGACAGTTCTGAGGCGGCATTTAAAATGGCCGGATCAATGGCGTTTCAAGCGGCATGCAAAAAAGCCAATCCAATCATATTGGAGCCAATTATGAAAGTTGAAGCTGTAATGCCTGAAGAATATATGGGTGATGTTATTGGCGATCTTAATTCACGCAGAGCTCAAATTCAAGAAATGGGAGATAGAGGACAAATGAAGACAGTCAAATGCATTGTTCCGCTGGCTACTATGTTCGGATACACCACAACTTTGCGATCCTTATCACAAGGGCGCGCAAGCTCTACAATGGAATTCGGCCATTATGCTGAAGTTCCGGCAAGCGCGGCAGTTGATATTATAAGTGGAAAATTAAAGTAATCGTAAATCAAGCCCTCCGGCCAAAATGGAATTTGGCAATATGGCTATTAAAATTTTTAAAAGCTCCGGCATATTGTCGGAGCTTTTTTAATTATTTTTTTTCGCGCTTTTCTTGCGTCAAAGTTGCGCAAATTATGCGCGATTTGCTATTTCATTTCATACGCGCCAATGTCAGTTGTACTTCCTTTTGTCCTGTTGTCGCCCATAAAATCAATTGTTGTGATAGGCGTTGTTCCTCTATTGATTCCTGGGCTGGAATCCTTTAAGCGCAAATCAAATGATGTTGGCTCAATTGAAGCGAATTTTGGATCTGTATTGCAAAGATTATGGCTTCCTAGTGCACAATAATTATTGCTGTCTTTGGTTTGAAACGCAATATCATAGTCAGTATCAAATCTTGCGTTAGCGCCGGTATAGAATAAGCAGGATTTTTCAAACGGTTGCCAATAATCAGTGCCCGCATAATATATATTATTTCTTGATGTAATTGTGTTTGATCCGCCTTCGCTTATTAAGGCGCAATCGCCTTCACTGTAAATTGAATTGTTGTAGATTAGTATTGGGCTGGTAGATCCCTCCATATTTACTGACATGGCATTTCCAAGCGCCCTGCAAGCATCAACATTATGGGTAAATGATTTTCCTTGAAAATATCCGCAATTGCCAACTATTACGCTGTCTGTTATTTCAGCATTGCCATTTGTTTTAATTTGGTTGCCTGCATTGCCTTCAGCATGGACGCGCCTGATGGTAATTTTGCCTCCGCCTCTGTGGTATAGCAGATCAAGCCCATCAGAAGTATTGTGCAAAAATGTTGAGTCCTCAATTAGCCAGTTGCCTGCTGTGGCTCCTGTTCCAAGTCCGTCTCCATATCCGCCGGCGCTTTGTCCCCAGCAACCGGTTGGCAGTCTTCCCGGGTATGTTTCTCCGCATCCATTCCAATCAATATTAACGCGTTTGAAAGTGGTTGTTCCGCTGTTTGAATCATTGCCGTCAACATCTCCGTCCCATCCAACCCAGCCATTGCCTTGAATTTTTGTATCTTCAATTGTCCAGTTGGTTAGTCGGCCGGCATAAATCCCTGTGTGCGCCAGTCCATGAATATCCAAATTCTTTAACAGCACATTGCTTGAACCGGAAGCGCGCAATCCGGTTGATGCCCAGTCGCCAAAAGGCGCGCTGTCTCTATTGCATGAGTTACCTCCGCTGTGGAATTCAACGCAAGATGACCTGTCTGTTATTTCCAAACACTGCAATTCAATGTTGCTTTTATTATTCATATCAAGAATTGCCCAAGGCCTGCCTGAACCCCAAAGCTGTGGCTTGCTTGAACATCCTGTGTTCCAGTTTTCTCCAAGAATAAGGGTCTTGTGGCTGGCATCAGGTCCGGACGGTATTGGAGCCATAATGCAGTCATAAGAATATGCGCTTGCACATCCTTCATCTCCTGCAGAGGCGCCATATCCCATTTTGTAAGATCCGTTTGCTATCATTAAAGTATCCCCGCCTGAAATTCGCGCTGTGCCTTCCGGTGGAAGCGCTACAAACGGATGCTTCCAAGCGCAGTTTTGGTTGGTGCCTGTGCCCGGGTATGCAGTGTTTTCCAAACCATCACATTGGCTGGCATTACCACCATCCGTTCGGATATAGTAAACCGTTCCATTTGTTGTTGGTGGCGGTATTATAGGACTTTGAGAAACTGTAATTGGTTCTGAGCACACAATAACATTGCTTGCTTGCTCAACGCATAAGTTGTAATGGTATGTGAAGTCATCAGGCAGATTCAAGTCAGTATAATTAATAAAGTTAATGCGCGTTGATGAGGAAATTACAGCGTCAGTCGGATATTTTGGATTTGTGTTTGTTTCAGATCTGACAATATAATATTTTTTAAAGCCGGATCCGGCGTAAGCCTTCCAGTTTACGCGTACTGTATTTGTTGATGCCGCTCCCGTTAGAGTTGGCATTGGCGGAGTTAGATCATAATTTTCAGTTGTGCGCTGGGTCATATCAAGCAAATGAGGAAGGGCTCTGTTTATTTTACTGCCCATTGTCATATCTTTTATGACATTTTCTAAAAATCCGCGTCTAAAACGAGTTTGAAAGTTATTAGCTCTTATCCCTTCAGCAGTTATTTCATGCAATACATTGCTTGTATCAACATAATATGATCTTCCTTTTACATAAGCCAACATTCCCGGATGCAACCGCACATCACTTTCTTCCAGCGCGTTGATTGGTTGTCCGGTGGTTAGGTAGTTTGGCCATATATAGTGATTGATTGCAAGCACAACATATTCACCTTTTTTGTTTCCATAAAGAACGCGCGCCGCTTCAGGTGTTATTGTTGATAGAATTCCGCCTGGAAGAACAGCGCGAAGTTCATTGCCGTATTGGCGTTTGACAATATATGTACCTGCGCGTTGTATAACTGCTGATTGGCCGGTTGGCACGGGAAACGATTCCAAGCAGTCCGCGCCTATTGTTACATAATTTGTCGGGCTATATTCCCAAGTTCTTAATACATTTATATTTGGAAAGTACACTAGTTCGTTGTTGGGATTGAGAGTATATACTGTTTTGCTGTCACCGTTTACTTTTATTAAGTCACCCAGATTGAGAGCGGGGCAAGAACTGTCCGCTGAAATAGCCGGACTTGCCGGAAGATATTTTGCAAGTATAAGCGCTGTAATTAAAACCATCACAAGCGAACTTAAAAAAGTTATTTTTTTGATTGTTGGGGTCATGTAATTAATGATAATTATTTAGTATTAGTAGTAGTTAATTAATTTCATAAGCTCCCATATCAGGTGAACTTCCTTTTGTCCTGCTTGCGCCTGTAAAATCAATTGTTGTGATAGCTGTCGTGCCCGCATCAATGGCCGGGCTTGTCGCGTTCAATCTTAAATTAAAACTGTTTGCAGATGTTGAATTAAATTGAGGATTTGAGGTGCATAAATTATGAGAACCTGTGGCGCAGTAATTGCTGTTGTCCTTGGCGTTATATACCAGATTATAGTCGCCATCCAGTGTAGTGTTGCTTTCAGTATAGAAGTAAAATGAATTTTCATAATTTTGCCAGTAATCAACTCCCGCGTAAAAAATATTGTTGCGCGCTTTAATTGTTCCTCCTCCATCAACAAGCAAAAGCCCGTCTCCTTGGCTGTAAACGGAATTGTTATAGAATAATGCCGGAGTGGTTGCGCCTGTAAGATTTAATGATACAGCATTACCAAGCGCTCTGCAGGCATCAACATTGTGCGTGAATGATTTGCCTTCAAAATACGCGCAATTGCCAACTATCACGCTGTCAGTGATTTGAGCGTTTCCTGTTGTTTTTACTTGATTGCCTGCATTGCCCTCGGCATGAACTCTGTTGATGGTAATTGTACCTCCGCTTCTGTGGTACAACAGATCAAGTCCGTCTGAAGTATTATGCAAAAATGTTGAATCCTGTATTATCCAATTTCCTCCTGTTTCGCCTGTTCCTAGTCCGTCGCCATATCCTCCGGCGCTTTGTCCCCAACAACCGGTTGGCAGTCTTCCTGGGTATGTTTCTCCGCATCCATTCCAATCAATATTAACGCGCGTTAGAGTAATCGTTCCGCTGTTGGAATCACTGCCGTCAATATCTCCGTCCCAGCCGGCCCATCCGTTTCCTTGAATTTTTGTGTCTTCAATTGTCCAGTCGGTCAGTCGGCCTGCCATCAATCCACGGCCTGCAAGTCCGTGCACATCAATATTTTTCAAAAGACCGTTTGATGAATCTTCAGCCCATATCCCGACTGATGCCCAATTGCCATACGGGTAGTTGTCTCTATTGCACGCGTTGCCTCCGCTGTGGAATTCAACGCAAGCTGACCTGTCTGTTATTTCCAAACACTGCATTTCAATATTATTAGTGCCTCGCAAGTCAAAAATCATATATGACCTTTCAGCGCCGTAAAGCTGTGGTTTTGTAGAGCATCCGCTATCCCATGATTCTCCAAGTATTCTGGTTTTATTTGCAGAACTTGTGCCTGAAGGTATAGCGGGCATGTGGCAGTCCCATGGCCAGTATTCACTGCAGTTTTCAGCTCCGACAGACGCTCCATATCCCATTTTGTAAGATCCGTTTGCTATCATTAAAGTATCCCCGCCTGAAATTCGCGCTGTGCCTTCCGGTGGAAGCGCTACAAACGGATGCTTCCAAGCGCAGTTTTGGTTGGTGCCTGTGCCCGGGTATGCGGAGTTGGAAAGTCCATTGCATTGACTGGCACTACCTCCATCTGTGCGCACATAATATGTGGTTCCACTTCCTGAACTTGATGATCCTGTTGAGGATGAGCCCGTTCCCGTTCCAGTTGAACCGGTTCCAGTTGAAATGTTGGTTGATGTTGTTTGGCTTCCGGTTGTGTTGGTTGAACTTCCTGTTGAAGTGCCACTGCCGGTAGTGCTACTGCCGGTTGAATTGGTGTTGCTTGAAGATGACCCTGTGCTTGAAGAGCCACTGCTTGTTGAGCCGGTGTTTGTTGAAGGAGCGTTTGTTCCTGTTCCTGAAGATGCAGAGCTTCCCGAGCTTGTTGAATTGGATGAAGTTGCTCCTGAGGATGAATTGGAAGAGACAGGATTGGTTGTTATATTTTTGTTTTGCGTTTTACTTACAATAGTTTCAATTTTATTTGAGATTGAAGTTCCGAATGATACAGAAGAAGAGTATGTGTTGGACAGCTGGCGCGCGAATTGCTCTTTAAATTCATTTTGTATAAAGGCATTGGTATTTATTTCACTAAGCGTGCCATTTTCATTTACATAATATTTTTTATTGTCTTTTTTTACTATGCTTCCGGCATGAGGCATGGGGTCAGAGCCAGATATTTCAGAGGAATCATTATAATAGTTGTCCCATAAATACAATTTAACTTCCATTACTTTGAATTTTTTCCCATAAAGTGCTTCAGCGGCCTGCCATGTTATGGGCGCTTTTGTATTATTTGGAAGAACAACATAAAGCTGGTCATAATACATTCTTTTTATGACATATGAAGCAGGCCTAAAATTAACATAAATTGGAAAGTTTGTGGCTGTGTTGTATGTGTTTATACAACTTTCCGTAATAAGTTTGTAATGGCCTGAATATTTTTCATTGCTAAACCAGCTTTTGAAAATGTTGCCGTCCGGGTATGGCCTTAACAATCCATCCTCACCAATATTCCATATTGCCGGCTTGTTCAGTTCGTTCACTTTTACATTATCGCCGGCTTTTAACAAAGTGCATGCTACAGGACTGCCGTAAGTTTGTTTTGCTTGTGCTGTTTGTATGGGGAGGGCGCTTATGCTTGCACACCATAGCATCACACAGGGGATTAAAATTTTTGCCAGATATTTTAATTTTTGTAATTTCATATCGTGAAATATTATGTGTATTAAAAATATGCCTCTCTAATTATATTATATCACATATAATGAAATATTAAAGCAAGGCACGGCAGGAATTAAAATTTACTTAAAACAAAAAAGCCCCGCGCGATTGCAGGGCTTTTTTGGTATGTTAAGAATATTTTCACTTAAACTTGTTCCGTTTTACTTACGTTTTTATCCTGCTTTTTAAGCAAGTAAGTCAGAATAGGAGGAGTAAGAAGCGTTGTTAGGATTACCATGATGACTATAATGGAAAATATTTCATCTGTTACAACTCCAAGTGATTTGCCGATTACTGCGAAAATCAAACCAACTTCTCCTCTCGGTACCATGCCAAATCCGATAATTGTTTTGTTCACGCCTTTTCCCGCAACAAATCCTGCAATAATTTTGCCGAAAAATGCGACTATTGTAATTCCAATTGCCAAACCCAAAACTTTGAAATCAAACATTGTTTCAATTTTAACTGTCATGCCAGTCATTACAAAGAATATTGGAATTAAGAAGTTGCCAAGTGGCTCAATCAGATCTTCAATATGCCTGTGCGCGTGCGGTTCAATTGCCTTTCCAATTTTTTCTCTGATGTTATCGCTACATTCAATCCCTTCAATGGATTTTTTAACATCACGCACCACTTTTGGATCTTTAAAATATCTAAAATGAACAGGATCAAGAATAAGACCGGCTGCAAATGCCCCAACTATTGGGGCAAGGCCTATTACTTGCGCCAGATAAGCAAATACTAGGCCGAAACATACTGCCAAAGTAAATTTCATAGCCACTCCCGTATGGATTTTTGCAAAGAATTTGCTCAAAATTGGAGCAAGAATTTGACCGATTATAATTGAGCCAATCAGAAATAGAACGGCTTTGGCCGTTATCCATGTAATTACTCCAATGCCCACTGAACCGACTGTTACAATCGCAGATACAACGGCTAGAATAATCAAACCCAGCACATCATCAATCACAGCCGCTCCAAGCACTATTTGAGCTTCTTTTGTTTGTAATTTATTAAGATCTTTAAATACGCGCGCGGTAATACCCACTGAAGTGGCTGTCAGAGTGGCTCCCAAAAAAAGATAAGCATTAAAGCCAAGCCCAGGAAGAAGCCATGGTCCAACAACATATGTTCCGAGCACAAACGGGGCAACAACTCCGACTATCGCAACCAGCCCGGCTTTTAAACCCACTTTTTTCATTTCCCTTATGTTGGATTCAAGCCCTATTTGAAAAAGTAAAATGACTACTCCGAGTTCGGCTAAAAATTCTATGATGTGGTTTGTTTTTATTGGGTCAAACAATCCAATGCCGAGCAATGCCAGATTTCCCAAAATCACACCGATCACCAGTTCTCCAAGCACAGATGGCTGGCCGATTTTTTCAATAAGTGATGAAATTTTTGCAGCTATTAAAATAACAGCAATCCATAAGAACGTGACTGCGGTCTCTGAACCATGTCCGGCGCTTTGAGCGACTTCCGAATTACTTTCCCCGGCCAATACTGTTGGCGCGATAACTGCTCCAAGTAGCAAAAGAAAAAACAACACGCGTTTGTTGTTTATTGAGTCGGCTGATTTTTTTATTTTGGCCGACACCCATTCAACTTTGTTCATACAGGAAAAATTATTATTTGAGCCAACGGCTCAATATTATATGAGCCATATTTTAGAACACAAATAAATAAAAGTCAATGAGATGTTATATATTTAGGGTCTGTTTTTTTATCTGCATTTTTCAACATCGCCATTTGACTTTTTATGCAACAATGGTAAAATCCACAAATAACATTATTAATTATGAATTCCAACCAGTTTAAAAAGATAATTAAAGTAATGCGCAGGACAGGCGATAAAATAATTGTTCCTGATTCTGAATCAGACAGCGTGTTTGTTTTAATGGATCTTAATGAGTATGAGCGAATGCTGGCTTCCAATGTTCAGCTTAAAGGAATGCCCGAAGATGAAATGATGAACCGGATAAATAGAGATATTTCTCTATGGAGAGCTCTAAATGAGAGCCAATCGCTTGATTTTTATGATAATTGTGGGGATTTTGATGATTATGATGATTATTGGTTTGATGATGAAGATTACGACGATGAAGATTTAAGCATGGGTTATGACATGCCAAGTAAGGCAGATTATGACATGCCAAACGAGCCAAAAGACAATTTTTTGGTAAAAAACGAGATTTTTCCCGAATCAATGGAAAAATCCGGAAATGAAAATTTTTTAGTTGAAGATTTTGACGCGCCTGAAGATCTGGAAAGAGATAAGGATTCTTCTTCAATTCAAGATTCTGAAACAATTGACGGCTTTAATAAGGATGAAAAAGTTGCCTCTGGTTTGCCGAATAAAATGTCAACTGATGCGCCAATTGATGATCCCCTATATATTGAACCGCAGGGTAATAGCGGTTTTGAGCCGGAAAAAGATCATAATCGGCCTGATTTTCAGGAAATTAATGTTGAAGAGCCACTTGATGATATTGCTGAAGAAGAGGAAGAAGAGCAATTTTTTTTAGAGCCGATTGAATAGTTGATCATTTTTTTGCTGTGTTGAGTTATTCACACTTTATCCCCTTGCTTTTTTTTGATTAATTTGTTATAATTTATCCGTTATAAAATCCCGGAAATATATTCGGGAATTAACTTATTATAAAAAGTAAATCGGCTGGATAACAAATCTGTTTTGACCACTCAAAACAGTGCCGAGTAAAGTTTATTAATATGGCTGACTTCGTAAGAAATAAGCCTCACGTTAATGTCGGTACCATAGGTCATGTTGACCATGGAAAGACAACTTTAACAGCTGCCATTCTTAAGGTACTAGTCGCTGCCGGTAAAATTGCTCAAAGCAAAAGCGTGGACGAGATTGACTCTGCTCCTGAAGAAAAAGAGCGAGGTATTACAATTGCCACAGCTCATGTTGAGTATGAAAGCGATGCTCGTCACTATGCCCATGTTGACTGTCCGGGTCATGCTGATTATGTGAAGAACATGATTACAGGCGCCGCTCAAATGGACGGAGCCATTCTTGTTGTTTCTGCGGCTGATGGTCCAATGCCTCAGACCAGAGAGCATATTTTGCTTGCAAGGCAGGTTGGTGTTCCTTATATAGTGGTATTTCTAAATAAGATTGACCAAGTTTCAGATCCTGAATTGATTGATTTGGTTGAAGAAGAAGTTAAAGATCTCCTTAATAAATATGAATTTCCAGGAGACAAAACTCCTATTATTCGCGGGTCAGCTCTTAAAGCATTGGAAAATCCAACTGATGAAGCCGCTTCAAAGCCAATTTTTGAACTTCTTAAGGCATTGGATGAATTTATTCCTGAACCACAGCGAGATGTTGAAAAGCCGTTTTTAATGCCGATTGAAGATGTATTCAGTATTGAAGGCCGTGGAACAGTGGTAACCGGAAGGATTGAGCGCGGTATGGTAAAGATCAATAATGAAGTTGAAATGGTTGGTTTGGGCAAAAATAACGCAAAAACAGTTGTTACTGGCATAGAAATGTTTAACAAATCTCTTTCAGAAGGACAAGCCGGAGATAATGCGGGGATTTTACTTCGAGGCATTAAGAAAGATGAAATTGAAAGAGGAGTTGTTTTGGCTGCTCCGGGCAGTATTACTCCACACACAGAATTTGAGGCAGAAGTATATGTTCTTACTAAAGAAGAAGGTGGCAGGCACAAGCCTTTTTTCAAGGGATACAAGCCACAGTTCTATATCAGAACTACTGATGTGACAGGTGAGGTTGAATTGCCTGAAGGAACTGAAATGGTAATGCCTGGTGATACCGTTAACATTAAAGTAAAGTTGATTACGCCGGTAGCTATGGAAGACAAGATGAATTTTGCCATTCGCGAAGGTGGCCGAACTGTTGGCGCAGGAGTGGTAATAAAAATAATTAAGTAAAAAGCAAGTGCAGATCCTCGGATTATATCCGGGGATCTGGCATTTCTTGAATATTTCCTTTTACAACATGCCAGACCCAACTGAAAGCACAATCAAGAAAAAGGTGGATAGCACCAATACTGATGTCATTAACAGGATACGGATAAAGATTAGGGCCTATGACAATAAGATAATTGATCAGGCCGCTAAAAATATTATTGATACGGCATTGAGAAACAATGCAAAAGTAGTTGGACCGGTTCCATTGCCAACCGAAAAAACAAAGTTCACTGTCAATCGGTCAACTTTTATTAACAAGACATCTCGCGAGCAGTACGAGATGCGTGTGCATAAGCGGTTGATTGATGTTATAAATCCGACTCCAAAGTGCATTGACGCCTTGATGAGTTTACAGATTCCAGCCGGAGTTGATATTGAAATAAAAATGTAAGCGATAAATACGCTTCCTATTAAATTGAGCCATCGGCTTGACAGTTTTATAGCCATCGCGTATAATTTAGCAGAACAAAAGTTTTTTTTATACCACGTAGATAAGATCCTGCAACAAGCTGGAAAACATCTATCAGGTTTATTGAAAACAAAGGAAAAAATTGCAAATTAATAATCACACAAGCCAATCTTTAGAGCCAAATTAGCTCTTAATATACAAGAAAGGCTAGGAACAACGCCACTATTGTTAATAGCGTCATTGTTCCTAGTTTTTGTTTTATAGGGTCTATCGCCAAATGCGCTTTCGCAGTAGAAATGGTATTTGGTGACAGATCCTTATAGTGCGAATTTCAAATATGAAGTTTATCCTAGGTAAAAAAAACGGAATGACACAGATGTTTAAGGAAGACGGAACCGTTGTGCCGGTAACGCGAATTTTTTGTGGTCCGTGCCAAATAACCATGGTAAATAACAGCAACAAGGAAAAAGTGTCAATACAGCTCGGATGCCATGAAACAAGAGAAAAAACATTAAACAAGCCACAAATCAATCATTTAAAAGGGCTGAAAAAATTCAAGTATTTGCGTGAAATTCCAATCAAAGCGGAAGATGCCAAGGATTTGAAAAGAGGCGATTTTATAGACGTTACAACCTTTGTTAATGGAGATAAAATTTCAGTTACCGGAGTTTCCAAAGGCAAAGGATTTCAAGGAGTTGTTAAAAGACACGGTTTTTCCGGCTCACCTGCCAGTCATGGCCACAAAGATCAGCTAAGGATGCCCGGCTCCATTGGAGCAACAGGTCCGCAGAGAGTATTTAAAGGAACGCGAATGGGTGGCCACATGGGCAATAATCAAGTTACAGTAAGAAATTTGGAAGTTGTTGAAGTTAGACCGCAAGAGCAGGAGCTTTATGTAAAAGGAGCGGTTCCCGGAGCCAATAGTGGCTTATTGACTATTAAAGGAGAAGGACAATTGAAAATAATTGTTCAAAGCGATGAGCAAATTAAAGAAGAAGTAAATGACACCGTAAATAATGACGCCGTAAATACAGATGCGGTTGATGTAGTTGAGGTTAATAATGATGATATGCAAAGTAAAGAACAAGCAGAAATAGAAGAAAATGCAGGCACAACAGTTGTTGAAACGGAAAACAATGGCGACAGTATTGAGCCGGCACAAGATATTGCAGAGACGGAATTGAATCCAAAACAGGAATTGAATCAGGAATTGAATGAAGAAGAAGAGCAAGAAAAGCAATTACAAACAGACAAAGTATGAAGATCAAGGTTTACAATATAAAAGGACAAGAAAGCGGAGACATGGAGTTGGATAACTTGATTTTTTCGATTGAACCAAAAAAGGAAGTTGTCCACCAGGTTTTTGTGGCTCAAAGTGCAAATGCGCGCGAGTCTAATGCTCATGTTAAAAACAAGGGAGAAGTAAGAGGAGGCGGACGCAAACCATGGGCTCAAAAAGGAACTGGAAGAGCGCGACATGGCTCAATACGCTCGCCTTTGTGGCGCGGTGGCGGAGCTACTTTTGGACCAAGAAACATTGAGAATTACAAGCAGAAGATAAATAAAAAGACACGCCGTTTAGCTTTAAAGATGTGTCTTAGCGACCGTGCAAACAATAAAAATTTGTGGATTATTGAAAATTATGATTTTGAACAGCCAAAAACAAAATTTTTGTGTGAATTGATTAAGAATTTGCCGTGTGAAAAAAAGTCATTTTTGATACTAACTGATAAAAAAGATGAAGCAGTGCTTAAAATGGCGCGAAACATTCCAAAAATTGAGGTTATGCGCGCTAATGATGCAAACGTTCTCGCTGTTTTGAATAAAGCACAGCTAATGTTAAGCAAGCAGGCAATTAGCAAGCTTGAAAAAATGTTAAATGGAAAGGTTGATACAAAAAAGGTTGATACAAAATAGGCGTCCCATATGAGATTTTTTAACAAGATATTAAACAAAAAAAACAAAAAGGGAATCAAGGAAACAGCTGAAGAAGCTGTTGAGATTATAGCAACTCAGAAAAAGGAGCCGGAACATTTGCCATCTTTTTCAGCTGAAAAAGCTATTGCTAAAAAAAGCACTGGTATAGACATATCTGAAAAGGATGGCGTAAAAAAGCAATCCGAGAAAAAGCAACCCGAGCGCAAAACCAAAGAAGCTAAAAAAGAAAAAGTAACTGAAGTTAAAAAGCTTAAAAAACTGCCTTTGTATAGTATTTCAGATAAAGTTATTTTAAGCCCGTTAGTCACTGAAAAAGCGGCTGTGGCTGAAAGTTTTGGAAAGTATACTTTTTTAGTGGCAAAGTGGAGCACAAAGAATAACATTAAAAAAGCAATGGAGGAAATATACGGAATCAGGCCTACAGGAATAACCATAATGAATATTGACGGACGAAAGACAACTTTTCGTAGAACGCGTGGCCGCAGACAGGATTATAAAAAAGCAGTGGTTACTTTGCAAAAGGGAAAGAGTATTGACGTGCACAAGGGAGTATAAGAAATAATTATGCCAATTAAACGTTACAAACCAACAACACCGGGCAGACGCCAATCAAGCGTCCAGGTTTTTAGTGACATTACAAAAAAAGAACCCACAAAAAGTTTAATAAAACCGTTGAAAAAAAAGGCAGGCCGCAACAATCAAGGAAAAATTACAGTAAGACACAAAGGCGGAGGCGCTAAAAGAAATTATAGAATGGTTGATTTTAAAAGAAGTTTTTATAATAAGGAAGCTGAAGTAAAAGCCATAGAATATGATCCGAACAGAGCGCCAAGAATTGCGCTTTTGGAATATGAAGACAAGAGAATGTCATATATTTTATGCCCTAAAGGAATGAATGTGGGCGATAAAGTAATGTCATCAGACAAATTAATTGAAGCAAAGATTGGAAATAGAATGCCATTGGATTACATACCTATTGGCATGTTCGTCTACAATATTGAAATTACACCGGGCAAGGGTGGCCAGATGGTGCGAGGAGCCGGCAATTCCGCACAGCTCATGACAATTGAGGAAGATTATGCCATAATAAAGCTACCATCAGCTGAAATTAGAAAAGTTTCAAAAAAGTGCGCTGCTACAATAGGTGAAGTTGGGAATGAAGATTATCGATTGATTCGTTGGGGCAAAGCCGGTAGAAAAAGACACCTTGGCGTAAGACCAACTGTTAAAGGAAAGAACATGAACCCAAATGATCATCCGCATGGCGGAGGCGAAGGACACAGCCCGATCGGACAGAAGAGAGGTCCACAGACAGTTTATGGCAAGACGGCAATGGGAGTGCGTACTAGGAAAAAAGGCAAATTCAGCACTAAGTTTATTGTTAAAAGCAGGCGAAAATCAAGAAGAAAAAAATAATATAAAATTATGAGCAGAAGTTTAAAAAAAGGCCCTTTTACTGATGAAAAATTGATGATAAAGGTGAAAAAAGCCAAAGATTTGAATGACAATAAGCCAATTAAGACATGGGCCAGATCCAGCACAATAACGCCGTTAATGATCTCAATGACTTTTTTGGTTCACAATGGAAAGAATTTTATTTCTGTTTTGGTTGATGAAAATATGGTAGGACATAAGCTTGGAGAGTTTTCGCCAACCAGAAAGTTTGTAGGTCATGGCGGAAAAAAAGCAAAAGATGAGAAAAAAGATAAAAAATAGAAAAAATTGATTTAGCCGGCGTGATGTCAGCGCTATTGCCAAGGACAAAGATATATAAAATATGATTGAAGTTAAAGCAAAACTAAGATATTTAAGAATTAGCCCGCGCAAGACAAGATTGGTGGCTAATTTAATACGAGAAAAAAAAGCTATTAAAGCACAGGAGATTTTGACTTTGCTCCCAAAAAAAGCTACAAAACCAATTGCCGAATTACTGAGATCAGCAGTGGCGAATGCAAAAAATAATTTTCAACTTGACGAAGCTGACCTTAAGATCTCTTCAATTACAGTAAATGAAGGCCCTACCTTGAAAAGATGGAGGCCAAGAGCTCGCGGTCGAGCAGCTTCAATCATGAAGAGGACGTCTCACATTACAATTATTTTGACTTCAATTAAGGATTTGAAACTGGAAAGTGAAAAATTGAAAGCTGGTGAATCAAAAGTAAGTGAGCTAAAACATGAAAAAAAAGAGAAAAAAACTGAAATGAAATCAAAAGAGAAAAAGCAAGACAAAAAAGACGGCGTAAAATTAAAAGAAGATACCAACGAGGCAAAGAAAAAAGAATAATATAAAAACAAAAAACAAACCACCAATCTATGGGTCATAAAGTACACCCCACAATATATAGGATACCTACATTGTATACCTGGGATTCTAAATGGTTCGCCAAGAAGAACTGCATGCCGGTAATGCTTCAACAAGAGACGTTAGTTAGGGAATACCTTAATAAGAAGTTGAAAGATGCGGCTATTGACGCTATTGGAATTGAAAGGAATGCCAAAGAAATGAAGGTAATTATTCTTGCCGGACGTCCGGGCGTGATTATTGGACGTGGAGGTAAAGAATTGGACGTTATTAAAAAATACATTGAAAGGAATATTTTACAGTTCAAATTGAAAGTGCAGATTAACGTTCAAGAAGTCAGACAGCCCGCTCTTAGCGCCGCTATAATGGCTCAAACCATGGCAACTGAAATTGAAAGGCGTTTTCCATTCAGGCGAGTAATGAAGCAGGCCATAGAAAAAGTTATGAGTGTGGGCGCGCTTGGTGTCAAGGTTTGCATGGCCGGAAGATTAAATGGAGTTGAAATTGCCAGAACCGAAAAAATAAGCGCCGGAAAAATGTCGTTAATTACAATGAGAAGTGATATTGATTATGCTTTTGTTACAGCCCATACGATTTATGGCGTAATTGGAGTAAAAGTGTGGATATACAAGGGAGAGTCATTTGGCAAACATGATAAATTCAGCGCTTCCAAGGATGAAAAAGAAAAAAAATAACCAAGTATGTTGATTCCCAAAAAAGTATTACATAGAAAATGGCATAAAGGCAGGCGCAGGAACAAAGGCGTGGCCACTCGGATCAATTCAGTTGATTTTGGCAGTTTTGGAATGAAAGGATTGAGCCATGGATGGATTACAAGCCGGCAAATTGAAGCAACCAGAAGAGTTTTAACACGCTACGTAAGAAAGGGAGGAAAAATTTGGATAAGAATTTTTCCTGACAAGCCCATAACGAAAAAAGGAAATGAAATGCCAATGGGTAAAGGAAAAGGAGCTCCAGATCATTATGTTGCAATAGTAAAGCCCGGCACCGTGCTGTTTGAGATGGACGGCATAACAGAAGTCAAAGCTAAAGAAGCTATGGATTTGGCAGGATATAAATTAGGTATAAGAACAAAGTTTGTAAAAAAATAGTTATGAAATGGGATGATTTAAAAAATAAAAATACGGATGAAATTAAAGAACTGCTGGCAGAGCAACGGTCTATTTTGCACAATCTTAATTTTCAGGCCAGCTCAAAACAGCTCAAGCAGGTTCATAAGGTTAATGAAGCAAAGAAAACAATAAGCAGACTCCGTTCATTACTGGCCGCCAGAATTTTCGAAAAAGCAAAAGATGAAAAATAATTTGATTATTATGGAAATTAAAAAGCAAAAAAAAGCAAATTTAAAGATTTTTACCGGCGTTGTGTTTTCAAATTCAATGGACAAGACAATCAATGTGGTTGTTGAATCCCGAAAATTGCATCGCAAATACAAGAAATATTATAAAAGCACAAAGAAATATCACGTGCGGGATGAAAAAGGAATGGCAAAAGCCGGTGATAAAGTAACGTTCATGGGTTGCCGACCTTTATCAAAGACAGTAAGATGGAGATTGTTACAAGTCATAAAATAATATGATTCAACACCGTTCAATGTTAAAAGTTGCAGATAACAGCGGAGCCAAGAAACTAATGTGCATCCGAGTTTTGGGTGGATATAAAAAGAGATACGCCAGAATTGGAGATGTAATCACCTGCACAGTAAAGGAAGCCGTTCCAAGAGGAATGGTAAAAAAAGGCGAAGTTATACATGCTGTTATAGTTCGCCAGAGAAAAGAAATAAGGCGCAGTAATGGTATTTATATAAGATTTGATGAAAACGCGGCCGTTGTTATTGATCGCAAGACAAAAGAGCCAAAAGGTACTCGCATATTCGGGCCTGTGGCAAGAGAATTGCGATTTAGAGGATACAAGAAGATAATATCACTCTCACCTGAAGTGCTGTAATCAATCAGATAAATATGAAAATAAAGACAGGAGACAAAGTAGTCATAATTAAGGGGAAAGACCTTGCAAAAAATGGAAAGGTTATTCAATGTTTTCCAAAAGAGAACAAGGTTGTGGTAGAAGGGCTCAATATAATTAAAAAACACATGAAGCCCAGCAAGCGCGGAGACAAGGGCCAGATAATTGAGATTTCAGCTCCTTTAACAGTCTCCAAGGTTGCTCTTTTATGTCCAAAATGCGAGAAAAGAACCAGAGTCGGTTATTTGGTGGAAGGAAATAAAAAGCAAAGAATTTGTAGAAAGTGCAAAGAAACAGTTGAATAATATATATTATGGAAAATAATTTGTATAAACAATACAAAAAAGTAATCGTTCCTAAGCTAAAGGCCGAATTAAAGCTGTCCAACATTATGCAAGTGCCTAAAATAAATAAAGTAGTACTAAATGTTGGAGTAGGCAGATTTTTAAAGGAATCCGGATATATTGAAAATGTTGAAAGTACATTAACAAAAATCACAGGCCAGAAGCCAATTCGCACTAAAGCCAAAAAAGCCATATCAAATTTTAAAGTAAGGCAAGGAATGGAAATTGGAGTGATGGTTACATTAAGGGGCAAAAGGATGTATGATTTTCTAGAAAAATTTTTATGTTTGACTTTACCGCGAGTAAGAGATTTTCGCGGAATTTCACCAAACAGTTTTGACAAGGTCGGCAACTATACTTTGGGAATGAAAGAACATCTGTCTTTTCCGGAAATAAGAGCTGATGAAGTTGACAAAATACACGGGCTTGAAGTTGCTATATGCACGACAGCATCTAATGCTGATGAAGGAAGAAAATTGCTGGCAATGCTCGGTTTTCCGTTTAAAAAATAGAAAATATTTTATGGCTACTAAAGCGAAAATTTCTAAGTCAATTGATAAAAAACCAAAATATTCAACCAGAATCGTGAGACGGTGTTGGAAGTGTGGCCGTGCCAGAGCTTTTATTAGAAAGTTCGGCATTTGCCGCATCTGTTTTAGGGAAATGGCGAATGAAGGCAGATTGCCCGGCATAAGAAAATCAAGCTGGTAAATATCAAATAATTAAATATAAAAAAAGAAAATAAAATATGATGACCGACCCAATCGCGGACATGCTAACAAGAGTCAGAAATGCTTCCATGATAAACAAGCGCGAAGTTTGCATACCTTTTTCCAAAATTAAAAAATCTATCGCAGATATATTGGTCGGCAATGGTTATCTTAAAAATGTGGAAAAGAAAAATGATGCAACACACCCATATTTATTGGTTACTCTAAAATATAACAATAAGGAGCCGGCAGTTTCTCATATCAAGAGAATAAGCAAACCGGGCAGGCGTGTTTATGTTAAAAATGACGAGATCAAGCAAGTACTGAGCGGAATTGGAATATCAATTATATCAACGCCTAAAGGACTTATGACCAATCAAGAGGCCAGGAAGATGAAAATGGGTGGCGAAATTATTTGTGAAATCTATTAATATGTCCAGAATAGGAAAAATAATAAGAGAAATTCCAAACGGCGTAACTGTTGCAGTTCAGGACGGCTTGATTATCGTTAAAGGCCCAAAAGGTGAATTAAAACAAGCCATACATCCCGATGTTTCCATTATTGTTGAGCAGGAAGGCGCAACAGTCAAGATTGCTGATGAAAGTGACAAACAGCAGAAATCTTTGTGGGGCACTTATTCCAGCATACTTGGTAATATGATTAAAGGAGTGAGCGAAGGATTTAAAAAACAGCTTGAAATTAACGGCGTTGGATATAAAGCCGCAATGAAAGGTAATGATTTAATATTGGAGGTCGGCTATTCGCATCCGGTTGAAGTTAAAGCAAATGATCGTATTCAGTATTCAGTGGAAAAAAATCAAATCACCATTGAAGGCATTGACAAACAGTTAGTCGGAGAGGTTGCCGCTAATATAAGAAAAATAAGAAAGCCAGAGCCATACAAAGGCAAGGGGATTAAATATATTGACGAGCAAATAAGGCGCAAGGCGGGAAAAACCGCTTCAAAAGGAGAGTAAAATGAAGAATAATTATGAAGAGAATATTCAATAAAACCAAAAACGCACTTAGGCAAGTAAGGCATAAGCGAGTACGCGCCATAGTAAAGGGCACTGCTGTAAGGCCCCGCATTTCGGTTTTTAGAGGTTTACGCTCAACAAACATTCAGCTGGTTGATGATGTTGCCGGAGTAAGTTTAGCTTCTGTAAATTCCGCTTCCATAAAGGAACAAAAAGCCGGCGAGCTTTCCGGAAAGATTGCCAAAGCTTATTTGGCCGGCAAAAAAATTGCTGAAATGGCTCTTGAAAAAAATATAAAGGAAGCTGTCTTTGACCGTGCCGGCTACAAATATCACGGTAGAGTCAAGGCAGTGGCTGACGGAGCGCGCGATCAAGGATTGAAGCTATAATTTTTTCATCACACAACACTAAAATATGGGAAAACCAACAAGAAGAAAAATGAATTATAAGAAAGAAAAGCCGGAATTTGATCAATACATTCTGGACTTGGCGCGCGTTACGCGAGTTACCAAGGGTGGCAAGCATTTGAGTTTTCGTGTCTGCGTTGTTCTTGGAAATAGAAAGGGCAAAGTTGGTTTTGGCGTCGCCAAAGGCAAGGATGTTCAGATAGGGGTTGAAAAAGCCGTAAAGCAAGCCAAGAAAAATATGATTAATGTTCCGATTATTAACAACACGCTTCCCCATCCGATATATTATAAGTTTAAGGCGTCAACTGTTTTTCTTAAACCTGCTCCGCAAGGTACCGGAATTATTGCAGGCGGACCGGTTCGCGCTCTGCTTGATTTGGCAGGCGTGCCTAATGTTTCAGCCAAAATATTAGGAAAGACGAAAAATAAAATCAGCATTGTTAAAGCCACTTTTCAAGCTCTTCAATCGTTCAAATTGTCTTCATTTGATCAAGATAAATTAAAAGTCAACGATCAAAAAGTCAACGATCAAGTTGAGAAAATTGATCAAACTGACAAAAACGTCAAAGAATAGCGTAAACAATATGCCATTAAGACCAAATACAATTAAATGCGCCAAAGGAGCTAAAAAATCCAAGCGTAGAAAGGGGCGTGGTAATGCCTCAGGCAGAGGTAATTATTCAGGTAGAGGATTGAAAGGACAAAAAAGCCGTTCAGGCGGAAAAAGTGGCCTTAAGCTCAAAGGATTTAAGCCAACTTTGCAATCCACTCCTAAATTACGCGGTTTCAAATCATTGAATACCAAGCCGGTTGAATTGTCGCTTACAGTGCTTGAAAGAAATTTTAATGATGGCGATACGGTTGATTTAAAAGTACTTATTGAAAAAAAATTGATTAAAAAAGGAACTAAAAGTGCAAAAGTGCTTGGCAACGGCGAGCTCAAGAAAAAGTTGACGGTTATTAAAATTTTATGCACAGGCAAAGCTACTGAAGCCATTAAATCTGCAGGTGGAGAAGTGAAGTCCGGATGTCCATCAGGACGGAATTCCGCCCCGAAAGCCTAACGGCTCTGCACCTTCATCCACAAGCCAAAGTTTGTTGCTTCCTGGTGCGGGGTGAAATAAACGTTTATGTTTGATAAAATTATTCAGGCGTGGAAAATTAAAGATATTAGAAACAAGATTATTTTCGTAATTTCAATGCTTGTGATTTTTCGATTGGTCGCGCACATTCCGATTCCGGGTGTAAATATTGATAATTTGCGCGATTTTTTGAGCGGTAATCAGATTTTGGGATTACTTAATGTTTTTTCCGGCGGTACAATGCAGAATTTTTCAGTTGTTATGCTTGGTGTTGCTCCGTATATCACCTCTTCAATCATTTTTCAACTGCTTACAATGATTGTTCCAAAGTTGGAAGAGCTTTCTAAAGAGGGAGAATCAGGACAGCAGAAAATAAATATGTATACCCGACTTTTGGCTGTACCGCTGGCTTTTATACAATCATATGGAATGATAAAAATTTTGAACAGTTCAGCTAATCCGGTTATTACCGATTTAAATGCATGGCGTTTGATTATTATAATGACCACCATTACGGCAGGTACAATATTTTTAATGTGGATAGGCGAATTAATCTCTGAAAAAAAAGTTGGCAATGGCATATCCCTTTTGATCTTTGCCGGCATTATCGCGGCTCTGCCAGGCCTGATGAGAAACGCTATAATCAATTACACTGGTTCTGATTTTTATACCTTTGTTTTATTCGGTGTTATAGCAGTCGTTACTGTGGTTGGTGTTGTATTTATTAGCGAAGGGCAGCGTAATATTCCGATTAATTATGCAAAGCAGGTAAGAGGCAACAAAAGTTTTGGAGGATCTACTTCGCACCTGCCTATGCGCGTAAACATGGCCGGAGTAATTCCGATCATCTTTGCCATTTCATTGGTGCTACTTCCACCAATGGTCGCGCAGTTTTTTATTGGCGCTAAAAGCGCATGGCTTGCAAAATTTGCAATGGGCACTGTTGCACTTTTCCAAAATCAATTGTTTTACGGACTCATGTATTTCTTTTTGGTTTTCGGATTTACATATTTTTACACAGCTGTAATTTTTCATCCGCAAAAAATAGCTGAAAATTTGCAGAAGCAAGGCGGATTTATTCCGGGCATAAGACCGGGCAAGGAAACTGAGAAATATTTGCAGAAAACAATGAGTAGAATAAATCTTACAGGAGCTTCTTTTCTTGGATTGATAGCCATACTTCCTTTAATGTTGCAGGCAGGATTGGGAACTCAAAGCTTGGCCATCGGGGGTACAAGTTTGCTCATAGTTGTGGCCGTTGCCATTGAAATATCAAAGCAAATAGATGCCCAGCTTACAATGCATGCCTACGACAAGATTTAAAAAAATAATTTGTCATTATATTTAAGATCCGGTTATTGGCCGGATTTTTTAATGAATGGTTGCGAGAAATAAATCTCTGTGATATAATATTATCGTAATTTTAGCCAAAATATGAAAAAAATAATCATAATGATAGGATCTCCGGGCAGTGGCAAGGGAACTCAAGCCAAAAAAATAGCTGAAAAATACAATTACGGCCATATTTCAACCGGTGATTTGTTGCGGGCGCTTCAGGCCAATGGCAATGCCAATGAAAAGCAAAAAAAAGCTCTTTTGGAAATGAAACAGGGTAAGTTAGTTCCTGATTGGCTTATATATGATCTGGCATTTCAGGAAATGGATAAAATTTTTAATGAAGGGCGCGGAGTTGTTTTGGACGGAGCCGTTCGCAACATTGAGCAGGCAAAAAAGTATCAGCAACATATCAAAGAGATAAAGATGGAAAGTGAACTTATTGCATTGGAAGTAAGTTTGTCTGATGAAGAGTCATTCAACCGTCTAACAAAAAGGCGTGTGTGCGAGCAATGCAAAGAATTAATTCCTTGGCTTGAATCAACAAAAGAATTAGCAACGTGCCCAAAGTGCAATAATAATCTTGTTGAACGGCAAGATGATTCTGAAGATATAATAAGAAGAAGAATTGAAAAACAGGGAAACAATGCAATGATTGAGATACTGAATTACTACCGACAATTGGGAGTACTGAAAAAAGTTGATGGCAGTAAAACCATTGACGAAGTTGAACTGTTGATTGAAAAAATACTTTTGGGCGTTGTTTAGTGGGTCTGTCTCCAAATGCTCTTTCATAGTGAAATTAACTAACGCAGTGTAATAAAGATGAAGAATATGTCATATATCTTTTTCGCAGACGCGGCGAAGTGGCAGCGCGAAAAAAATATATGAGATATTCTTTACCGTTTGGCCTAATATTAAGTGCTTGATAAAAAATTTTGAGGCCTATCTGTAAGATAAGCCAAGAAATTTTGAAACGATTTTGGTCATAATTTATCAATTGCAGTAGAAATGGTATTTGGCGACAGACCCTTATTAGCAAAATAATATGCACATAAAGAATAAAGAAGCTATTCAACAAATTGAAAAAGGCGGCAAAATTCTTGGTAATATATTATCCAAGCTTGCTAAAATATCAAAGCCGGGATTAAGCACTTGGGATATTGATCAGGTGGCTGAAAAAATGATTCAACAAGCAGGCGGTAGGCCGTCGTTTAAAGGATATAGAAACAGACCTGAAGAATCAGCTTTTCCTTCCACTATTTGCGCTTCTATAAATCACCAGTTGGTGCATGCTTGCGCGCGTAAAAGCGCGCGTTTGAAAGAAGGCGATATTTTCAGCATTGATATTGGCATGGAATATCCAATTAAAAAAAATTATCGCGGTTTTTATACAGATACATCAATAACAATAATAATTGGACAGGCACCGGATGAAGTCAGAGATTTATTATTAGTGACAAAGCAGGCGCTGGAAGAGGGCATTAGAGCTGCTCAACCCGGCAATAGCGTGGCAGATATTGGTAAAGCAATTGAGGAGTATGTAAAAAGCCAAGGTCATTATGGCATAGTGCGGGATCTTGTCGGGCATGGAGTCGGATATGAGGTTCATGAAGAGCCGCGCATTCCAAATTATTTTGACAAGGGTTTGCAGGATTGGAAATTGAAAAGCGGGATGGTGATCGCCATTGAACCAATGGTGTCTTTAGGCGATTATAAAATAGCCACTGCAACAGATGGTTGGGCAATTGAAATGGCAGACAGCTCTTTGTGCGCTCATTATGAGCATACTGTGGTTATAGGAAAGAGAGGCAACAAAATCGTAACAAGAAGACCGAATGAACAAAAGGAAATCATATGAAAATATTGTCAATTGATTTTGGAACCAAGCGAATAGGCCTTGCTATCTGGAATTCATCGGCAGACGTTGTTCTTCCCTATGGTCAAGCAGGCGGGCCAATTGAAGTTATAGATTTGATTATAAAAGAAAAAATTGATAAAATAGTGTTGGGTCTTCCGCTATCTTTGGACAGTTCTGAAAATGACAATACACGCAAGATCCGCAATTTTGCAGAACAAATTAAAGAACAATCAGGCGTAGAAGTTAATTTTGTAGATGAAAGATTTAGCTCGCAAATGTCAGATAGAATGGGAGGGGCAGAAAGCGCAAGCAGGGATGAGAAGTCGGCAATCATTTTACTTAATACATATTTGGAAACATTAAATTGAATAATATATGTTGTACTTAAGCAACATTGTTAATGCTACGGTTCAGGATCAAACTGATGCTAAAGTAGCTATAGTTGTTGATGTGGCAATAAAAAGTTTGCCATCACAAAATCATCCTCCTGTTGTTGGTGTTGTAATTTTTGAATTGAACAAAAAAGACAAGCGGTTTATTAAAATCAAAGATATTGAAAGTTTTTCAAAAAATGTTATCACAATTAAGAAAAAACTTGAGGAAGTTATTACTGATATTTTAATTGATAAAGATGTAATATATTTGAAGGAAGCCGTATTGGACAGGCAAATTGTTGATTTGGAAGGAATAAGAGTGGTAAGAGTCAATGATTTACAAGTCGGGTATATTAAGGATGTAATGAGCTTGGTAGCCATTGACATAGGACAGGCCGGTTTGCTTCGTCGATTGGGAATTACTAAAATCGGCAGAAAAGAGCTTTTGGAATGGAAAGATGTGCGCCTTCTTGATGATAAAATTCAGCTTTCCACTTCAGTCAGGGATTTGAATAAGCTACACCCGGCTGATGTTGCGAATTTGATAGAAAAAATGAATTTGAATCAGGGCAGTATGCTTTTGGAGAGCATGGATGAGCAAACAGCTGCGCGCGTGTTGGAAGAAATTGAACCGGGTATTCAGAAGATTCTTGTTGAAAAATTGGGGCCGGAGCGCGCTTCATTGGTAATGCAGAAAATGTCAGTTGATGAATTGGTAGATTTAATACAACTTTTGCCTGAGCGAGAGTCGCGTGAAATTTTGGAAGAGCTTCCTTCTGATGCAAAGAAACAGCATGTTACAAAGATGCTTGAATATGATGAAGACCAAGCCGGCGGTTTGATGACTACTGAATATTTGACTGCCTACCCAGAAGATACTGTCAATGAAGTGGTGGGCACAATTAGGCGTATCAATCATATACACAGTTCAATATATTTTGTTTATGTGATTGATCGGGATGATGTGTTTCTTGGAGTGGTATCTTTGCGTTGGCTACTTTTGGCTGACAAAGAAGCGAAAATGAGCGATATAATGAAAAAAGGTAAAAAAATTCCCACAGCTAAAGTCAACAATAAGTTGTTGGAAGTGGCGTCTCTTATTACAAAATACAACCTTTATTCTGTTGCAGTTCTTGATGATGATGATAGATTGCTCGGCATTGTGACAGTTGACGATATCATGCGGCATTTTGTGCCAAACGCCTAATTTTGTATTTAGATGGTATGAGACCTGTCAGGAAGACAGGTATTTTTGTTTTTTAGTTTGGCCATTTGTTCAAGGCCTTATCATAATAGAGATGTCGTGATAAAATATTAAAAAGCAAAAGAAATATCAAACTGCTAAGGCAATAGTAAACCAACTCATATAGAGTTATTCAACATAGTGCGCTATTACTAGCGAAATGATAAATGTTAAAAAATGTCTGTCATCCTGAGTATCTGTCCTGTCATCCTGAGGGAGTCCTTCACTTCCTTCAAGGGTAAACTCCGCGCCCTCTCGCGTTATCTAAGGGATTCTTCGCGGAGTTTATCCTCGAGCGAGCGAAGGGTTCAGAATGACATAGTGCTAAACTCTGTATGAGTTAAATTATAGGTTTACAAAAAATTCAGTTCAATTTATGAAAATTAACGCTCACAATAATTTAAATGATGAGATATTGTTCAGCATAGTCGTGCCTCTATATAATGAAGAGAAATATATTGGATCTTGTCTTGAACACGCGAAAAATCAGCAAGGCGATTTTAATTATGACATAATAGCGGTTGACAACGGCTCAACAGACATGAGCAATCAAATAGTGCGTTCAAAAGGAGCAAGTTTGGTAAAGGAAGATAAAAGAGGCGTTGGAAGCGCTAGAAAAAAAGGCGCTGAAGTCGCGCAAGGCAAATACATAGTACAGATAGACGCTGATACTAATCTTCCTTGTGATTTTTTACAACAGGCGCTTAAGCGATTTGAGGAGGATGAAAATCTTGCCTGTCTTGGAGGACAGTTTTATTTTTATGATGGATCTATTTTGAAGAACGCGGCTTGCGTTGTTTTTTTTAGACCCATATTGTTTTTTGCCAAAATAGCTTCATTCAATAAAGTGGGCCCAATCGGCAATGGCATGGTTTTTAAAAAAGAATTATATGATAAAACACGCGGGTTTGATGAGAATTTAAAATTTGGAGAAGACGCTGACTTGACCCGCAGATTAAGTGAGTTTGGTAAAATCAAGGTTGATTGCTCATTGCGGTATTTTGTATCATCGCGCAGATTCAAACTTAACATAAAACTGGCAGTTCTTGCTTGGAATTTTGTCAAGATGTGTTTTGGAAGGCAAACCAACTATTTGCCTCCTCGCACAAATGAATTATGAACCCCTCCCTGTGCCAAGATCCCGCTCAGCAAAATCCTCGCTACGTTGCGTTAATAAAAATTACAGTGGTTTAAGAATTGTTAAAAAGGCCTGGCAGAATTTTTTTGCCAGTATTTTTTTACAACATCCAGCAACGGATTTTGAACCGGTTCATGATTTTTTTTGTTGGCGCCTCTTGTAAAATCAAATTGATCGTCTTCAGGAAAGTTTTTAGCCCTTTGCGCCGAATCCCATGACCATATGCAATAATTGGTACCGCGCTCTTCCATAAGATTCATGCTATCTTCAAGAAATTGGGAAGCGCCTTCTTTAAATCTGTAAACACCAAATTCATCAATTGCGAGCGGTCTGCTATTTTTAGTTGCTGTATTTTTCGCCAGATCGTAAATCGTTTTCAAATAGTTCTTATCTAAAATAATTTTTTCTCCATACCATTTAAATGTTGACGGGTATTTTGTATTGGATTGCGCGTCATGCGTATATGCGTATGGTTCATATTGGTGCGCTATCCAAACTATTTTTGAGCCGTTTACATCATTTAAGTATGGAAGCCAATTTACGGAATTGTAAGCCATATGTCCGACTAAAATCGGCGTATTCTTGTCGTTTTTTCTGATTGCAGAAACCAACTTTGGATACATTTGATTCCAATCAGCCATGGAATTTTTGTATTTTGGATAAAATTCATCTGGCTCCCATAGCTCTTCTGAAAACGCTCTGGACTCGCCGTTCGGTTCAACCATAAGATTATAGCCAACAACTATTGGATTGTTTTTGTATCTTTCAGCTGTATACTCCCACATGTCAGCCCATGCCTGCTGGGCGGTTTCATCCTTCCATACTTTGTCATTTCTATAACTGTCATCAAACCAATCGTCATCATCCTCATCATAAAAAGTGAATTCAGATCTGCCCGGGCCTGTTCGAAAAGCGATTGTAACAAACATATTTGCTTTTGAAGCCATGCTAATGAGATTATCAAGATTGATTTGCACTTCGCCATCTAATCTATAAGGTGGTTTTTCAGAATATAGGCCGGGATGTTCAATTTGCACCCAGTTGGCACCTAAAGCGGATAAACCATCAAAATCTTTTTGAGTATAAACAGGGCCAACCAAACCCGGACCGAATGAGTTGCCGTCTAAATCCGGATAGACCCGCCTTTGATAGATGTTGGCGCCACGCAGTTTAACGCCTTTTGACCAAAGATCATATTTATCAATTGTTTTTGCAATTGGAGTTGTTGTTGAATTTAAGGTAGTGGATTTGGCAACAACAGTTATGTTTACATTGGCTGTTGGATTTGCGTTTGTGTTAGATACTGCGCTTGCAGGTGGTTTTATAATGACTGTATTTCTATTCGTATTACACCCGCCTATAATCAATACAAAACACAGTGCTGGTAGAAATCGTAGTAAAAAATATTTCATAAAAGATGTATTTTTTAGTTATAGAACTCATACAGAGTTTACCACTATGTCATCTTGAGCGTGTCACCTGTCATCCTGATTCCTTCACCTGTCATCCTGAGCCCTTCGCTACGCTCGAGGATAAACTCCGCGAAGGATCCCTCTGGTCATTCAAATTAATTCAAGTGAATTATTTAAGGGATTCTTCATCCCGACTAGGTCGGGATAAGTCCCGACTAGGTCGGGATAAGTCCCGACTAGGTCGGGATTCAGAATGACAGACATTTTTTAACATTTGTCATTTCGTTAGTAATAGCGCATTATGTTGAATAACTCTACATGAGTTCATATTTAGCGTAAGAAAATATTTTAATTGCGCTCTATTGACATGTGGTAATATATATAATATAATACAAACAATTAAAAAACAAGTTTTTCCACCATAGTGAAAAACACCCGTTTGTCTTTCAACCCATTGGTTGCAGGACAAGGGGATAAGAACATCTTTTTTTGTTATCAATCATTGCCTCCTACGGCTATTTGGCTACTGTCATATTTCCGAAAGTGAAGGCAAAGATGGAAGATAAATAAATTTATGAATGTAAACGTACCAACAAGCAACCAGCCAAGCTTTCAAACATTATTGGAGTCATATCAGGTTGACATTCCAAAAGTTAATGAAGTGGTTGAGTGCGAAGTAATCTCAATTGACAAGGGGTCAATAAAATTGGACATCAGAGGGTTAACGGTCGGCGTTGTGCGCGGTCGTGAATTGTTTACAGAATCAAAGGAATATTCAGAAATAAAAGTGGGCGACAAAGTTGAAGCCACTGTTTTGGAATTGGAAAACGAAAATGGCGAGATGGAGCTTTCTTTTAGAAGTGCCGGCTATAAACGGGCTTGGGAAAATATGAAAAAATACATGAATGAAGGCATAGCCGTTAAATCACGAGTGGTGGCAGCTAACAAAGGCGGTTTAATCATGCAGGTTGATGCTTTAACCGGATTTATGCCGGTTAGCCAGCTGTCGCCGGACAATTATCCGCGAGTGGCAGGTGGCGATAAGCTTAGAATTTTGGAAAAATTACAGGAACTAATCAATAATGACCTGGAAGTTAAAATTATAGATGCCAATCAAAATGAGGAAAAATTAATAGTTTCAGAAAAGGCGGTTTGGGAAGATTCGCAAAAAGCAGTGCTTGAATCGTACAAAATCGGCAACAAGATTGAGGGAGAAGTCAGCGCTCTTACTTCATTCGGAGCGTTTGTGAAGTTCGGAGTCGGACTGGAAGGACTTGTTCATATTTCTGAAATTGCATGGAAGCGCATTGACCACCCAAGAGATGTTTTGAAAGTCGGTGACAATATAGAAGCGCAAATAATTCAGCTTGACAAATCAAAAATATATTTGTCAATCAAGCGACTGGTTGATGATCCATGGAAAAAAGTTAAAGATAAATATAAAGTCGGAGATAAAGTTCAGGGAAAAATAATAAAAATAGAACCCTTCGGGCTGATGGTTGCTCTTGACGAAGAAATTCATGGGCTTGCTCATATTTCAGAAGTGTCCAATGGTAATGAAAGCATAAAGAACGAATTTAACATAGGTGATTTAAGAGAGTTTGAAGTGGTTTCTTTGGAGCCACCCGAGCATCGTCTTGGTTTAAAGCTTCCGGACATAACAGCAAAGAAGCCACAAATAAAGCAGGAAAAACCAACCAACGATAAGACAGGGGAAAAGCTGGATGACAAGAAAGAAGATGAAAATGTTGACGTTGGCAGTGGCGCAGAAAGCCCGGACACCACTAACACCACTAACACCACTGACACCACTAACACCACTGACACCACTAACACCACTAACACCACTGACACCACTAACACCACTGACAAGGGCGCAAAAGCCGAATAATCTTAATTATTTGCTATGAAGAATTTTTTTAAAAATTTTTTTATAATATTCATCGTGATTTTGCTCATAGCGGGCATTTTCAGCATGGTAAAATTTGATGAAGGAAAAAAGAAAGAAGAGATAAGCATGGGCAAAATGGTTGCATTGATAAATGAAAGCAAGGTCAAAAAAATTATTGTGCAGGGAAATATGGTAAGCGCGGAAATGAAAGACGGAAGCACTAAGATTCAAGAAGCGAAAAAAGAAGCCAATGAGTCATTCGGTGACATTATGAAAAATTACGGTGTTTCAGATACAGTGCGCGCTGAGCTGGATGTTGAAATTAAAGATGAGAATTCGGCAAAGTTTTGGGCTGCGAATCTTTTTCCCATACTTTTGCCCTTGCTTATCTTTGTTCTTTTCTTCTATTTTATGTCCCGTGGAGTGCAGGGGATGAATAATCGCGCTATGGGATTTGGACAGAGCTCAGCCAAGCAGACAGATCCCAAAGAAAAAAAAGACAAAAAAACATTTGATGATGTTGCCGGAGTAAAAGAAGCTAAAGAAGAATTACAGGAGATTGTTGAATTTTTGCGCGATCCAAAGAAATTTGATGCAATGGGAGCAAAAATACCAAAAGGCGTTTTACTCATGGGCGCACCCGGAACAGGCAAGACATTGCTGGCAAAGGCAGTTGCCGGACAGGCAAACGTACAGTTTTTTAATATGTCAGGGTCTGAATTTGTTGAAATGTTTGTTGGCGTTGGAGCTTCCCGCGTAAGAGATTTATTTGGCAAGGCCAAAAAAGCTGCGCCAGCCATTGTATTTATTGATGAGATTGATGCGGTAGGCAGGCGCAGAGGCGCCGGACTCGGAGGCGGACATGATGAGCGCGAGCAGACACTTAATCAAATTTTAGTGGAAATGGATGGTTTTGAACCGAATATTGGTGTTATAGTAATGGCCGCAACGAACAGGCCTGATGTGCTGGATCCTGCGCTGTTAAGACCCGGTCGTTTTTACAGGCGCGTTACTCTGGATATGCCTGACATTAAAGATAGGGAGGAAATATTGAGTATTCATGCTAAAAATAAGCCCTTAAATCGTGAAGTATCAATGCGCATAATTGCAGAGCGAACCCCGGGGTTTAATGGTGCTGATCTTGAAAATCTTCTTAATGAGGCGGCCATTTTAGCGGTAAGGCGCAATAAGAAAAAAGTCAGCCAAGATGAAATTTTGGAAAGCATTGAAAAAGTATTGCTTGGTCCGGAAAGAAAGCACAGGGTAATCAGTGAAAAGGAAAAAAATATGACCGCTTACCACGAAGCAGGACACGCCATTGTGGGTCATTTTTTACCAAACTGCGATCCGGTAAGAAAGGTTTCAATCATTTCACGCGGAAGAGCTGGCGGATATACTCTCAATATGCCAACAGAAGACAGGCGATATAATACCTTTGAACATTTTAGTGATGACCTTGCTATGATTTTAGGCGGATATGTTGTTGAACAGTTGATTTTTCACGATATTTCCACCGGGCCCTGCAGTGATTTACAAAGGGCAACTGAAATAGCGCGGGATATGGTCACTCGCTATGGCATGTCAAAGCTCGGACCTCGCACTTTTGGCAAGCATGAAGATATGATTTTCCTTGGTAGAGATATTCATGAACAGCGCGATTATAGCGACAAGACAGCTGAAGAAATTGACAAGGAAATTATTAGGATTATTAACGAGGCAAAAGAAAAGGCCGGACAGGTTGTAAGAGGACATCGTGATAAAATGGAAAAAATGGTAAAGATATTGTTGGAAAAAGAAACAATTGAACAAGACGAGATTGGAATGATTTTTAAGGACGAAGATAAATTGCAGGAAATTATTGTTTAGTGCAGAGCAAAAAAAGATTTGGAACATACATACTAATTAAAAACCCCGATTGCGAAATCGGGGTTTTTAATAACATTTTTTAATGTTGTGTTTTAAAGTATTGTGACGGTTGTAACTTTATCGCCTTCAGCTTTAAATCGCATAAGCCGTACTCCTTGTGTGGCTCGGCTTGAAACGCTTATTGCCTTATAAGGCAGGCGTATAACCTGTCCTTTGTTGGACATAACCATAAGATCACTATCTTTGTTTTCCATATGGTCGCATACGCGGGATGCGGCAAGATTCCCTGTCTTTGCGCTAATTGTTGAGCTCTTGATTCCACTGCCTCCCCTGCCTTGAATCCTGTATTGAGAAAGTGGAGTTCGTTTGCCCAATCCATTTTCAGAAATTGTAAAAAGTTCAAGATTTTTATTTTTCGGATCAACCACATCCATGCAAATAACTTCATCATTTGCCTTTAGACGTATTCCTCTTACTCCTGCTGCGGTCCGACCCATGGCGCGTATGTCTTTTTCCCGAAATCTTATTGCCTGCCCTTTTTTAGTGGCAATAATTATTTCATCCTTTCCGCACGATGGCTTTACCCATTCAAGGTTGTCTTCACTTTTGAGTTTTACAGCTATAAGACCGCTCTTGCGCACATTTGCGAAATCTTCAATGGCGCTTTTTTTGATAATCCCTTTTTGAGTTACCATTACAAGGTATTTTGAATTGGAAATGTCGCTCATGGCAATCATAGCAGTTACCTTCTCATTTGGAGCAAGCAATAGGAAATTAACAAGCGCTTGGCCTTTGGATGTTCGCGTACTTTGAGGAATGTCATATGCCATCATTTGGAAAACACGGCCTCGGTTGGTCAAGAAAAGAATATTGTCATGCGTATTAGTGGCTTGCAACATGTCTATGCTATCTTCTTCTTTGGTAGTGAGTCCTATCACGCCCTTGCCACCGCGCAACTGCTGTTTGAAAGTATCAATTGGCAGACGTTTAATGTAGCCATCCACAGTTACCATAATTATTGTTCCTTCATTTGGCACAAGATCCTCCATTTTAAAGTCCTTGACTCCGCGCGTTATTATTTCCGTCCGCCTTGGATTTCCATACTTTTTTTCAATTTCAATTGTTTCAGCCCTGATGATGTTCATCATCTTTTTTTGAGAAGCAAGAATTGATTCAAGACCCTTTATCAGAATCATTTTTTCCCTAAGTTCGTCCAATATTTTTTTGCGCTCCATGTTGGCAAGCTGCTGCAGTTTCATTTCCAAAATGGCTGTTGTCTGCTTGTCGGAAAATTTGAATTGTTTAATTAAGTTTACTTTAGCTTCCTCTTTGTCTTTTGACTGCTGAATTATTTTAATTACTTTATTGATATTATCCAATGCTTTTTTCAAGCCCTCAAGTATGTGAGCTCGCTCTTTGGCTTTTAACAAATCAAATGTTGTGCGTCTTTTTATTATAATCTGCCTATGTTTGATAAATTCTTCAAGCACGGTTTTCAAGTTGAGTATTCGCGGCTGGCGGCATTCATCAACCAAAGCAAGCATATTGTAATGAAAGGTTGTCTGCAGGTCTGTTAATTGGAATAGCCGGTTTAGTATTTTTTTAGGATATGAGTCCTTTTTAAGTTCAATAACAATTCTTACGCCGTCTTTATTTGATTCGTCCCGCAAATCTTTTATCCCTTCTATCTTTTTTTCTTGAACTAAGGTCGCAATTTTGCCGATAAGCGTTGCTTTATTCACCATGTATGGAATTTCACTGATAATAATTCGGTATTTTGAATCTTTTAATTCTTCAATGTTTGTTTTTGCGCGCACTACAATTCCGCCTTTGCCTGTGGCAAAAGCGGCCAGCATATCTTTTTTATTATATATTATGCCACCTGTAGGAAAGTCAGGGCCTTTAATTATTTCAGTGAGTTCATCAATTGAACAGTTTGGCTTGTCAATAATCTTAACTACTCCTTGGCACAATTCAATTAGATTGTGGGGAGGAATTGAAGTGGCCATGCCCACAGCTATTCCGGTAGTTCCATTGAGCAAAAGGTTGGGTATTTTTGCAGGCAGTACAGCCGGTTCATTGTGAGAGCCGTCATAATTGGGCCTGAAGTCAACAGTGTCTTTTTCAATGTCAAAAAGCATCTCTTCGGCCGCTGTTCTTAATTTAGTTTCAGTATATCGCATGGCCGCCGCAGGGTCGCCATCCATTGATCCGAAATTTCCTTGGCCGTGGATAAGCGGTTCTCGCATTGAAAAATATTGTGCCATTCTTACTAATGAATCATATATGGCGGCATCTCCGTGCGGATGGTATTTTGCCATCACTTCTCCAACCACATGGGCTGATTTTCTGAATTTTGCGTTGTGCCTTAATCCGATATTCCACATGGCATACAGTATGCGCCTGTGCACCGGCTTGAGGCCGTCTCTTACGTCAGGCAAGGCGCGCGAAACAATTACGCTCAAGGCGTATTCCAAATATGATTTTCTCATTTCATCAACAATTGAAATGTTGGTTTCGCCTGTTGTATTCAGATCTGACATTTTTGCTTCCTTGTTTTTAATGATTTTCTTGAGCATAAATAATAATTTACTTTTTCAATATTGAAAACTTATTGTGATGAAGTTGATGCCTTCAAAGTATTGGTTGTTGTCGTTGACGTTATCTTGGTTAAGGATCCAAAGTTTGTGGTTGTGCTGGCAGTAGTGGTTGAATTCATTTTTCCAAATAAGTCGCGCAAACTTTTTTCCAATTCAATTAATTCTATAGCGGATGAAGTTGGTGCTGTAATGGCCGAAGATGTTGGCGAAGAAGGCAGAGTTACGTCATTTTCAGCAAATATTTTTTCCCATTGCGCTTGCGTGTTTCTTAAAATTTCGCTTTCTTGGCTGATAGACAGATCAACTCCGGACAGCTGAATTTTGGCTGACCATGCCCACAAGATGGTAATTACGCACGTAAAAAGAATAACGCTGATCCACATCAATGCTTTGGCTCTTGGATTTTCCGGCCTGATGGTTAATTTATGTTTATTTTTTTTCCGCGGTTTATTCATATTTAATTCCTTTGTTCTTTTTACTCCTTGTCCAGAACTATCAATTTGGTTTCATCCGCAGGCAAGTCCTTTTTTTTGATAATAATTTTTTTGGTTTGATTTTCCGGCTTAAGGCCTGCTTCATCAACAAACATTGAAATCGGCTTGGAGTCTGGATCTGTGTCGCATTTGAATCCAATAGGAATAATTATGCGCGGTTCAATTGCCGTTGCCAAAGAGGCAGCCATTTTTCTTTCCAAATAATTCGGCCTTCCTCCAACCGGAATGAATAAAATATCAGGATTCATTATTTTTTCCAATCGGCTGTTTTCTATATTTTTGTTTAATTTGCCAAGATGGACAATGGTCATTCCCTCACTGACCAGTTTAAAAATTCGATTATTTTCATCGTCCGGAAGAGAATATATCACAATGCCTTGCATTTCAAATTCGCCTAATGTACTGATGACAAAAGGATTTTGCGATAAAGTGGCAGTATTATCCATTCCTGATGAAAACAGAGCGATTTCAGGGCTGAAATAGCGGGGAAAAGATCCTTTTTTTGGTTTATACGCATTTATAACAATAGTAGAGTCAACATTGATATTTTTTGTCTGTATTTTTACGCATGTTTGTCCGAGCCAGCTTATGTGCATATAAGTAAATTTTTTGCTAAAAATGAATAAATATTTGGATCTGACAAGTTTATGAATGAGTATATTTTAGCATATTTTTGCCTGGTGTGCAAGCATAAATGTGGGGTGGCTTGTTGCAATGTCGGGTTTATTACTGTTGACATTTTAGTGTTTTAAGTGTAAAATATTATAAATCCTGTTAGGGTCTGTCGCCAAATGCGCTTTCGCAACGAAATTAATATATTATGAGACAAAATCGTTGATAATTCCATAGTTATCTTCGCTCGCTCGGAAAAGAAAAATTATCATTTTTCTTTTCTCTCGCTTCGCTTGATAAAAAATTTTGAGGCCTATCTGTAAGATAAGCCAAGAAATTTTGAAACGATTTTGGCTATAATTTATGAATTGCAGTAGAAATGGTATTTGGTGACAGATCCTGTTAACCTCAATCGGAAAAAAGGGAGCTCAGACAGTGGCAAAGAAATACAAAAAAACAGGAAGTCGAGGAGGAAGAGAAAGTACCCCGAGAAGAAGTCCTGACAACAGGAAGGAGAGTCAAGGTGCACCGTGGTGGTTTTACAGCTCTTCTGGCGTGCAGAGCTTGGAAGACGTCTGTGAAATAACGGCTCGTCCCACCGGAAAACGCGCAGGACTACTCTACTAGGATGCGCTGTGCTGGCAGAAAATAAAATACCCCCTGTATAGGGAAGATGTTGGCTCCCTATATCATCTCTAATACAGGGGGCCCTCATCATTTTTTTTCAAAAAAATACGAAAAAACGCAATAATTCAAGCGTTTTTTCTTTTTAGGGTCTGTCGCCAAATGCGCTTTCGTAGCGAAATTGATAAATTATGAGACAAAATTGTTGAACAAATTTTGAGCCCTATCTGTAAGATAAGCCGAGAAATTTTGAAACGATTTTGGCCATAATTTATTAATTACAGTAGAAATGGTATTTGGTGACGGACCCTTTTAAAGTGACAACTATTGAATACTAAAATTTTCGACTGTTTGCGATTATTTGCATCTATTATTTTTTAATATTAAGGCGCGTTGGTATATTGACCTCTATTCTCATCTGTGCTTTACTACCAATATATTTTTATTCATTCATTAAATAACGAATATGAAAAAATTATTCATATCAATCATGGCAGTGTTGCAAGTTGCAACGTTATCGGTTTTGTTTCCTATAAATACAGCAACAGTAAATGCGGCTCCGCCTGCTGATGTAATTATGGAATTGCTTTTTGACGAGCCAAGTTCGGCAACAACATTTTTTGACGCTTCACCTAGTGGAAATAACGCAACGTGTGCTGGAACAAATTGTCCTAATATATTTTTAGGAAGATTTGGCATGGCTCGTTATTTTGATGGAAATGATGATTATGCTTCAGTATCAAATAGTGCAAGTTTAAATCCAACGCAAGCAATAACAGTGGAAGCATGGATTTACCCTGTTTCAACAAACAATAATCATTATTATGAAGTTATAGCGACAAAACAGTATAATTATGAATTATCAATCAGTGTGGACGGTAGATTGCGCGTTGGGATTATCAATAGTCAGAATGTTCGCGTTGTTACAAATTCAAATCCTGGAATTGTAAAAAAAGGCGCTTGGAATCATATTGCGCTTACTTATGATGGAACTAATGTTAAAGGGTATGTAAATGGTGCATTGGCAGTGAGCAAATCACAAAATGGCAATATCAGAACAAATAGTTTTCCTTTAACAATTGGCCAGGTTTCAAACAGTTATTATTATCATGGCTCAATTGATGAATTAAGAATTCGCAATAAAGCTTTAAGCGCTCAAGAAATTGAATCATATTACCGTGCAAATTTGGGGGATCGTTTGCTATATATGCCACTTGATATGGCTTCAAGCACTGTGAGTTATAAAGATCTTTCTTTTAATGGAAATCATGGCAGTTGCGCAATAGGACAATGTGCTGCGCCATATTATATTGGTAAAAAAATAATCAAGCAGCTCATTTTGATGGGGTTGATGATTTTATCAGCGTGCAAGATTCAGTCAGCTTGAGCCCGATAAATGCCGTTTCAGTTGAGGCATGGGTTAAGCCAATGGCATCAACATCACCATTATCCGAATATCAAGTAATTGTGTCAAAAAATTTGGCTTATGAGCTTACTATTACCAAAAGCGGAATTTTGCGCGGAGGCATAATAAACGCAAGCAACACAAGAGCAACTATAAATGCAAAATCTTCAGTAAGTGCAAATGTTTGGAATCATATTGTAATGACTTATGATGGCGCTTTCATAAAGATATATGCCAATGGTCAGTTAAAGGCAACTAAAGCGCACAGTGGACTTATTAAAGATAATGATTTGCCTCTTACCATTGGTAAGCATGGCATTAATTATCACTTTATGGGTGCCATTGATGAGGTATTGATTTACAACAAAGCCCTAAGCGATGCTGAAGTATATAACAGGTATATTTCTGGCACGGTGGTAAGTAAAGGAGAGCTATATGTAAAAAAAGACACTTCATTTAATGGCGCACATTATATTACGCCAACATCCAATGTATTAATAGGGAAATATGAATTAACTGCTGCACCAATTGAAAATGTAATTATATCTTCCATACAAATTAATATAAATGATTATAGCAAGACTAGCTTTTTAATGTTGAAAGATGAAAATACCGGCACACAGATCGGTCATACAATGTTTCCTCTTCATAATGAAGTTATTTTTAATAATCTTAATTATTTAATTCCGCAAGGGCATACTCTCACACTTGGAGTTTTTTCTGATATTAATGCCCAACTAATTCCCGCTGTCATATACACTTATATTCCTCAAAATGGTGTTAATGCATTTGGAAATGCTTCACTTGAAACTATAACCGCACCTCCGACTACTACATACGGCCAGGTAATAACAGTGGAATAATTGAAACAAACCAAAACATTCCGTTTTACAGCGGAATGTTTTTTGTTAAATGTTTTTAGTTGATGGGCTAACATTATGACACGGCCGGAAGAGCAGGTCTTGCGACTTAATGATATTTATTAAAAAATTTTTAATTCAAAAGATTTATTTTTTTCCTTCCATTTTTATAAGTTTATCCGGATGAATTTTATACGCACAACTTTTTACGCCAGGTTCATCCACGTCCATTACAACATAAAGGCCTTTATCTTTTAAATATTGTATGACACCGTTTTGTTGTCAGTTGTCCGCATGACACTATTATTTTTATATTCAGGGTCTTGACCTGCGTATTGTGACTTTTCCGTATCAAAATTTCCCGGTATTCTGATCTCTGACATATATTTTTTATTGGAATTAGAGATTTAATTCAATTATATGATTATTAAATCTTTATTAAATGAACCCCTCCCTGTGCCAAGAGCACAGAGTATCAGGTCAAAAGGCATAATGTCTGCGAGCTAGCGTTTCATTTTGGGTGCCAAGGAGGATTTGTTTGGGAATAAAATTAAGTTTTTGAAGTATAATTGATTAACCAATTATATTTTTATACTAACAACATCATCAGCGTATTGATGTATAAGAGTTGATAAAAGCGTTTGATAGGGGATGCCGTTTTTAATTGCTTTTGTCTTAACTCTTTGAAGATCTTTTTCACTCAATCTAAGATTAATGTTTTTACTTTTATTCAAAGTATTTTGAGCATATTTTTTATATTGTGTTTTGGAAGATTTTAAATTAACAATACTAACAAAATCATTTTTTTCAAAATCATCTATTGTTTTTTCTTCTCCCTTGTCTAATATTAGATATTTCATATTATTTTTTGATAGTTTTTGTTTGAAATAAATATTTTTTTGTTGCCTGACGGCTAGGGATAATTGTTTTTAAAAATATTTTTTGTTCATCTTCTGCAAATGGAATTAAGTAAGCATACCCATCTATTTTTATAATAAACATTTTTTGATTAGGATATCGTTTTTTGTTTTTATGTTCAACTATATCTAAAATCTCACACTCCTCAATGGCTATTAGTATTTCTTCAAAACAGATGCCGCGTTCTGTTTTCAATTTATCATTTTTTTTATTATCCCAATCAAAGTATTTCATGAATATATTATATGACAAATCATATGGTTTGTCAATGGTAGTTATCCATATTTTTAAAAAGTATTCCTGTTAGGGTGGCTAACGGGAATTGAACCCGTATTATCGGTACCACAAACCGATGTAATAACCATTATACCATAGCCACCATCATTTTTTACCTTTTTTAAATTCAAATCATTAAATCTTGTTCCAGTGGCCCCGCTAGGAATCGAACCTAGAACCACAGCTTAGAAGGCTGCTGTTATATCCATTTAACTACAGGGCCATTGTGTGAGTTAAGAGGAAACAGCATGAGCAGAAAGCAGTTACTGTGTATTACTTTACGGCACAGTTCTTGCCGGTTTTTTTCCTCTGAAAAATATTTTACGCTCACAATGTTAACATATTTTGAATATAAAATCAAGATGTGATATAATAAACAGGCATTAATTCCGAATTTGGCTAAATTTATGATAAAAAAAATTATTTCTGTGGTTATGTTCATTTCAATGGGTTTTTTGTGTGCAGGTTCGGTTTTGGCTGTTGAGGATTTTGGTGCCGGAGTAACTGCCTCAAAAGCCGGATATAGCAGTCAGACAGGCGATATATACGTGCTCATCAACAAAATTGTGGGTTCAGGACTTTCCCTTATTGCAATTGTCTTTTTTGGTATAATGATGTATGCCGGATTGCGATGGATGACTGCCAGAGGCAATGATGAGATCTCGCAAAAGGCAAAAACAGCTTTAACTGCCTCTATTATAGGGCTGATAATCACGATTTCAGCTTATGCAATATCCTCGTTTATTTTTGGCCGGCTTGTCGGATCTTCTTAAACATACCTGAAACAATTCATCCAAATATGCTGATGTATTGACAAAAAAGCGAATTTATGCTATAGTTTATCCACTTTTAATTAACTTGTCTTTGGCATTCATAGTCAAAGTCAAGATCGACTGCTGGGAACATGCTCTTGGTTAGCCGAATAAAATTTATGCATGTATGTTAGACGTCAAAAAAAAGCAGAAAGTTATTAAGAAATATCAGACGCATGAAGGCGATACCGGCTCCAGCCAGGTGCAGATCGCCATATTAACGACTGAAATACAGGAAATAATAGACCATCTGAAATTGCACCCAAAAGACCATTCATCAAGGCGAGGGCTTTTACGCAAAGTCAACGCTCGCCGTAATCTTCTACGTTTTTTGAAAAAAGAAGGTCTTGAAAATTATGAAGATGTTATCAAGAAATTGAAGCTTAAAAAAGCACGCGCAATTGACAAGCCAAAAGACGTTGAAGTCACAGCGCCAAGCAGTGATAATGTTGGTGCCAAAGTAGAAGATAAAAAAGGAAATGAAACTCCAATTGTTAAATAAAAAAACGCATCCTTTAAAACACCCCGATCAACGAGTAGGGGTGTTTATTGATGTGCAGAATATGTACTACAGCGCCAAGAATTTGTTTGGTAGCAAGGTGAATTTTGGCAATATTGTAAAAGAAGCCACAGCAGGAAGAAAATTAATCAGGGCAATAGCTTATGTGGTGCGCACTGAAACCAAGGAAGAACAGCCGTTTTTTGACGCACTTTACAATTTGGGAATTGAAACTAAAGAAAGGCCTTTGCAGGTTTTTTACGGAGGCGATAAAAAAGCTGACTGGGATGTAGGAATTACTGTTGACGCAATACGATTGTCGCCGAGTTTGGATGCTGTGATTTTAGTGAGTGGCGATGGCGACTATATCCCATTAGTTGAATATTTGCGCAATCAAGGAAAACAGGTTGAAGTTGCGGCTTTTGGAGGCACAACTTCAAAAAAATTGATTGAGTGTGCTGATGATTTTGTTGATTTATCGCAGGAAAAAGCTAAATTTCTCATTAAGGCAAAACCCAGATCACTTATTAAAAGTGAAAAAGTTTAATTAATTAAAATGGTTGGTTTGAGGACATAAGGACTTCAAATGATTTGAGGTCTCAAGCTCTCAAGCCAGCATAAGAGAAAAATATGGAAACAAAAAAATGGTCCATGGACTGGAGCGGGCGTTCCTTATCTGTGGAAGTTGGAAAGCTGGCTAAGCAGGCAAATGCTTCCTGCACCGTAAGCTTGGGCGATACGGTTATTTTAGCAACAATAGTAATGAGCAAGAATACCCGTGATGGCATTGATTATTTTCCGCTGTCTGTTGATTTTGAGGAAAAATTATATGCCGCCGGTAAGATAAAAGGGAGTCGTTTTATCAAGCGTGAAGGCAGGCCGAGCGATGACGCTATTTTGAGCGGACGGCTTGTTGATAGATCAATAAGACCTTTGTTTGATGATTCAATACGCAATGATGTTCAGCTCATTTTGACGGCATTGTCAGTTGACGGAGAAAATGACACGCAGATAGCCGCTTTACTAGCCGCTTCAACGGTGCTGGCAATTTCAGATATACCTTGGAACGGCCCGATTGCAGGCGCTCGTATTGGCCGTGTGGAAAACAAATGGAAAATTAATCCTACTTCTACAGAACTAAAGGCAGGCGATACTGATGTTGTAATTGTTGGCACTCCGGAGAAGCTTGTAATGGTGGAGGCAGGATGCATGGAAGTTAGCGAAGATGAAGTAATGGGTGCTATGAAATTTGGAGCTGCCGAACTTCAACCGGTTTTGGATTTTATTAATAAAATTCAATCTGAAGTTGGCAAACAAAAGATAGATATTGGCATTGAAAAGAGCGAGCAGGGTTTAGAGCTTGAAAAAATTGAATTGGAGATTAAAGAATTTATTACTTCTCATGTTGATGATTGGATTTTTGACAGCGTAAAGCAAGGGAGGAAAGAGCGCAATGAAATGGTTGATCGTTTTACAGCGGTAATTGTAAAGATGATGGCTGAGCGCGAAACCAGCGAAACAGTTCAAAAAAATATTTTGGGAAGAATAAAAATATATATTGAAGAGCATATTACCGATTGGATTATCAAGAAAGACAAACGTTTGGACGGCCGTTCTTTAACTGACATACGGGATCTTAGTTCAGAAATCGCGCTTTTGCCGCGCACTCACGGTTCAGCGCTTTTCAGCAGAGGCGACACTCAAGTGCTTTCAGTAGTAACGCTTGGAGCGCCCGGTGACGTGCAGACACTTGATTCAATGGAAGAAGAAGGAACTAAAAGATACATGCATCATTATAATGACACTCCTGCCACATATGGAGAAACAGGATTTATGCGCGGTCCGGGACGAAGGGCAATAGGCCATGGAGCTTTGGCAGAGCGCGCTATTGAGCCGGTATTGCCGCCTGAAGAAGATTTTCCATATGCCATTCGAGTTGTATCTGAAGTTTTGGGTTCAAACGGATCAAGTTCAATGGCTTCAACTTGCGGATCCAGCTTGTCATTAATGGATGCAGGCGTTCCTATTAAAAAAGCTGTTGCAGGAATTGCTATGGGGCTTGCCAGCAATAAAGATGGACAATGGAAAGTAATAACAGATTTGCAGGATGTTGAAGACGGTCCAGGTGGAATGGATTTTAAAATTACAGGAACGCGTGACGGCATTACTGCAATGCAGATGGACACCAAAACCTTCGGCTTAAGTTGGGAAATAATTGAACAGACATTTAAGCAGGCGCGCGACGCTAGAATGCAAATTCTGGATGTTATGAGCAAGACCATTGAAGCTCCACGAGCTGAAATGTCTCAATACGCCCCGCGCATCACAACAATCAAAATAAATCCTGATAAGATTCGGGATGTAATCGGGCCAGGTGGAAAAATTATTAATAAGATTATAGCTGACACAGGCGTGAATATTGATATTGAAGATGACGGCCGTGTTATGATAACTTCAAATGATTCAGAAGGAGCAAAAAAAGCCATTAAGATAATTGAAGATATTACGCACGAAGTTACCGCAGGCGAGATTTACGAAGGCGAAGTAGTGCGCATTGAGGATTTTGGAGCGTTTGTAAAAATTCTTCCATCACAGGACGGACTTGTTCATGTAAGTGAAATCAGATGGGAGCATGTGAATAAGCCGGGTGATATTTTGAATCTTGGCGATAAAGTTAAAGTTCAAGTTAAAGAAATTGACAATCTTGGCCGAATAAATTTGACCATGAGAGCATTGATAGATAAGCCGACCGGTTTTGTTGAAAGACCTCAATTTGATAGGCCAAAAAAGCCATTCCAAAGCGACCGTAAAGGTGGTAGAGGCAGTAGGCCATTTCCAAGAAGAGATAGAAATTAAAATCCAACAATAATATTTACCCGCCTTAATTTATATTAGGGCGGGTTTTTATTAACGCAGCGCAACGAGGATTCCATTTAGCGGGGTCTTGGCACAGGCAAGGGTTCATTATTGCAGATTAGTATTGATTTTTTTGCGTTGATATGATATAAGAAAAGAACAATTTGCCGGGGTGGCGGAATTGGTAGACGCGGCAGCCTTAGGAGCTGTTAAGAGCAATCTTGTGGAGGTTCGAGTCCTCTCCCCGGCACGGATGCGTGCATTTGCATTGATGCGGGTGCATGCGCCATGAACGGTAAGAAATGGTTCTTGCCGCGTCTTTGACAATTCCCGCCGCGTTTTTTTCCAGAATGAAAAAAGCGCCAGATCAAGGGAGAAAAACATGTTTACTGCAGGAAAAGAGCTACTTGCCGATTTCGAACAGATTGGCAAGCAATATTCCGACAAACCAAATCTGTTGGAACTTCTAAGGACCGGTTTAATAAAAAAGTCATTCGAAGGCATGGATGGCAATAACAGGGCATATTTTTTGCTCAATGTGATCAAAGAAGAAACATTGAGTGATGGTGTGTTAATTTCAGCCAGAATGGAGCTGGCTAAGCTTTTGCCTGGCATTCAAAGGAACCTATGCGTTTTTATTGACAACGCTAAAGTGGAAAATAGTGTTCTGAGTGATGGAAAGCCTGGGATGGGGAGAATACCGGAATGTGAGGAATTCACCATCCTTATACTGGTACTGGAATACTATGCAGAGATTGAACTGAAGGGCGAAGAAAAGCGCTTTTGGAAACAGATTCATGCTTTCCTAACACTTGTTTCCCATTCTCTTCATGTGGCTCTTGACATGAAAAGAAAATTGCCGTTTATAAAGGCCCGACGTCTTGCGAATGAGGCCTGTTTGAATTGGAAGTGCTATTATCCTTTTTTACTAATTCAGGAAGTGAGTATTCTGCCCTTGCTCATGGGCGATAATCACAGGCGTTCTGCTTGGCATAGCATTCCTCCTTTGGATAATGTGTCCGCCACTTGTTCTAGGGGGAGGCTAAAGAATCAATATGAGGTTATAAACTACAAGTCGACTGGATTAAAGGAGGACTTAAAAAAATGGATAAGCAAATGCGTGGAGCAGGCGAAAGCTGATGATTACAAGCCAACAGACCAATTAGGTAGGTTTAAGAAGTGGTTTGTGGCTCAATGCCTTATCCAAGATTTTGAAGTTTTCGTGGATGAGCTTAACAAGTTTTTTAACTAGTAGCGGGAATACCAACCAACGGGCCGGCGATTTCTCTCCGGCCCTTCACATTATATTTTTATGGATCAACTATCAGCTAAAATTTTTGCCGCACAATTGAAGGATGATTTGCCTGGGCTGGATTTGCATGGATTGTATCCAAATGATGCCATAGATAAGCTGGATGTTTTTTTGTTTAAAAATTCCAATCAAGACGAACAAGTATTGAGAATAATTTATGGAGGAGGCACAGGAGAGCTAGGGGAAAAAGTCAGGGCATATTTATCAAATCATAGCTTGGTCAAGCAAATAATTAAAGAGCATGGCAGTTGTTTGATAGTTGTTTAATCGTGCTGTAAACAGCGATTTTAATGGATGATATTATCCACACTTGTGCATAACCTGTCCCTTGACAGGTCTTTTAGTTTCCAGTATAATTATGAGCACGTGAAAATCTTCCATTTTAGTGGGAGACCACGTCCATTGATTTATTAGCTTGGACCTCTGGGTAGATAAAAAACTTGAATAACATAATGCTTAAACAAGTATCAATTTCTAACTCAGTTTTCCCAAGCGGGTAAATCTTCAACATCTGTTGTTAAAGACCGCTTGATAGCGGTTCTTTTTTTCAAGTCCTGAACATGGATTGTCAAGAATGAAATCAACAAAATGGCTGTTCGTGATGCAGAGCTTGAAAGCACTTTGACAATTTAACAAGCACAATCCTGAAGTAGAACCTTTTTTTCGTCCGTTCGCTTCAGGAAACGCAAAAGCACAATTAAGTGTTTTTGTCGTATGCAATTTCGACAAGAGCATATGGTGGATGCCTAGACACTAAAAGACGATGAAGGACGTGGCAGCCTGCGAAAAGCTTCGGGGAGGTGGCAAGCAACCTTTGATCCGGAGATATCCGAATGGGGGAACCCATCCCGATTTATTCGGGATATTGCGCGCTGAATATATAGGCGCGTGAAGAAGACCTGGGGAAGTGAAACATCTCAGTACCCAGAGGAAAAGAAATTGAATAAGATTCCCTTAGTAGTGGCGAGCGAAAAGGGAACAGCCCAAACCATATAGATGTTCCTATGAAGATTAGTTAATTTATTAATTATGATTTTTAGGTTAAAGGATTAGACCGTTGTCTATATGGCGTTGTAAGGTTTTAGCGCCGGTGATCTAATTAGCCGGGTAGTCGTAATATTTTTAGCGGAAGGTTATGGAAAGAACCGTCACAGAGGGTGAAAACCCCGTACGCGAAAAGAATATTTTCGATTATGGTTAGAATTCTTGAGTAGGGCGGGACCCGTGAAATCCTGTCTGAACCCGGGCCGACTATGGTCCAAGGCTAAATACTTTTAGTGATCGATAGTGAACAAGTACCGTGAGGGAAAGGTGAAAAGCAGCCCTATAAGGGCGATGAAATAGTATCTGAAACCATATGCTTACAATGAGCTGGAGTACCGACTTAGTCGGTATGACAGTATTCCTATTGAAGAATGAGCCTGCGAGTATGTGTACGTCGCTTTGCTTAAGGGCCTTTGGTCCGGAGGCGTAGCGAAAGCGAGTCTTAACGGGCGACTTTGTGGCGTATACATAACCCGAAACCGAGTGAGCTATCCATGGCCAGGGTGAACCCTGATGAAAATCAGGGGAAGGCCCGAACCCACGCGCCGTTCAACACGCGGGGATGAGCTGTGGATCGCGGAGAAATTCCAATCGAACTCGGTAATAGCTGGTTTTCCTCGAAATAGCTTTAGGGCTAGCCTTAAGCGTTCCTACTGGTGGTAGAGCACTGGATGAGGTTGGGGTCCCTTGCGGATACCCACTTCAATCAAACTCCGAATACCGGTTAGTTAAGCTTAGGAGTCAGACTGTGGGGGCTAAGCTTCATAGTCAAAAGGGAAACAGCCCAGATCGCCAGCTAAGGTCCCTAAATCTGTGTTAAGTGTTTTTAAGGTGGTTTTAATTCTCATACAACCAGGAGGTTGGCTTAGAAGCAGCCATCCTTTAAAGAAAGCGTAATAGCTCACTGGTCAAGAGTTTTAGCGCCGAAAATGATCGGGACTCAAACACAGTACCGAAGCTGCGACTATCTGATTTTTAATCAGGTGGGGTAGAGGAACATTCCTATCTGCGTTGAAGCCCCAGCCGTGAGGCGGGGTGGAGCGTTAGGAAGAGAGTATGCAGGCATAAGTAGCAAAAACCCGGATGAGAATTCCGGGCGCCGAAAGTCCAAGGTTTCCTGGGCAACGAGAATCGTCCCAGGGTTAGTCGATCCTAAGGCCAGGCCGAAAGGCGTAACCGATGGATGAGCAGGTTAATATTCCTGCACTGCGCGAGGTTTGTTTTTTATTGCGCGTTCTTATTTCTTTAAGCGTATTTTTGGTTATATACGTCCCTGATTTCGGTTGGGGGGAGACAAAGCCCACGGGCAGAGTCAACTTAAGGGGAATGAGCGCCTAGAAAAGGTAAAAAACGATAGGCCTCGTGTATTCGTACCGCAAACCAACACAGGTGGACAGGTCGAGCAGACCAAGGCGTACGAGAGAACCCTCGTTTAGGAACTCGGCAAAACAGCGACCGTAACTTCGGAATAAGGTCTTCCCGACTTAGTCGGGATACAACAAAAGACCCCCTGCGACTGTTTATCAAAAACACAGCTCCCTGCAAAAGCGTAAGCTGAAGTATAGGGGGCGACGCCTGGCCAGTGTCAGAACGTTAAGGTGACTTGTTATTTTGACTTCGGTCAAGAGAAGCAGGAAACTGAAGCGCTGATGAACGCCGGCGATAACTATAAGTGACGATTGTAGTTATAAAATTTGGCTATATGCTGGAAACTCCCGTTAAATATTAGTGGTACTCGGTTTTATCAAAGCCAGTAAAAATCCACTAATCAGCCCTGTTTGGGCGCGGGACAATCAGCAGGAAAGACTCTCCTAAACATATGCAAAATCATAAATGGTGGTTGACACTATCAAACCGGAATTTGGTTATTATTTAGCCGGATTCACAGACGGAGAAGGTAGTTTTAATGTATCATTGCGAAGAAGAGAAGACCATACAATGGGTTGGCAAGTAGTATTAACTTTTAATGTTTCACAGAAAGAAAGTTATATACTGTCGCAATTCAAGAAAATTCTTGGATGCGGGAAAATTATACAGAGAAAGCATGATGGTTTATTCATGCATTCTGTTAGTAACCCAAATTCATTGCAAGAAAGAATCATCCCTTTTTTTAGAAGGTTTAATTTCTTATCTCAAAATAAGAAAACCAATTTTTCTATTTTTTGTTTGATAAGCGAATTGGTGTTTAAAAAAGAACACTTTACTGAGGAAGGATTAAGAAAGATTGTCAAACTCAGAGAAATATTAAACAAAGGGAGAGGAAGAAAAAGAAAATATAACATTGATGATGTTGCAAAAACATTGGATGAGAATCCCCAGAGACTATATGCCAAACCGCGTTCTTTTAGAAAAGAAAAGCGCGGATGATATAGTCCGATCTCTATGGAGACATAGAGCTCCGTAATCAATCGGAGTATCTATATTATTTTATAGATATAACATATGAATCGTCCTAAGGTAGCGAAATTCCTTGTCGTGTGAGTTACGACCCGCACGAATGGCGTAACGATGGGGGGACTGTCTCAACGAGGGACTCGGCGAAATTGCAAGACCGGTAAAGATGCCGGTTACCCACAGCCGGACGAAAAGACCCCGTGAAGCTTTACTACAACTTGATATTGGTATAGGGCTAGACATGTTCAGAATAGGTGGGACCTTGACTTTGTCAGGGGCCAGTGAGATACCACCACCCTTGTTTAGTTTTATACCTAATTTCCCTGATTGAACCATCAGGGGAATACAGTGTCTGGTGGGTAGTTTATCTGGGGCGGATGCCTCCCAAAACGTAACGGAGGCGTTTACAAAGGTTGGCTTAGCTCGGATGGAAACCGAGCCGGACGTGCAAACGCAAAAGCCAGCTTTACTGCAAGGGCTACAACCCGAGCAGTTACGAAAGTAGAAGTTAGTGAACCGACCACCCTACATAGGAAGGTGGAAGATCATCGGATAAAAGCTACTCCGGGGATACGCTATGTGTCCCTGCCTTTCAGTAATGAAAGGCAAAGTACACGGCTAATAACGGTGAAACCCATTATTTTGTCTGAAGTTGAACAATTCAACTCTGAGTACAGACATTTAGAGGTGTAAAAATAATGGGCAATACCGTGGGAAGTCGGGGGAAAAAACCGACATAAATATGAAATTAAATCTCAAACAGAAAGCCATAATTTATGGCACAATTCTTGGCGATGGATTTTTACAAAGCACAGGCAAGAAAAATGCGCGATTACGTTTGGAACATTCCGACAAACAACGTTCATATATCCATTGGAAATATGAACAGTTAAAAAACGTATTTGCCGATAAGCCGAAAAAAATCAAACGTATTCATCCATTGTCAAAAGAAACATATTGCTATTGGCGTTTACAGAGCAATTCATCTCCTGTTTTTGGCAAGTTGCGCAACAACTTTTATTGTCAAAATACAAAGATAATACCGGATAATATTGATGACTACATCAGGTTGCCATTAACATTGGCAATTTGGTATATGGATGATGGTTATTATTACAAAAGAGATAAATCAGCTCACATATATCTTTCCAGATTGTCTGGAAAAGATATTGAAAAAATAGTGAAAGCGCTAAAAAACAAGTATCAAATAGTTGCAAAATGGTACTGCAGGCCGGATAAAAAAAGCTGTCAGCTTAATTTTACCGGCAAAGAAATGAGAAAATTATTCAAAATCATTCGGCCGTTAGTGCTAGATGAATTCAGTTATAAACTCCCCTTGACCCCGTAACGACTGAAGACGAGAAAACATGATGGTTATTGAGTCTGAGGTGGCTTTAAAATAAGCCACAATATGCCGTGCTCCCGATTTCCGCCAAATGGCGGATCGGGATGAAGATATAGTCTACCCTTTAAGGTAACTTAAAGATTATGTGAACAGGCTGATCCCACCCGATAGCTCATATAGACGGTGGGGTTTGGCACCTCGATGTCGGCTCATCGCATCCTGGGGCTGAAGAAGGTCCCAAGGGTTTGGCTGTTCGCCAATTAAAGCGGTACGCGAGCTGGGTTCAGAACGTCGTGAGACAGTAGAAATTTTTGGCTAAAATTAGCCAAAAGACCGTGCTGTCTATAAATCTAGCCAAATGCTGGAAACTCTGGAATGTCTCTTTTGGAGAGGAGACTACAGTATCTCACACTACTTATGGTATAATAAATATTATAGGTAAAAATGTGTTGAGTGCAGACAACCAGCAGGAAAGATCCCGATCCGCCAGTTAGCGGAAGCCGGGAAATCCTCAGAGACTATACGCTAGATCCCGATCCGCCAGTTAGCGGAAGCCGGGAAAGATATAGTCCGAACTGCATAGCGATATGCAGAGTATATTAGAAATAATATACCGTCCTGATTTAATTAACAAATTGACTGAAATGATTAATCAATCAGGATAGTAACAATATTGTCGGTCTCCTATCCGCTGTGGGCGTTGAATGTTGAGAGGGCCTGCTCCTAGTACGAGAGGACCGGAGTGGACAAACCTCTAGTGTGCCAGTTGTCCCACCAGGGGCATTGCTGGGTAGCTACGTTTGGCACGGATAAACGCTGAAAGCATCTAAGCGTGAAGCCGTCCTCAAGATTAACATTCGTTAAGGATCCTTGAAGACTACAAGGTTGATAGGCGCCAGGTCTAAGCTCCGTGAGGAGTTAAGCTGAGGCGTACTAATATTCCGAGCATACGACAAAAACACTAAGTTGTGCTTGACAATTTACACAAAAAAGGCCATTATTCTGGTGCCTCAAGTGATAAGGTAACACCTGTTTCCTTCCCGAACACAGCAGTTAAGCTTATCAACGCTGATGATAGCGGCAACGCAAAAGTAGGCCGGCGCCAGAACAATGGTCTTTTTTAATATCTGGGTTTTTTAACGCAATAATAATGGGCAAAAGCGAGCGAAGCGAAGTCCCGACTTAGTCGGGATAGGCCGGCGCCAGAACAATGGTCTTTTTTAATATTTAAACCTAAGAAAATCCTTTGCGGATTGTTGCGTAGTCGGGTTCATTAAAGGGTTTACTTTATTGTTATAAAATGTAATAATATAGTTAAAATAAATCCGACCCCGCAACAAGGCGCAGGGTAAGTGGGCTTCTAATAAGTACTAAATTAATAATAAAATGGACAGTGATATAGTCAAAAAGACAGCCATTTATGTTAAATCAAAGCTAATGGCAGAGCCAACCGGCCACGATTGGTATCACGTGGAAAGGGTATGGAGGATGGCGAAAATACTTCAAGCCGAAGAAGGTGGCGATTTATTGTTGGTTGAGCTTGCGTCTTTGTTGCATGATTTAGGGGACTATAAAAGGCATGATTTTTCAGAAACAAAAGGCAATTTAGTGCTGGACGCTATGATGGATATTCTGGATATAGATAAAGAAACGCAATCCAAAATTATGCAGATAGTTATAGAATCGCAATATAAAGGAGATGAAACAATGTCTCCATCATCTCTTGAAGGAAAGATCATACAAGATGCTGACTGGCTGGAGGCGCTCGGAGCGCTTGGGATAGCAAGATCATTTGCCACAGGCGGGTTGGTCGGCCGAATGATGCATAACCCGTGCATTAATCCTCGCAAAAATTTAAGCAAACTTGATTATCAGAGAAAAAAATATGAAGGAACTTCCATGAATTATTTTTATGAAAAATCATTGCGCCTTCCCGAAATGATGAATACAAATACAGCCAAAAAAATAGCGTATGCAAGAGTTGAATTTATGAAAAATTTTATTCAAGAGTTTCTGGATGAGTGGGAAGGAGTAAAATAATTATTTAAAAAAATAATTTTTTTATATGGCAAAATTAAAAGGCAAAGCACTTGTAGCCCAAGGAGGAGGCCCGACAGCAGTTGTTAATCAAAGTTTAGTTGGCGTTATTTTGGAGGCAAGAAAATTTTCTGAAATTGAGCGCGTTTATGGAGCGCGTTTTGGGGTGAGCGGGATCAAATCGGAAAATTTTATTGATTTGTCACAATCAACAACGCATAATCTTGAAAGGGTGGCTGACACTCCGGGTTCTGCAATCGGTTCAACGCGAGACAAGCCAGATGAAAAATATTGCGAAGAAATGTTCGCCATAATGCAAAAGCACAATATACGCTACTTCTACTATATAGGGGGCAATGATTCAGCGGATACTTGTCGCATTATTAATGAGCAAGCAGAGGCAGCCAACTATGAACTGCGCATAATTCACATACCAAAGACAATAGACAATGATCTTGTTGGAACAGATCACAGCCCGGGTTATGGGTCAGCCGCTAAATTTGTGGCACAAGCTTTTGCAGGAATTAATCTTGATAATTTGTCTTTGCCGGGAGTATATATTGGCGTAGTCATGGGCAGGCACGCAGGATTTTTAACAGCTGCTTCATCTCTTGCCCAGCGTTTTCCAGATGATGGACCGCACTTAATATATTTACCGGAAAAAGTTTTTAATACGGAAAAATTTGTTAAAGACGTTAAGAAAACTTATGACAGAATAGGCAGATGCGTAATAGCTGTTTCAGAAGGAATAAGGGATAAGACAGGCAATTATATAATAACCAATTTAATGAAGCGAAAGGAATGCGACGCCCATGGTAATGTACAGCTCTCAGGAAGCGGAGCATTGGGCGATTTGCTTGCCGACCTTATAAGATCTGAAACCTCAGCAAAAAGAGTAAGAGCTGACACTTTTGGATATTTACAACGTTCATTTCTCGGATGCGTAAGCGGAGGCGACAGGCGGGAGGCGCGTGAAGTTGGCGAGCGAGCTGTGCAATATTCTGTGTGGGATGATGTTGACGGCTCTGTTGCCATAGACAGAGTGGGCGATTATGCTGTGCGATACAAACTCGTAGATTTGGGTGTAATGGCCGCTAAAACCAAAACAATGCCAAATGAATTTATTATTGGAGACAATATGATAGCTCCTGCATTTAGAAGTTATGCCCGCCCGCTGACAGGCAGCTTAGAGCATTTGGAAAGGATAATGGCTGTAAGGGTGGGGGAAAAATAATTTGCTTATCAACTTATTTTTCTACAATAGAAAATGTGTTGCAGTAGCCATTATAAAATGACAAAAATCTAAATATAGTAAAACAATATGAGCGAAACAAGGCATGAATCACCCTATACATTTAATGAATGGGCCGGCAATGCAATGCCTGGAGATGAAGAGCTGAAAAATTCAGATCAATATCCACAAAATATTGACGAAGAGGTTGAAAATAAGTCAGAAGAACTTGATGCAGAAGATATTGAATTATCTGAAGAAAAAGATTGTTTGGAAATAAAGCTATCCAGAAGAAATCGTATTTTTTATGATGCGTTAAAAAAACATAAATATTGGAAAGGCAGTATTCTTGCAGTAGAAAGAGATATAGGAGTGGATCAAGCAAGTATTTATTTATTTCTTAATTTAAAAGTGTCTCCGATTTATTTAAGACGCAAGGGAAAACAAAAAATAAAATACGAGCCAAGATATAAACAAAAATGCAAATGGCTGGCGCGAGAGCTCGATATGCCAGTGGAAAAATTATTTCCTCTTAATTTATACAGACATTTATTAAAGCCCGAACATTTCAAAAGAATGGGACAAGAAAAAGATGATAAATTATATGAAGAGCAAACCGAGCTTGTTGAAACAAGATATAATAAAAGATTGGTTGATGCAATAGTAGATTACATGAAGAAGAAATATCCTAATAGGAAAAAATATAAAAGATATTTGCCGATCAAAGATTTTTGCGATGAAAAGGAAGTAAATCTAAATTACGCGCATATACGCAAGCTTATATCTTTTTCATATAGTCCATTTGCTAAGAATAGAGAAGCAAAAACAGGAACAAGAATAAAATATACAGAATTTGCCGAAAATGTATGTGCGGTATTAAAAGCTTTACCTCAAGATTTATTTCCTGAAAAATTATACAAAGCAGAACTAAAAAGAAAAAAAGATGAGGATACAGTTTTTACTGGTGATTATTTGGAAGAATTTTTTTCAGGCACTAAAGAGCAGGATATTTTTAAAGAAGTTAGTGACAAGCAATTAAGCGAGAAATTATTATCAGCACTAAATCTTCGTCAAAGATCTATAATAGAGATGAGACACGGCGTCGGGGAAAATCGAGTACATTCTTTAGAAGAGGTAGGACAGAAACTCAATCTTACAAGAGAGAGAGTCAGACAAATTGAAGATAAAGCAAACAGGAAAATGAAAAGAGTAATTTTAAAATAAATTTTGGATGAAATAATTAATATCATTTTTTCAAATCAACTTAATCAATACCTATGACAAACTATAAAGAGCTCGGTTTTGTAAACACAACGGAAATGTTCAAAAAAGCAGTAAATGGAGGATATGCGATTCCGGCATACAATTTCAACAACATGGAGCAGATACAGGCCATTATTTCAGCATGCGTTGAAACCCAATCCCCTGTTATTTTGCAAGTATCAAAAGGAGCGCGTGACTATGCCAATCAAACAATGCTTCAATATATGGGAAAAGGAGCTGTGGCAATGATGAAGGAAATGGCAGTTAACCAAGGATTAAAAGAAATTCCAATTGCTTTGCATCTTGATCATGGTTCTGATTATGAAATTTGCGTTTCATGCATTGAAAATGGTTTTAGTTCTGTAATGATAGACGGTTCGCATCTTTCTTATGATGAAAATGTTGCTTTAACAAAAAAAGTCGTTGAATACGCGCATGAGCACGATATCACTGTGGAAGGCGAGCTTGGAGTTTTGGCAGGCATTGAGGATGATGTGTCAGCTGAATCACACAATTATACAAAGCCGGAAGAAGTTGAGGATTTTGTTTTTAAAACCAAAGTTGATTCATTGGCAATTTCAATAGGCACTTCTCATGGTGCGTATAAATTCAAGCCCGGACAGGATCCAAAAATACGGCTTGATATTTTGAAACAAATAGAAGAAAAAATACCGGGCTTTCCAATCGTTCTTCATGGCTCATCATCAGTTCCTCAAGAATATATTCACATGATAAATAAATACGGCGGAGCCATGCAAGCGGCCATCGGAATACCAGAAGACCAACTGCGCGAGGCCGCGAAATCAGCTGTTTGCAAGATAAATATTGATTCAGATGGGCGACTTGTAATGACAGGCATCATACGCAAAGTTCTTGCTGAAGATCCAAAAGTATTTGATCCGCGCAAATATCTTGGTCCTGCCCGCGACGCGCTAAAAGAAATGTACGCGCGCAAGAATAAAGAAGTGCTTGGATCAGCTAATACCGTCTAAATTTCATAATATTGATTCAAATAAAAAAACTGCTCATTTTGAGCAGTTTTTTAGTAGTTCTACACAATTCCGTGCCTTAATCCAATATATAACGGGTCTGTCGCCAAATACCATTTCTACTGCAATTCATAAATTATGGCCAAAATCGTTTCAAAATTTTTTGGTTTATCTTACAGATAGGCCTCAAAATTTTTTATCAAGCGAAGGGAGAGAAAAGAAAAATGATAATTTTTCTTTTTCGAGCGAGCGAAGATAACTATGGAATTATCAACAATTTTGTCTCATAATTAATGAATTTCGTTACGGAAGCGCATTGGGCGACAGACTCATAATGGCTCTTGACAAAAAGCTTAAAATGTGCATAGTTATCCACAGTTATGTTGAAAAAAAGTTGACATAGGGCAAAAAATATATTATGCTTAAATAAGCATAAAAAAGTGAGTTTGTCAAGTAAGATAGACAGTTAGTCGGAAAAAAATGGACATAAATGTGTTAAAAACTATTGGTTTTCCTGAAAAAGCAGCCAATATTTACTTGGTTCTTTTAGGTTTAGGTCCAAGCTCTGTGCGTAAAATTAGCGAAAAAACTGCATTAAATAGAGGAACAGTGTATGATAACCTTAAATGGTTGCAAGATAAACAACTTATTGGTTTTTTTAAAAAAGATAAAAAGCAACTATTTGTAGTTGAAGATCCTGAAAAATTGCTTAATTTGATTAAAAACAAGTCAGAGGAACTAAAAGATATTGAAAAACAGCTTGACGACTATATTCCAGAGCTAAAATCATTGTATAATAAAGGCGGACAAAGGCCTATTGCCAGGTATTATGACTGTAAAGAAATACATGAAATTTTGGAGGATCTATTGCAAGCTTGCGAAAATAGTGAAGAAAAGCTTTATAGGATATATTCAGCTGCTGGAGTGCGGGAATATCTATACAATGATTTTCAGACATTCAGTGATGTGCGCATTTCAAAAAGCATTTCAGTTAAAGCTATTGCCATCGGAAAAGGAGGCGAATTAAGAGGAATGGATGAGCGTCATTGGCTGGAAGCTGATACAGACACGCCAACATACATTTTAATATACCCGGGAAAAACCGCATATATTTCCTTAAATGCGAAAGATGAACCAGTTGGCGTTGTAATAGAAAACAGTGGAATTTATGAAACGCAAAAAGTAATTTTTGATAATCTTTGGAACAAGTTTAAATATGTTCATAATTGATTTTGACGACACATTGTTTGATACGCGCAAATTCAAAAGCGATCGAATGAAAGCTCTTGAAAAAATTGGCATTAGCGAAAAATTATATGAAGAGACATACTTGAAAGCGCGGAATGAATTGGGACTGGTATTTTATAACAGCGACAGGCATGCGCGCGTAATAGCGCAACACGGTTTTGACGAGCAAAAGATAAAGTTAGTTTTTTATTTATTTAATCAACCGGATCAGCTGAAAAAATATTTGTTTTCAGACGCAAAATTATTTTTAAGAAAATTAAAAAAATTAGGCGAGCCATTGGCGCTTTTAAGCTTGGGAAATCCGGAATTTCAATATCTTAAGGTTAAGGGCTCTGGAATTCATGAGTATTTTGACAGAGTTTTTATGACAAGCAGTCCCAAAAAAGAAGTTATAAAAAAAATTATTGAGTCGCATGACAAAAAGACAAAAATTTGGTTAATAAATGATAAGATTTCAGAAACAATTGAAATTATTGAGCTGTACTCCTATATAAATGCTGTGCTGAAGAAGAGCAAGAGATTTTCAAACGACGAATATAAAAAAAGCAATTTAATATTTTTTTCAACTTTAAATGAAATTTATGATTACATCACAGGAGTTAAGTAATTTTGGCGTTGTAGTGTTGGCGGCTGGCAAGGGAACGCGTTTGGTGAGCGATGCCATGCCTAAAGTAATGTTTCCAATTGCAGGAAAACCGATTTTAAGCTATATTGTTGAAACACTTTTTAGAGTTGGATTTAGAGGCAGACAAATATGCCTTGTTGTTGGGTTTAAAAAAGAAAAAATAGTTGACTATTTTGGCGGCAGAGTCATTTATGCCTACCAGGAAGAACAGCTTGGAACTGCGCATGCTACATATATTGGAATGAAAGTCCTGCCTGAAGAAATAAAAAATGTGCTTGTGGTGAACGGCGATGACAGCGCTTTTTATACTGCTACAACAATTACCGAATTCGTAAGAAAGCACGCAGAGGGCGGAGTGATGGCAAGTCTGCTTTCAACTGAAATAGATCCGGGATCGTTCAGCTATGGTAGGGTTGTAAGAAATGGTCATAATGTTGAAATTATTGAAAAAGAATATCTTACTGAAAAGACAAAAGATATGAGTGAAACCAGCACAGGAACATTTTGTTTTAATCGCGATTGGTACAGATCAATGTTTCCGAACATGCCGATTATTGAAAAGCTGGGCGAGTACGGCCTTCCAACCGCTTTTACAATGGCACAGCGCGAGGGATTGGGAGTTCAGGTCATTAAGCTCACTGATTCACGCGAATGGTTTGGAATAAATACGTCTGAAGAATTAAAAGAGGCTGAAGAAAGAAAAAAATATGAGCAATAAAGGAAAATTATTAACCGGAGCAGAGGCAGTTGTGTTGGCTTGTGAAAACTCTAAAGCGGACATGATGTATGGATATCCGATAACGCCTACAAGCGAAGTTTTTAACGGCTGGATCAATAATGGAAATAAATATGTTCAGACAGAAGATGAAATATCAGCCGGCTTTAGCGTATGCGGAGCTGTGTTAGCCGGGCAAAAAGCATTTACAGCAACTGCCGGACCTGGGCATGTGCTTATGCAGGATGGTCTTTCAATGGCAGAGGGAATGCGCTTGCCGTTTGTTGCTATTGTTGGCCAGCGCGGCGGTCCATCTTCAGGAACTGTTATTTATTCCCAGCAGGAAGTATTACTGGCATGTTTTGGCGGAAACGGCGAAGGCATGCGCATTGTTTTTTCTCCTTCAAATTTGAAAGAGCTATATGAAATGACACTGCAGGCATTTGAATGCGCATGGAAATACAGGTTTCCAACAATTGTGCTTACTGACGGCTATCTATTAAAAACAAAGGGCGTGATTGATGCTTTGGAAGAAAATCAGGTTGTGCCGTCTGAACGGATTGTGGCTGATGGGGCGAATGTTCATCTTCCAAGCATATATACGTTGGAAGAAGAGCTTCATGAAAAACTTCTTAAAGATAAAATAGATTTTGATAATATGAGCCCGCAGATTGAACAAGCTGAACTGTATCAAATTGACGATGCTGATATGGTTATTATCGCACATGGCATTGTTGGAGCCAGTGCCAAGCAGGCCATCAATGAAGCGCGATTAAAGGGGTTGAAAGTCGGGCTGTTCAGGCCGATGACATTGCGTCCTTTTCCGGCGCAAAAAATGAATCAGCTTTTATCAAAAATTAAAAAAGTAATTTTTGTTGAATCATCCATGGGACAGCTTGAGAGAATAGCGCGCGACCAATTGGATGCCAAGTTAAGTATTAATATTACCAGTTGTCATTTTCCGGGTTTAGGCGTGGAGCCGGAAGATATTCTAAATCTCATCTCATAATTTTATGTACAACAGCAGTTTAAGCAAATTTTGTCCGGGATGCGGTTATCCAATCGCCTTGATGACATTGGGGAAAACTTTAGAAAACTCAGGATTTTTGGATAAAGCGGTTTTAGGCCTTGATATTGGATGTTCCTTGTTGGCTATTAATTCTTTGCCAATAAATACTTTTCAGACGCACCACGGGCGGGTTACGCCGACAATGGCAGGTTTTAAAAAAGCTCGTCCGAATTCAATTTGTCTCGGGTTTACAGGCGATGGCGGGGCTTATGCAATCGGCCTTCAAAATTTATTGTATTCAGCCAAGCGGGATGAGCCAATCACAATAATAGTGATGAATAATACTTTGTATGCAATGACAGGCGGACAAACAGCGCCAACAACTCTTGCAGGACAAATAACTTCAACAGATCCAAAAGGGAACGATCAAGAGCCGTTATTAGGCCCTGAATTTTTATCTCAAATTATTTCAAAAAAAGCGTTTTTGGCTCGCTCAGCAGTAAATGATCCAAAAGGACTTGGTGAATTTTTAACAAAAGCAATTGAGACACAGCAATCAGGCCATTTTTCATTGGTGGAAATATTGTCATCCTGTCCAACCAATTGGCGCACAAAAGGAATTGAAACCATTGATCGGCTGAACGCATTAAAAGAAACGTTTAAACTTGGAATAATCTCGCGCAAAACACAATAAATAAATCAATTATGACTACAAAAATATTGTTATCAGGCGATGGCGGGCAGGGAATACAAACAATAGCTGATATTATAACAAGGTCAGCACACGAAAAAGGTTTGTATGTTTCAGATATTCCAAATTTTGGGCTTGAACAGCGCGGCGGAGTTTCTTTGGCTTTTCTCCAAATCAGTAATGAGGAAATTCTTTATCCTAAATTTACAAAACCTGATATTTTATTAATAATGTCCGAGCAGGCCGATTTTAGAACCAAAATTTATCAGAAAAATGCCAACAAAATAATAAAGCTGGAAGATTATAATCAGGTCTTGGAAAATGAAAAAATACAATTCCAATCATACAACATCTTTTTTTTAGGAATTATGGCAAAGGTTTTGCATGAAATGGATATATTGGAAGCTCAATGCCTGCGCCATATTTTGGGCGTTAAATTAGCGAGCAAGTTAGGATGGGAAGAAAATCAAAAGGCATTTAATTGTGGCGTTTTAAAATTTTAGTGAATATCATAAATAGAATACATCAATATGTGCGGAATAATCGGATATATAGGAAATAAGCAGGCATTGCCGGTACTTATGCAGGGCTTGCATCGCTTGGAATATCGTGGCTATGATAGTGCTGGAGTAGCCATTTGTGATCAAGGTAAAATTTGTGTCACAAAAAAGGCAGGACGAATAGATAAGCTGGAGCAAGAAATTAAGGGGAATGATTTTGTCGGCGAAATGGGCATTGCGCATACGCGATGGGCAACCCATGGCGGAGTAACAGATGAAAATTCTCATCCGCACTGGGGTTGTGATAATAATATGGTACTGGTGCACAACGGAATTATTGAAAATTATCGCGAATTAAAAAATAATTTATTAAAAGATCATAAGTTCAAGTCAGAAACGGACACCGAAGTTTTGGCTCATTTGATTGAGCATTTTTATGATGGTGATTTGCGTTTGGCAGTTGAAAAGGCCTTAACAAAAGTGCGAGGTACTTATGGGATGGTAGTTATGCATTGCTTGGAACCAGATAAGTTGATAGTTGCCAGAATGGGAAGTCCGCTCGTAATTGGAGTCGGACAGGATGAATATTATGTGGCTTCTGATACTTCTCCAATGCTTGCTCACACAAAAAATGTTATTTTTTTGGATGATGGAGAGATTGCCGAGATAAGCAAAACCGGGCTGAAAACATATACTTTAAAAGATGAAAAAATAATAAAAGAAGTTGAGCATATTGATTGGAATGAACAGCAGGCTCAGAAGAATGGGTTTGAACATTTTATGCTTAAAGAAATTTTTGACCAGCCCACGGTTTTTGAAGATGCGATTCGCGGAAGATATGACTTGAGTGAAGGAACAGCCCACATGGGCGGTTTGAATATGACTGAACAACAGATGCATCAGGTTGGCAGAGTGATTTTTATAGCTTGCGGAACGGCATATTATGCGGCAATGATCGGAAAATACGCATTTGAGCGTTTGGCTGGAATACCGGTTGAGGTTGATGTTGCGAGTGAATTTCGTTATCGCGACCCGATTGTTGATAAAAACACACTTGTTTTTGCAGTTTCGCAGTCAGGAGAAACTGCCGATACTTTAGCCGCTCTGCGGGAAGCCAAAAGGCGCGGAGCTTTTGTTCGAGGAATTGTTAATGTAATTGGATCTACAATCGCGCGCGAAACAGATGGGGGAAGTTATATTCATGCAGGTCCTGAGCTTGCAGTTGCTTCAACCAAAGCATATACCAATATGATAGCAATTATGATTCTTCTCGCACTCCAATTTGGACGGCTTAAAAGAATAAGCTTGGCAACAGGCCAGCGCTTACTTCAAAGCTTGTTGGAAATTCCGGCAAAAATGAACGAAGCTCTGAAACAGGATAAAGAAATTGAACGAATTGTTGAAAAGTATAAAAATTATAGAAATTTTTTGTATCTCGGCCGAGGCATAAATTATCCTGTTGCTATGGAGGGGTCACTAAAGCTCAAAGAGGTAAGCTATATTCACAGCGAGGCCTATCCAACAGGCGAAATGAAACATGGTCCGATTGCTCTTCTTTCGCCTGATTTTCCTGTGATTGCTTTAATGACAAAAAATCAACTTTATGAAAAAAACAGGAGCAACATTGAAGAAGTTAAGGCTCGAAAAACACCGACTTTGTTAATTTCTACCTTGGGCGATGAGTCAGCAAAAGAAATATGCAATGATGTTATTTATGTTCCTGATACAATGGAGCTTCTCGAGCCGTTGTTGAATACAATACCATTGCAGTTGTTCGCCTATCACATGGCGGTGGCTTTGGGTAAGGATGTTGACAGGCCGAGAAATTTAGCTAAATCAGTGACAGTAGAATAAAAAAATATGCCTAAAATAAAAGCTGTGATAATTGGAGGAGGCAATGGTAGCGCAATTACAACACGTGCTTTAAAGCAAAATTTGGATTTGTTTGATATTTCCACTGTGGTATCTATGAGCGATTCAGGCGGGTCATCAGGTCGTCTGCGCGATGAGTTTAAAACTTTGCCGCCGGGCGATATTTTGCGCGCTATTTTAGCTCAATCTTCCATTTGTGAATATAAGAAATTGAAAACAATTTTTAATAAGAACAGATTTGATGATGCCGGCAAGCTTACAGGCCACAATCTTGGCAATTTATTTTTAATTTTATCAGAACAATTTGCCGGAGATTACATGCATGCTGTGCGGGCGCTTGAGCAGTCAGTTCAGGCAGTCGGGCATGTTTATCCGGTTACATTGGATGAGACGAATTTGATTGTTGAGCTTGAAAATGGAAAAATAATCAGAACTGAAGCTCAAATTGACAGGCCGAATTATGACAAAAGAATTAAGATTAAAAATGCGCGTCTTGAACCGTTAGGGAAAATATATGAAGAGGCAAACCATGCCATCAAGCAAGCCGATTATATTTTTCTCGGTCCGGGGAGTTTGTATTGCAGTATAATAGCGGCTTTATTGCCTGCGGGCGTTAAAGAAGCAATTGATGAATCAAAAGCAAAGTTAATATATGTCGCGGGCAATGCTTATGAGGTTGACGGCGAGACTGGCCCAACGGATTTGAGCGGGTTTGTAAGTCAGTTGGAAAAATATTTACCGCGTAAATTAAATGCAATTGTATTTAATAACGCGAAATTTGATAAAACGCAGTCGGAAAAATACAAGAAAAAGAAGTGGGACATAATTGGATTTGATGAGAAAAATTTATTGCATTATAATATTATAAAAGGAGATTATGAAAGAGAAGACGGCGGCTTGTGCAAGATAAAGCTTGGAAAAATATTAAAAAAGGTGATAAAGAAAAATATATTTTAGCTAAATTTTTGCCTACTGGCAGGCATATATTATTTGGCGACAGTGTTATTAAACGAGAGAAAGGAAAAAGGTGAAAGCTCTAATTTTTTAATAAACATTTATGGAAATAAAAAAAGAAAAGAACCATGATTCGGAAGTTGTTAAATTTTTTGCTAATGAAGATGGCAAGGAAGCCGGTCATGCTTATTTGTATTTAATATATAATCAAAGCGGAGATTATTATTACGCTCTTTTAGAGGATGTTTTTGTTGATGAAAATTATCGCAAGCAGGGTTTAGGAACCGAATTGGTGACGGCCATAATTGAAGAAGCAAAAAATAGAAACTGTAAATATATTATGGGAACAAGCCGTTATTCGCGTTCACATATTCATGAGTGGTATGAGAAATTGGGTTTTAAGGACTATGGAAAAAAATTCAGAATGAATTTTGAATAATATGAATCTGTACGAATTTGAAGGAAAAAAATTATTTGAAAAGTACAAAATAAAAATTCCAAAAGGCATAGTTGTAAGGCGTGGTGATGATTATGGCAAACTATACAACGATTTGGATTTGGCAAATGCAGTTGTAAAGGCGCAGGTGCTTTGCGGAAAGCGCGGAAAAAACAATGCGATCCGTTTTTGTTCTTCAGCCGGCGAAATTGAAAAGGCGTGTGATGATTTGTTTAAAATGAAACTGCGAAACCAACATGTTTCATCCATAATAATTGAGGAGCGAATTGATATCATTGAAGAACATTATTTGTCAATTACGTATGATACATCCAAAAAACAGCCCATTCTTGTATATAGCCGAAATGGAGGAATAAATATTGAGGATGTTGCTGAAGATAAAATTGAAAAGCATTTACTGGATGTAAGATCTGAGCAGTTGGATATTGATGTTCCTTTGGCACAAGAGCTTTGGAATTGTTTTCTCAAGGAAGATGCGCGTTTAGTGGAGATAAATCCGCTTGTCAAGACATCGCAAGGCCAATGGATAGCAACGGACGCTAAAGTCGCGTTGGATGATGACGCGGGCTTCAGGCATGAGCATAGGAAAAATTTTGAACCGAGAACAATGATGGGGCGGATACCGACAGATCGCGAAAAAGCCGTAGCTGGAATTGATCAAGGAGATGATTATTATCGCGGAACTGCAGGTAAATACATAGAAATGGATGGAGATATAGCCATACTTTTTTCCGGAGGAGGGGCTAGTATAGCTAATATGGATGCTTTGATTAAAACCGGTTTAAAACCGGCAAATTACACCGAGTATTCAGGCAATCCGCCACGTGAAAAAGTTCGTCGTCTCACTGAAATCGTTTTATCAAAACCGAATTTGCGAGGTTTATGGATAGCCGGCGGAGTTGCCAATTTTACTGATGTGGCTGAAACCTTTCAGGGAATAATTGACGCCCTTGATCAAATAAAACCAAATTATCCGATTGTAGTCCGCCGTGCAGGACCGAATGAACAGATCGGCATGGAACTTATGAAGCAATGCGCTAAAAGAAATAATTTAAGTATGAAGCTATTCGGCAAAGAAACTTCAATGAGTGAAACAGCAAAAGTTTTGGCAGATATGATAAATTTTAAAAATTAATATGCCGATCTTATTGGATAAAAAAACAAGCGTAGTAATTCAGGGTATTACCGGCAAAGAAGGCCAGCGCGCAACAAAAGCAATGCTGGATTACGGCACCAATGTCGTAGCTGGCGTGCGTCCGGGCAAGTGCGGAGAGCAAGTATTTGGAATTCCGGTATTTGACACCATCGCGCAAGTCAAGGAAAAATTTTTCAATGTTGATACAAGTGCGATCTATGTTCCGCCTTTTGCGGCAAAGCAGGCAATGATGGAAGCCATTCAAAATAATATTCCAACCATAAATATCATGACAGAGCGTGTCCCGATCAAGGATACTGCCTACTGTCTTGCGAATGCCCGAGAAAAAAATATACGCGTTATCGGCCCGAGTTCGCTTGGATATATTTCTCCGGGAATCGGCAGAGTTGGAGTTGTTGGCGGGCCATTGGTTGATGAAATTTTTAAACCCGGCAGTGTTGGAGTGATCTCACGATCCGGCGGAATGACCAACGAACTGTCTTGGCAGATAAGAAAAGCCGGCCTTGGGCAGAGCACAGTAATTCATGTTGGAGGAGATCTTTTGATGGGCACGACTTACGCGGATCTGCTTGAAATGTTTGAGCACGATGAACAGACAAAAACAGTTGTCATTTTTGGCGAGCATGGTGGCGGATATGAGTTTGAGATTATAGATTTGATAAAAGAAAAAAAATTCACAAAACCACTCGCTGTTTACATAGGAGGCAAGTTTGCAAATATTTTGCCCGAAGGAATGAACATCGGCCATGCCGGCGCTATAGTTGCCAGAGGTCAGAGCGCAACTGAAAAAGAAAAAGCTCTTGCTGAAGAAGGCGCTTTGATTGCCGATACATATGAACAGCTTGTTGACTTGATTAAAGATTTTGTCTAGAAATCGCATTGAATGATTATTGATTTGGGATTATTCATGAAATATTAACATTATGAAATGGAAAACCGCCATCAGTCATATCGCGGACAATAAGGAAATTATCCGCGGTTATGACCTAAAGGATTTAATTAAGAGAAAATCATTTGTGGAAGCTATTTTCTTGGCACTAAAAGGCGAACTGCCCAATGAAAATGAAAGCAGAATGATGAATGCCTTATTTACAGCTGCCATTGACCATGGAATCGGAGTGTCATCAGCCATGACCGCGCGCATGGTTGTTTCAACAGGCAACAGCATGCATACGGCTCTTGCGGCCGGCATACTGGCTATGGGGAAGTTGCATGGAAGCGCTATTGAAGGAGCTGCTAAATTTTTTCAAGAAAATATCAACGAGAGTGATCCTGCGGGTTTGGTAAAGAAGTTAAAAGAGCAGAAAATTAGAATTCCGGGCTATGGCCACAAAATTTTAGAACAAGATCCACGCAGTGTCGCATTATTTCAAGTTGCCAAAGATACTCAAATTTACGGCGATCATTGCGTACTGGCTGAAAAAATACATGAACAATTAAATAAAATTTCATTCAAGACGTTGCCGATCAATGTTGATGGAGCAATGGGCGCGATTATGTCAGATATGGGATTTGATTGGCGCATGGCAAAGGGGTTTTTCATTATCGGCCGTGTTCCTGGTTTGGTCGCTCACATTTATGAAGAAATGACAGGCGAGAACGGATTAAGGCGCTTGAATGAAGACGAAGCCAAATACATTGGAAAATCCGCAAGACAATTATGATCAAGCAAATTATAGATCTCCATATACATTCAAAATATTCGCGCGCATGCTCGAAAGATTTGGAATTGCCGAAAATAGTAGTGGCCTGCGTTGGTAAGGGAATTGATATAGTTGCCACATCTGACTTTACACATCCGTTATGGTGGCAGCATATTAAGGATTGCTTGCAAGAAGAAAATTCCGGCATGTTTGTATTAAAAAGCGACCAGCAAAAGTTAGTGGATTCATATATTGAAGATTCCGATATTGCACTTCCAAAAAATATATCCAGCCGACTGGCTTTCCCGGCAGGAGAAGTCACTTTAAGCGGGATAGATAAAGTCCGTTTTATTTTAAGCACTGAAATTTCGTGCATATACAAACATAAAGACGCAACAAGACGACTGCACTTAATTATTTTAGCACCTGATTTTTCAGCAGTGGAAAAGTTTAATGGTGCTTTGGAAAAAAGAGGGGTTAATTTAAAGTCAGATGGTAGGCCCATAATGGGCTTGCAAGCAAAGGAAATTTTAAAAATAATGCTTGATATTGACGACCGAATGATGATGATACCTGCGCATGCTTGGACCCCGTGGTTTTCCGTATTTGGTTCAAAATCCGGATATGGCAGTTTGGAGCAATGCTTTGAAGAATTGACTCCGCATGTGCGCGCCATTGAAACCGGCTTGAGCAGTGATCCAATGATGAATCATCGTTTAAGCGCGCTTGATAAAATTACACTGGTATCAAATTCAGACGCGCACAGCTTAAATAATCTTGGTAGAGAAGCAAATGTTTTTGCTTTTGAAGACGAGAAAAAAATTACTTATGATGAAATAAAAAGAATTATTGAAACCGGGGATAAGGAAAAATTTTTATACACAATAGAATTTTATCCTGAAGAAGGTAAATATCATTGCGACGGACATCGAGAATGCAAAATTTGTTTGGAACCCAAAGAAACAAAAAAAGCGAATTATATTTGTTCAAAATGTAAAAAGAAAGTTACAGTTGGCGTTTTGCACAGAATTGATGATTTGGCTGATAGAGAGTTGAATGATATTAAAAAAGATAAATTTATTTCTCATAAATATATTGTACCGCTCCGCGAAATAATTGGGCGAGTTTTTTCAGTCGGATCAAAAAGCAAGAAAGTGAATCATGAATATGAAAAAATGATTCGCAACATAGGAAATGAATTTTATGTTTTGATCAGTGCGAGCCAAAAGGAAATTATGGAGAACACAAGTAACAAAAATATTTGGATTGCTATTAATAACATGCGTCAGGAGAAAGTAAAAGTAAAGCCCGGTTACGACGGCGAATTTGGCTTAGTTGACGTTCTTCCGGAAGGAATTATCAAGCCGAACCAAAATAGATTATTTTAGCATCTGGCAGTTTGAATGAATTATGCATACAAAAAATCCTCCGAAAACGGAGGATTTTTATCTGTGCTAAAAAATACTATTTTTTCTTCTTCTTAGCAACTTTTTTCTTTGCTACTTTCTTTTTGGCGACTTTCTTCTTAGCAACTTTTTTCTTTGCTACTTTCTTTTTGGCGACTTTCTTCTTAGCAACTTTTTTCTTTGCTACTTTCTTTTTGGCGACTTTCTTCTTAGCAACTTTCTTTTTTGCTGGCATATTGTCACCCCCTTTCTTTTTTTGTTTTCTATTTTGAAGTTAAGAAAACAAGGATAATGTAAATTCTTCCGCCGCGGCGAAAAACTTTTTTTGAAAAATTTTTACACTACAAGCATTCGTGTAAAAAATTTCTTTTCGACCTGTATCTATTATAGAACTTTTTGTCAAAAAAATAAATAGTGTCAATGAAAGTTATACACAGTTTTGAAAAAATATTTTTTTTTAAAAAAAATAAATACGTGTTTTTTTTCACGTATTTATTGTGCCGCGGGTGGGAATCGCCATGAACCAGCCCCGCCTTTGGCGGGATGGTACACGGCGCCCTATACCGAGCTTCGCTCTGGTATAGGGCGAACCCAATGAAGAATTAAAATATCAGAGTATTTTTTCAGTGCCGCGGGTGGGAATCGAACCCACATGAATTGCTCCACACGATTTTGAGTCGTGCGCGTCTACCAGTTCCGCCACCGCGGCCTAATTAAAACATCATAATTGATTTGCGCTAAAAAGTCAAACAGCAAAGCAGAGTATGGATGAAATTTTTTTATGATTTGAAATTAAGATTAATTGGTTGCCTATCAATAATTATTACGGTCTTAATCTAGAAATTGTTCTGGCAAATGGGATACATTCGCGAATATGCTCTATATTAGCTATCCATCTGACTGTACGCTCAAGTCCAATACCAAATCCTGAATGAGGCACAGAGCCGTAGCGTCGCAAATCAAGATACCATTGATAATCATCAAGGTTGAGTCCCTCGTCCTTAATTCTTTGTAAAAGCAGTTCATAATCATCTTCACGCTGGCTTCCGCCTATGAGTTCGCCTGCGCCTTCAATTCCAATTAAGTCATCATTTAAAACAAAATTCTCATCAACAGGATCTCTTTTCATATAAAACGGTTTTATTGCCTTCGGCCATCTCTCAATAAAAATAGGCACGTCAGAGTCTTTAGTTAGCGTTCCCTCATCATCATTTCCAAGGTCTTCTCCATATTTAATGTCAGAACCAAGTTCATTGAGTTTTATAATTGTTTCAGAATATGAATAGCGCGTAAACGGTAATTCCAAAAGTTTTTTTAAAGGCGCGGTATCTCTTTCAAGCATTTCCAGCTCTGTCTTGCATTTGTCCAAGCAGTATTTAACTATGAATTTTACCATTCCTTCTTGAATATCCATGTTTTCTTCATGTTCCACAAAAGCCGCTTCAGCGTCCATCATCCAAAATTCAGTTAAGTGCCGTTTTGTTTTTGATTTTTCCGCTCTAAAAGTCGGCCCAAAATCATAACACCTGCCGACTGACGCGATTGCCGCCTCAATATAAAGTTGGCCTGTCTGAGATAAGTAGGCCGTTCCAAGATCAAAATATGGAACAGAAAAAAGAGTTGTTGTCCCTTCGCAGGCGTTTGGAGTGAAAATTGGAGAGTCAACTTTAATAAAATTTAATTCATGCAGATATTGGTTTATGGCAGTTATTATAGCGTCTCGCAAGCGCAAAATTGCCCACTGTTTTGAACTGCGCAGCCATAAGTGGCGGTGTTCCATTAAAAAATCCGGACCGTGCTCTTTTTTCGCAATTGGATATTCTTCAGCCAAATGGATTATTTTAATATCTTCTGCTTGTATTTCAAAAACGTTTTCTTTTTTTGGATGTCGTGTTACAAGCCCGGTTATTTCAATTGTTGATTCAGCGGTAAGTCGGTCGGCCTCCTTCCAAGCGTCATCACCAACAGAGCCCTTTGCCATTATTGCCTGGGCAAATCCGGATCCATCGCGGATTTGGATAAATATAATGGAGCCGGAAGACCGCTTATTATATGCCCAGCCCTTTATTGTTGCTTCTTGATCGGCATATTCTGCCAAATTTTGTATTTTTACAATAGCCATAGATATTATTTAAAAAACAGCGTGTAAGCCATTCAGCTGATGTTAACGCTTTTCAGCGGGCTGAATCTTATTTTTTTGTTTCCGCAATATTGAGCGAATTCAGTAATAAGCATAAACAAATTTTCATCATTTGGCAAGTCATTGATTTTTTCCCAGTCAGCGCTGTTTAAAATTTGAATTGTTTGCAACCGGCCGTCATCAAGCTCAATAATTTCATTATTATTCTGCGAGCAGGCATTACATACAATTCCACCAAGTTGATTGCTGAACCCTTTACACTCTTTGGTTGCTCCGCAGTTTACGCATTGTTCCAGTTCGGGATTAAATCCCAGCTGTGATAGCAAGCATAGCATGTATCCATATAACATTTGATTTGCAAGGATATTTTTTTCAAGAACGTAAACCAGCCATCCATCAAGCAGATCAAACACGCCTTCGTCAATTTGTTTTGATTCCAAAATTCTGTCGGTAAAATCCAATGCTTTTGAAACGGTTGTTGCTTTATCAAGTTCGCTCCTTAATTTGGCGCGGCTGTCTATTGAAACGGCCTTTGTCAGATGATCTATTTCTTTGCCGTTTGCCATTTCCATATTGACCAGCGATCCTAAACTCAAATGAGGAGAATTTTTGCTTGCTATTTTTTTAATTCCGCGCGCAAGCAACTCTAATTTGCCTGCCTCGCGCGTATAAAAAGTTATTATCTGGTCGTTTTCTCTAAAATTGTTCCGTCTTAAAACGATTGCTTGCATATTACAGGAATGATGAAGCAACAAGCACAACGGTAGCCGCAATTATGCCGGCTATGGTAAGCCATGCTATTAAATTGAAAAAGCGAGAGTTGGTATAGTCGCCCATTATTTTTTTATTGTTTATTATCTTCATTACAAAAATCAGTATAATCGGCAGTAGTATTCCGTTTACATCTTGGGAAAGTATCATTACTTTTATAAGAGGTATTTTGGGAATCATAACCAGCATAACAGGCACTATTATTGCAATAAGGATGATAGTGTAAAATTCTTTTGCGGTTGACCATTTGTTGTTGAATCCGTATTCCCATCCGAACGCTTCACAACACGCATAGGCCGTGGCTGCCGGCAGTATGAAAGCTCCAAGCATTGAAGCCGCAAACAGCCCGAATCCGAATAATATTTCAGAAAAATGTCCGGCTATCGGCTTTAGAGCCATTGCTGCGTCCTTAGCTCCTTCAATGCTTATTCCATATTTGTACAAAGTTGAAGCTGCACTGATGATTATAAAAAAGCTTACCAAATTTGTTATGAGAGCGCCGATGAAAACTTCTCCTTTTTCTATTTTGTAATGTTTGAGATTAAGGCCTTTATCAACCACATATGATTGAATAAAAAATTGGCCCCATGGCGTGATCGTTGTTCCTATTAGAGCCATTAATGTAATTAAGAAAGGATAATTGAATTCTAAAGTTGGATGCGTCAAATCATACAGAGCCAGTCCAAAATCGGCATTTACCAAAAAGCCGTTGATTACATACACTATGTAGAAGGCCGAAAAAATTAAAAATATACGCTGGGTTGATTTGAATGAACCGCGCGACAGAGCAAGCCACACTATCAGGCCGGCAATTGGCACGGTAATGTACTTGGCAATTCCGAAAATTTCAAAAGAAGCTCCAATTCCGGCAAATTCCGCTGATATTGTTCCAAGATTGGCGATAAGAAGAGCAATCATTGCAAAAGCAGTCCATTTTATTCCAAAAACTTCTCTTATTACGCCACCAAGCCCTTGGCGGGTTCGCAGGCCTATTCGCACGCCCATTTCTTGCGTAACGGCCAAGGAAAAAGTTAGCAAAAAAAGCACCCACAGCATTTTAGTTCCAAATTCAGCTCCTACAACCGAGTAAGTGCTTATTCCTCCGGCATCATTGTCAGCATTGGCGGCAATAATTCCCGGACCGATAATACTGAAGAAAAATATCACCTTGATCCATGCCCGTTTTAATTTTTTTGATTTTATGGCTACCATATTTTTAATGAACTCATACAGAGTTTAGCACTATGTCATCCTGAGCCCTTCACCTGTCATCCTGAGTCCCGACTTAGTCGGGATTCAGAATGACAGACATTTTTTAACATTTGTCATTTTGATAGTAATAGCGCATTATGTTGGATAACTCTACATGAGCTCATAACATTCTTCTTAATTTTCTCAACAGTTTATATGTCAGATATTTGTTTTTATTAAACACAAAATCAAAAGTTCCGGGATTTTCAACTCTTTTTCCGTCAAATCCCAACTTGAACTTTGTTACGCCTGCATATTGGTGCGTAAGATCGTAATCTTCGCCGTCATTATCGTTTTGATTTTTTTCTATTTTAGCGGAACGCTTAAGCGGAGCTATCCCGAAAAAATCATAACGCGCGCAACCAAGTTTTTTGGCAAGCTTTATTCCTTCCCACTGAAGCAAATACGGAGCCATTAAATTTCTGCTGTTATATTCTGAAGAACCGTAAAGATATGTGAATGTATTGTTGAATCGCATAAACACATTGGAGGCAATTATTGAATTGTCGCGGGTAGCTGAAATTTGATAGCTGGAATTTGATTCCAATATTGCGCGGTAGTGCTTTGGATTGTGCAGTCTGAAGTTGTTCCTTTTTGCAGTTTCAGCAGAAAGCTTAAGAAAATCATTTAAGTTTTTTTCATGGCTTATGGACAGTCCATGCCGTTCTGATAAATTTATATTATATCTTGTTTTGGATTTCATGCGTGACATGGTAACGTCAAGGTCTTCCGTCAGATCAAGAATCGCAGTTGCCTTTGGGTTTATATCCAAAGTTTTTTGCGCTTTTTCAGGGAGCGTAATTTTTTTGCCGGGTTCAAATCTTAAGAATATAATTTCATTTTTTTTGAGATATTTTGATAAATTAATAAAAGCGTTGGAAATATCATCAGCTGAATTGTTGTTCGAGAAAATTGGGCCTTTTGGGCAAAAGGCATATTGCCATCCCAGAGGAGTTGTGTTGATAATAATTTGAGCGACGCATATTATTCGTTCATTTTTTTCAATTGATATGCGCTTTACTTTGGCGCCTTCGCTCTCAACAATTTGACCCCATTCCCATGACTGCAAAAAAGACCCGTTCTGAGCGTTTTGAAGTATCCACTTATCCCATTTTTCATGTTCCTGTATTTCTTTGATCGTCATACTAATATTTTGTAGTTCTCAAAAAATTCTTGTTTGTAAAAAACGCCCGTTGCTATTTTACCTTATGAAATAAAAAAAATCAACGGCACTGCCTTGCAAAAAAATTCATATTATGATAGGATTTGCATAGAATTAACATATTTTTATGTCAGTACCAGCACAGCGCAGGACTTCATCCTGCAGAAAAAGAAGGGCTTCACATCATGCATTAAAAGAGACAAGCGCAAGGACTTGTCCAAAATGCAAGAATATTATCCAGCCACATCGCGCTTGTCCAAAATGTGGGACATACAAGGACAGAGTGGTGCTTGATGTGCAGAAAAAAATCAAGAGATTAGCTAAAAAATAGTCAATTTTTCGTTTAAATTTTGTTCTTTTTTTATAATTTATGTCAAACCGCCATTTGGCGCGTTCAATCGCCATGCAATCCTTATTTGAATGGGATTTTGCCGGAAAGCAGGATGAAGTTTTGTTATCCGCGATTACGCGCAACAGTAAGGAATACGGCGCAGGCATAAATGAAGATAAATTTATTGGGAAAATCGTAAATGGAGTTATTGAAAAAATTGATGAGATAGATAAATATATCGTTAAATACGCTCCGCAATGGCCGATTGAGCAGATAACAATAATTGACAGAAATGTTTTGCGAATGGGGATTTACGAGTTGAAATTTTCAGACAACAATGTTCCTCCCAAAGTTGCAATAAATGAAGCCATTGAGCTGGCGAAAAATTATGGAGGTCCGGCTTCAGGCAAATTCGTTAATGGAGTTCTTGGAGCAATTTACAATGAAATGAAAAAAGATGAAGAACAATAGAATTATGAACAGCATCACAAAACAAGTGCTTGCGCGCGAAGACGTGCAGGCAAAAAAATTTGATATTCTAGAAGAAAAATTAGGCATCAATTTTGATAAGGTTGAATTTTTAGTGCAGGCGTTTGTTCATAGATCATACTTAAATGAAAATCGTGATTTTCCAATAAGCCACAATGAACGGCTGGAATTTTTAGGAGATGCCGTGCTTGAGCTTGTTGTAACTGAATTTTTATACAATGAATACGGCAATCCTGAAGGAGAGCTTACAAACTGGCGAGCCGCTTTGGTAAACGCAAAAATGCTTTCAAGCGTGGCGCATGAAATTGGTTTTGAAGAATATCTTTTTTTAAGCCACGGAGAATCAAAAGATGCCGGAACAAAAGCGCGTGATTATATTTTAGCAAATACTGTTGAAGCATTGATAGGAGCCATATATATGGATCAAGGATATGCAATGTCCCAGCAATTTTTATCGCGATGGATTTTGCCGAAATTGCCCAATATTTTGGAAAACGGACTTTATCTGGATCCGAAAAGCAGGTTTCAAGAGTCATCGCAAGAGCATCTTGGGATAACGCCGGTGTATAAAGTTCTTCATGAGGAAGGGCCTGACCATGCCAAGTCATTCAAAGTCGGAGTTTATCTTGAAAAGGAGCTTATAGCTGTTGGAGAAGGAATGAGCAAGCAGGAAGCGCAGACAGAAGCGGCTGAAGCGGCTATAAAAGTGAAAAAATGGAAAGGACCTAAAATAGACATCATTAAAAGAAACGAAGGCGACCCAATATAGGGCAACTTTTTAAATGGATAAATTTTAATTTTAAGTGGATTTTTAATTGCAATCGCCGAAAACATCATCACATCCGCTAAGGCATTGCTCATAGGTATTCATACTACAGGCCGAATCATAATTATTCCAGCATGGAGTGTCGCATCCAGCTTCCATACCACAGCCGTAAAAGAGATTATAATGAGTGCATGCGCCCCTGCAATTAAGAAGGTCATACATTTTGTCGGCAGAATAGCCATTGCAATCGGCTATTATTTTTTTTCCGCATTCAATCTTGCATAAATATAATTTAGTGCAACAATTCCCAGAATTTTTTGGGCTGACAACTTGAGTTGAACCGGTTTCATTCATGCCGGGCTTGCCGATTTGCTGATTTGGGCCGTTAAGTGCGGCTTGCGGTTCATTCTGCGTTGGCGCGTTTAACACGGCTTGAGGCAAGTTTTGCGCAGTCTGATTGTTGGTTGTTGGATTTGCTGTATTGTAAGTTGGCGAAGCTGTAGTTGGCGATGATGAGTTTTGATTTGTTTGAGGATTATTAAGAATTGCAATTCCAATATCAAACAAATCATCTATTAAAGGATTTTCAGCCACTTTATAATTTTGCATTGCTGTTGTTTTTTCAGCATCAGGCAGATTGCTAATGATGTCCAGTGCTTTTTTTCTTTCCGCTTCAATCGCGCTTTTTATTTGCGGTTTAAGTTTGTCAGGAGCTTTTTTGTAATTTTCAACAAGAGCAGTCTGTCTGTTGATTGATAAGTTTGTTAATTGTCTTGTTTCTGTTGTTTTTGTGGTTTGCGATTTTGAGGTTTTTTTATTTTCCATCCATGCGCGGTCAATCAGTTTTTGATATTCATTAAACGCTTGGCTTGCTTTTTCGGTTTGCCCTTTTGCGTTAAGAGCGTTTGCTTCAGCAAGCCGTTCTCCGGCGAGCTTAAAAAATCTTTCAGCTTTTTTGTTTGAAGGCGTGAATAAATTGTTTATGCTCTCGCTGGCACGCTCAAGCGCGTAAAACGGGCTGTCAGGCAATATGCCCGGCTTTTGCAAGGAGGATGCGATTGTTGTTTGGCTCGCCATTATGCCGGCGCCAACTAAAATTCCTGAAACAATTAGAATTTTTTTTATCATAGTTTTTTAATACAACTCTAAAGAGATTTATTTATATAGATATCCATAATGTAATATACAACAAAAAAGAGCGACAGGCAATTAAAAATCCTGCGCTCTTATTTTTTTCTCTATTTTTTCTTTTATTCAATCTCCCACGGTTTGGCGGGATTTTTTGATGTATATTCAATCAGATTAATGCCATAAGCTTTAACTGCTTCAGTTGCTTTGCCTTTAAGCTTGTTATCAGATGTCCAAACATAGTCAACCGGATAATACTCCATATTGTTTATGAACATACTGACCAAATGCAACTGATCAGCTTCCACCTCATACACATAAGTATATTTAATCTCCCATCCATAAGCATTTAAAGCAACAAATTTTTTGTTTGGAGACAGCTGGGCTGAATCAAAAGTTTTTTGATTATGGTTTTGCTCAATGGTTTTTATTTCATTCTTATCCGTTGAAGTGGCAATTATTTTTTTACTGGCATCATCATATTGGATATATGCTTTTCCGTCGTTAACATAGACGCGCGCAATCGCAGGAGCGGTTAAAGCAGTTGGAATTGTACTAACAATAGAATTAGCGCTTGCTTGTTCGCTTGCGGTAAATTGCGTTTTTCCGCTTGACGCTGAATTGGAATTCTTAACTTGATTTTGATTATTTTCAGTGCTTGGAATTGAACAACCAACAATTGTAGCGGTCAATAACGCTGATATAATTAACCTCATATATAGTTTGAATGGCATATTTTTAAATTAACTTTATTAATGAATTATTTGTTAAAGCAATTATTTTTGTATCATATATTTTTGTATATGTAAATGAATGCGCGTTTATGTTTAAATACGCTTTGGTGCAAAAATCGCGAGTAGCTCTTTTTGGCGACAGTATCGTTATACCTCGGAGAGAGTGGGGGCGCGATAGCGAAGCTATTGCACCCCCATTTGGGATTTCTCCCATAACTATGCTTAAAATAATTTCAGGATAGTTATGGGAGGAGGTGAGTATAATATACCACCTCCAACCCGAGTGCTTCATATATAATCGGCTCTTTATGGCGAGCCGGTTTATCCATTCTGTGATTAACCCCACAAACAGGGCAGAAAGCAATAGTTGGCCGTACGCGAGATACGCGATCATTGGCCTTGAAAATCAGCATTAGCTTTCTTTTTTTTCGGCTGAAAAATTTTTACTTGCCGAACTTGGCCTTCAGCGCGGCCAGACCGTTCGCCAACTCCGAGGAGTCGAGCGTCGGACCCGTGGGGATCTTCTGCTCGGACTTCGTCACCTTCTTGCCGTTGCCCTTGCTCTTGTCGAGCTTGGACTCGGCCCAGAAGGCGACCGCCTCGATGTCGCGACCCGCCGCCCAGTCCAGCCCCTGGCAGTTGATGCCCGGGAACTGGCCGTAGATGGCGTCCGTTCGACGACCCCGGCCGTAGGCCTCGTAGCTCTCATCCCGAAGGATTCGAGCCGCATCCCTCGTTCCACGGATCTCGAAAGCCTCCTTGACGAAGGCGTCGATCCGTTCGGCGAAGTCGAGGTCATCACGCACGTAGTCGTGCGCGAGCAGGGTGGCGAGCTGTTCCCGCTTCTCCTGCTCGGCCAGCGCCTGGGCCTTGGCCTCCTCCTCCCGCTTCCGCAGGATGTCCTGCATGGCCATCTTGACCTCGGCGATGATCGCCTTGGTCTCGACGGTCCACGCGCGGACCTCCTCGGCCGTGGACGGCAGACGCGAGTAGTACCCGGTCCGATCCTCGGCCTTGCGGCGGAGCTCGTAGTCCAGGTCGTACCAGCCGTTGTCGGACTGGAGACCCTTGAGCTCCTCACGGGCGGATTCGGCCTCGGCCTTCACCGCGTTCAGCTCGGCCTCGGCCTGCGCCTTGGCCGCCTCACGCTCCATCTCCGTCTTCGCCTCGACCTTCAGCTCGGTGAGCTTCTTGGCCGCGGCATCGGCGGAGTTGTGCGCCTCCACGAGGTCCCGGTACCACACGGTCTTGAACCACGGATCGCTGGCGTACCAGCGGCTCGTGTTGACCGTGATGGTCCCATAGGCCGTGAGCTCCTGCCCCGTCACGGTACACTGTCCGTAGACAGCCACCTCGAACGGGACGACGGAGTCCTCGACCTTCGGGTCCGGGATCTCGATGACGGGCTTGTCGCTCCACCGATCCCACTGCTCGCGGTTCAGGTGCTCACGCACCTTGGCCTTGAGCTGCGAGATGTTGGTGTCGGCGATGGTGGTGTAGTAGCCGAAGCTCACCACCACCTCCACCGAGCGACCGCCCGGGAGACGCACACCCTCGTCCGGGAGGCGGATCCAGCCATTGGCCTTCACCACCTCGTCGGAGAGCTTCACCCGCGGGGCGTACACGGTGCCGTAGGACGGCGTCCGGTACTCCACCACGAGGTTGCTCCCGAGGAGGTCGATCGTGTCGGGCTGATTGCTCAGCACCTCCGCGACCTTGTCCTCGTCGAGGGTCGGAAGCGCGAGGGCCTCCGGCCTGACGACCTCGAGGATCCGCCTGGCACCCGAAAGCGCCGCGACGAACCGCTCGTTCATCTCGTCCGAGGAGAAGACCTGGAAGGTCGACTCGCCCGTGCGGATGTTGAGCTGCCGCGCCTGCTCCTGCCTTGCGGCGTTGGAGCGGAGCGTGGACTCGAGGGTCTGGCCCGCGGAGTAGCCCGGCACCGTCGGGAGACCCGACTGCGCCGAGAGCCACCGCGCGAAGACCTTGGCCGCCTCCGGGTGTTCCCCATCGGCGACCGTCTCTTCCTTCACCATCTGCCCGTTGAAGAACGTCTGCGTCGTGGAGACGATGACGTCCTCGCTGGACTCGTAGCGCGGGTTGAGACCGGTCTTCTCGGAGGCGAGGTGCGGGGCGACCTGCACCAGCCAGGTGGGATCGACCGCCGTCGCCATCCCGACGAGGTTCAGCACGAACGTACGTCCGCGCCGATTCTTGCCGGAGATGTCGAACGGGATGCCGACGAGCCACTGGGGCTGGCCGGTCACCACGCTCTCGCGGGCGAGCTCCCGCGTGCCGTTGCCGCCGTTGCGGTAGGATCCGTACCCTTCGTTGCGGTACAGGTGATCCACCATGCCGGCGACGCAGGCACGCAGGATGGCCTCACGCTCCTCGTCCTTCGAGCCGAAGCTCTTGGACTCAGCGCGCAGCCGCTTGCCCGTGGCGTCGAGGAGCTTCCGGCGGATTTCTCCGGCCCGGAAGAAGTCCTTGGCGAAGATACCCGCGTCACGCAGGGCGTTCGCCTTGGACGTGCCACCACCGCCCTTGATCGTCCTGGCCACCTCGTAGACGTCCAGAACAGCCAAGAGGTCGGAGCGGCGCTCCTGGGTCAGCGACTTCCACTTCCCGTCACGGGCGCGGATGTCACCGGCCTCGAGACAGGCGGCGATGGTCGCCACCTGCTCGACGACACCATTCTGCTCGGCCTCGATGAGCATGCGGGCGAACCCGACACTCACCGGGAAGCGAGCCATCCGCCGGCTGATCTTGGTGACCGAACCGTCGGAGGACATCGCACCGAGCCCAACGAGAGCCCGCTTGGCCTCGGCCAGGACGGTCGCGTCCGGCTGGTGGAAGAACTTCAACGCGGTCGCGTCGAAGCCCTGCACCGCCAAACGGAGGACCACCTGGTCGAGACGGCTGCGGAGCACCTCGGCCTTGGGGAAGTCCAAGCGCTCCGTCATGCTCGTGTCCGAGCAGAGGACGTACACGCCCGGCTTCACCCGGCCGGCGCGACCCGCGCGCTGCTGGCAGTCCGCCTGGCTGATCGGCTTGAGGTACAAGCCCTCGATCCCATCCACGAGCTCGATCCGCTTCTCGACACCCGAATCGACGACGGCGTCGATGTCGGGGATGGTCACCGACGTCTGCGCGACGTTGGTGGAGACCACCACCTTCACCTTGCCGTTCGGCGGGGTGTCGAAGCAGCGCTGCTGCTCCTCGGGGCTGAGGCTGCCGTGGAGCGGGAGCACCACGGCCGATCCCCCGAGCCGGGACTCGAGAGCGGAGACAGTCTCCGCGATCTCCTTCTTGCCCGGCTGGAAGACCAGCACGTTGTGCCCGCTCTTGGCGAGCGCCTCGGCCTGGTCGGTCAGCGCGTAGGCCGAAGCCGTGCGCTTCTCGACCGGGAACAGCCGACCCTCGACCGAGATGACCGGCGCCCCACCGAAGTAGGACGACAGCCGCTCGGCGTCAAGCGTGGCGGACATGAGGACGACCCGAAGGTCATCCCCCTCCTCGATCCGCTGGCGGGTCCACGCCACCAACACTTCCATGTTGGTGTTCCACTCGTGGACCTCGTCGAGGACGAGGACGGTACGTCCGCCGGTCTGGCCGGCACCCGAGAGTTCGCGGACGAGCTGCAACCCGTCCGTGCTGTAGAGGATCTCCGTTGCAGCGGAGACGCGACGCTCTTCGGCAGTCGCATAGCCGACCCGCTGGCCCAGCGGGGTTTCCATGAGATAGGCAACGCGCTGGGCCACAGTGCGCGCCGCCAGCCGCCGGGGCTGGGTGCAGACCACTCGATACCCCTCCTCCGCGAGGATGATGGGCACGAGCTGGGTCTTCCCAGCTCCCGTCTCGGCCACCACCACCGTCACGTGGTGGTTGGCGACCGAGTTCAAGATCTCCTCACGGCGCGGCCACACCGGGAGGTTGTTGAACAGTTCCGTCTTCATTTGATTCTCCTCGAGCAGTGGTAACGCGCCTTACGGCAACGCTTATCCTTCCCGACTCAGTCGGGAAGGACATACCCACCCTGCTCGGCCGAATTTAATCGACTTTCTGAACGCTATACCCGCGTGGGGTTAGTAATTCAGACATCCGGGCAGGGCTGCCCGAGGTTGAAGATGGACGGCTGCAACCTATTGCCCCGACATAAAGTCGGGACAGGCAGCACGCTCCTGCGTATTGTCTTTTTTCTCCTTGTCCGTCTCTGGCGGGGAAAAACAACAAATGGAGCGTACTGCGCTTTTTTCTTGTTGATTATTTTGTAAAGAGCTATTTCTCTCATCCCACTCCTTTTTTAGAAAGAAGTAGGAAGTTGAGGTGGGGAGGATCGACTTGTGCAAGTCGTCCTCCCCGAAGATCCAAGTGCTTAGGATCTGTGTTGCCCATTTATTCAGCTGGGACGAGCTATACCTATGGTCATGCGTTGCATAGGATCGCGAGCCGATTTTTTAACTTGTTCGGTCACAAGTGTGGGGTTGATTTCCCTCCGATCCAGCGTACCCCTTGACGCTGGGGAGGTTTGCTCACGTTTGAGCTTCGAACTACTCCGTCACCTCGGTGCCGGGGATCAGGTCGCCGACCTTGTACTTTTCCCCGTGCGTGATGGCCACGATGTAGCCACCGCACTTGGGGTCGAAGCACGCCACGGTCTCGAAGCGGTGCGCCAGGTGGTGCGAGAGCACCATGGCGACCGGCAACGCGGCCGGGCCGTTGGTCAAGGCCACCTTGCCC
>JBDRCM010000005.1:0-2450 GCA_043821725.1 bacterium | reverse complement strand
GAAGTGAGAGAAATGAAAACTTGTTTTCATTTCCGAGCGAGCGCAGGTAAAATACCCCGTGGTCTTGCCACGGGGTAGAGTCGCAGACATTATGCCTTTTGACCTGATACCCTGTGCTCTTGGCACAGGGAGGGGTTTATTAATAAAACTAATATGCAATTAGAAGAAAGAACACAAATACCAATTAATTTAGGTTCAAATGATACGAATTTGGGAAAAGAATCGTTTAGTAATTTAACCGACGATGAAATGGAAGAGGGATTTTCCGGAATACCTGGCGAACATTTAATGACCAATAGGGAAGCGGAAGATTTATTGTATAACAGAACTGAAGAAATTATTAAAAGGTTGTTGGGATCTGAATTAACGCCAAATAAGGCTGCCACAGAGGCTTTTATTGCTTTGAAAAATTTTTTTCATTTGCAGGATGTTAATTCTGGTGGAAATGAAACTATAGATGATAGCTTAGTTCATGCCCAGGACAATATTAGAAGAGTATTAACAGGCGTTATGAAAAGGATTCAAAGTGATTTAGTTGAAAGTTTTAATGCTGTGCAAGATGAAGGTGAAAAACAGGAATTTATAAGTGAAGAGGCAATTAAATTAGTTGATCAAACTCTTTCTTTATGTAAAATGGCCACCTTGGATAAGGACAACAGAGATAGTAATTAGCTAACTAAAGAGCTATAATATTTCAAAGATAATTTTTGGAAGTAATATCCTTATTAATGCAACGTAGCGAGGATTCCACTAATTGGGATCTTGGCACAGGGAGTGGTTCATTTAAAGGATTCTTCACCTCATTCATTCGTTGCGCTCATTCATTTCGCTCAGAATGACATTTAAACGATTATTAAAAGTGTAAACAACGCTCGTAATTTTTACAGATAATGAATAATAAATAATATTTTTTCAAAGGCGCGCTGGGCGCGTCTTTTTCCTTGCAAAAAATTCAGCTTGGTGGTATGTTAAACAAAATATGCCAAATTATTTCATAAAAACTTTGGGGTGCCAAATGAACAAAAACGATTCTGAAAGAATTGCGGGTTTTTTGCGCTCTTTGGGTATGAAGCAATCAGAAAGTCCCAAACAAGCAGACCTGATCATTATCAATACTTGCTCTGTAAGACAGAGCGCTGAAGACAGGGTATTTGGCCTTGTTCGCAATTGGAAGGAATTAAGAAAAAGCAACCCCAATCTTGTAATATCAATTACCGGATGTATGGCTGGCTGTGATCAAGCAGGAAAATTAAAAGCAAGATTAAAAGTTGTTGATCTGTTGTTTAAAATAGATGAGCTTGACAAACTGGCAAAATATCTTCGTTCGCGCGGTTTTGTTGTTAATAATGGGTGTTCAGAGCCAAGGCAATCAAATAATGAATATTTAAATATAGCGCCAATAAGAGACAATAAATTCCATTCGTTTATAACAATTCAAATCGGCTGTAACAATTTTTGTTCTTATTGCGTGGTTCCTTATGCTCGCGGAAGGGAATACAACAGGCCTGTGTCTGAAATTTTGCGTGAAGTTAAAGAAAGCGTTGAGTCAGGCGTTATTGCCATAACTTTGCTTGGCCAAGTAATAAATCACTATAAAGCTCCTGACAAGGAAAATTTCAGTTTGAATAATCCTTTTTTACAGGATGATTTTGCCGCTCTTTTGTGGGAGGTCAATCAAATAGACGGTTTGCAAAGGATCCATTTTACTGCTCCGCATCCTTTATATTTTTCCGAATTGCAGATCCAGGCATTGTGCCTTCCCAAACAAACAAATTATCTTCATTTGCCGGTGCAAAGCGGGGATAATGATATTCTAAAAAAAATGAATCGCAAACATACTGTGGAACAATACATTGATTTGATTGATAAAATAAAAAAAGCAAGGCCTGGAATTGCTTTGGGCACTGATTTGATAGTTGGTTTTCCGGGTGAAAGCGAGCAACAGTTTCAAAATACAATAAAATTGTATAAAAAATGCGAATTTGACATATCATATACCGCAATGTACAGCCCAAGAAGCAATACCGTAGCGGATAAAGCGTTTGATGATGATGTATTAAAGACGGAAAAAAGGAAAAGATGGATGGTATTGCAAGAGCTTATGGAGCAGATGACATTAAAGAAAAATCAAAAATATGTTGGCATGGAACTGGCTGTTATGGTTGAAAAGCATAAAAATGGAATGTGTTTTGGACAGTCGCCTGATATGAAGCTTGTTGAGTTTAAAGGCAGTAAAAGCAATGTTGGCAAAATGGTAAAAGTTAAAATTAATGAAGCCGGCATGTGGATTTTGCGCGGTAAAATGTAATTTTTATACTTTTTTCGCGTTGCGTTAATAGGGTCTGTCGCCAAATACCATTTCTACTGCAATTAATAAATTATGGCCAAAATCGTTTCAAAATTTCTTGGCTTATCTTACAGATAGGCCTCAAAATTTTTTATCAAGCGAA
>JBDRCM010000004.1:0-7149 GCA_043821725.1 bacterium | reverse complement strand
CCGATAATCTGAACTCCAATTGGCAAATTATTACTGTCAACTCCAACAGGCACTGAAATAGCCGGCATTCCAGCCACAGCGGGCGGGCTAACCATAACGTCTGCCATATACATTGCCAATGGATCATCAACTTTTTCTCCGATCTTAAATGCTGTAAACGGAGATGTTGGAGTCATTATCACGTCAACCTTTTTAAAAGCATTTTCAAAATCTTTTTTAATCAAAGTTCTTACTGATTGAGCTTTTTTGTAATATGCATCATAATAGCCAGCTGACAAAGCATAAGTGCCTATTAAAATCCTGCGTTTAACTTCTTCAGGAAAACCTTGGGATCGTGATTTACAGTACATTTCATCCAAATTTTTACCGACAACGCGCGTGCCATATCTTACACCGTCCAACCGAGCCAAATTTGAGCTCACTTCACTTGGCACGATTATGTAATAAACGGCAATCGCGTATTTTGTATAAGGCATGCTTATGTCAAGTATTTTGCATCCTGATTTTTTAAGATTTTCAATTGAATTTAAAAATTTTTCTTTTACTTGTTCATCAAGACCCTGCAATTCAAGATATTGTTTTGGAACGCCTATGATTGCACCCTTAATTTCTTTGCTTAGCTCAAAAACATAATTAGGGACTAAATCAGAAACAGTGGTTGCGTCAAGTGCGTCCGTACCAGCCATAACCTGTTGGACGATGGCGCAATCCTCCACTGTCTTTGTAATAGGTCCGGGTGTATCTAAAGAAGATGCCATCGGCATAATTCCAAACCTTGAATTGCGCCCATAGCTGGGTCTTAAACCAACCACACCACAAAAAGAAGCTGGCTGTCTTACTGACCCGCCTGTATCTTCGCCAACAGCAAACAAACACATATTGTCTGCTACTGCAGCCGCTGATCCGCCTGATGATCCTCCAGCCACCCTGTTTAAATCATGCGGATTTTTAACAGGCCCATACATGCTATTTTCATTGCTGGCTCCATGTCCGAATGTGTCACAATTATTTTTGCCAACTAATACAGCGCCTTGCGCTCGTATTTTAGAAATAACTGTGGCGTCAAATTCAGGCACATAATTTCCTAATATTTTTGATGCCCCTGTTGACAATACTTTTCGCGCACATATTGCATCTTTAATAGCAAATGGGATCCCGGTTAATGGCTTTGCTTTGCCTTCTTTAATCAGTTGATCTGCTTTTTTTGCTTCAACAATGGCCTGCTTTGTGCAAACTGTAATAAAAGCATTAATGGTTTTATTTCTTTCTTTAATTCTATCAAGACAGCTTTTAGTGAGATCTGCACTGGAAAATTCTTTATTGGCAAGTCCTTGACTTGCTTGCTTTATTGTAAGTTCATTCAATGCTTTCATATTTGATTTGAAAATACATTTGGTACTTTTAGCTTTTTATCCAAAATTTCAGGCATCTGCTTGATGAGTTCACCGGCATAATCGCATTTTCTTGATTTATCCTCGCGCATTACATCTTGCAGGCCTGTAACCTGACTGGTCTGCTCTATGTTATAAAGATCCAATTCGTCAAGAATCTTCATATAATCCAAAACACACGAGATTGTTTTCGCGTGCCTTTTCTCTTCCTGGCTTGCAAGCTTAAGCTTTGCCAGCCCTGCTATTTTTCTTACTTCTTCAATTGTTATCATGCCTTAATTTTAACAAAAAATGATAAATAACACAATAAGGATGCGAACTGTTAGAAATCAAAGCATCATTCACATTTTATATTCTTACGGCTATCTGTCATCCTGAGTCCCGACTAAGTCGGGATAAGTCCCGACTAAGTCGGGACTCAGAATGACAGATAAACACTCGTAATAAGTGTAAACAACATTCTTAATTCTTTGAAAAATTGCTAAAAAATTATCATCCAAACAATAATTGAAATTGCGATCCTGTAAACTCCAAAGCTGATGAAGCTGTATTTTTTGATGAATGCCAGCAAAAATTTAATTGAAGCCATTGCTACGATGAATGAGATGATAAATCCGACTGATAAGTTGGTTAGTTGGCCGGCTGTAAAGCCGGAAGCATTTTTTATTAAATCCAAACCAGTTGCGGCCGCCATTGTGGGCACTGCTAACAAAAAAGAAAATTCAACTATTGTTTTTCGGTTTAATCCTAATATTAAACCGCCGACAATTGTGGCAGCAGACCGAGATACTCCCGGCACCATGGCGACTGATTGGAACAATCCGATTAAAAAAGATTGCTTATACGATATTTTTTTTATGTCAATTATTTGCGCGTCTTCCATAATTTTTCTTTGGTATATCAATTCAAAAACAACCAAAAACACGCCACCCAAGAAAAGCGCGCATAAGACGACGATATTGCTATCCATTAAATAGGTCTTAATAATTTTATAAAACACCAATCCTAAAATCGCGGTTGGGATGAAAGCTGTAATTATTTTTTTGATTACTTCGCTATCCAAAAATAATTTTCTCCAATACAAAACCACTACTGCCAAAATCGCGCCAAACTGGATTGATATTTCAAATGTCTTGAGAAAGTCGGTTTTAACGACTTTTAATATGTCAGCAAGCAAAATTAGATGGCCGGTGGAAGAAATTGGAAGAAACTCTGTGATACCCTCAACAATTCCCAAAATAATAACTTGGAGTAAGCTCATGTTTTATTCCACAATTATTGCCTCGCCTTGCTCAACTTTCCATTCGGCATTTTGTGTCTTTTGTTGTTGTTTTGTCTGTATTTTCGCCTTTACTTGGTTGATTACGGCGGGCTTTGGAACTGCTGATGGAGTTGATGTTGGAGAAACTTGAGGCGCTACATTCGCAGGATTGTTTATGGCTTTAATTCTTCTCATTTCTTTTAGTAAAGTTGATGTAGTTGTTCCTTGAATCACACTTTTAACAGCTGATTTTCTGGCTGATTTAAGATCTTCAAGCTCTTGCTTGGCTGATTGATCTCCTCCTTGCGCCTTTATCTGAAGGCCTCGCTTTTCAACCTGAAATTCAACAATATCTCTGTACTTTTGTTCAATCTTATCCTTGATTGTTTTTAACTCTGATTTAACGCTATCCGGCATTTTTTGGTTGTTATATATATTTAGCATAAATTTTCTATGCTGTTCTATGCTTTTTTCCCTCATTTCTCTGAATTTTTCCAATTTATCGTCTGGCAATTTTTCTTCTATTCTATCCAACATATTTTCTCTTCTAATTTGATGGGTTGCAACATTTTTCAATATGTTTCTTTTTCCGGCATTTACATTGTTTATCCACTTATCCTTATTTTCTTCCACTTTGTTTATGTATTGATCTGCTTTTTCAATCATTTTTTCAGCCCATTCCTGCTTATTTGCGTCCGTTGAATTTTCTAATATATATTCAGCGTATTTAAAACGCTCTTCAGCAAATTTTATATGCTTTTCAGCTTTTTTAACTGAATTGAAAGTAAAGGTCAAAGCAAGTTTTTCTTTGGCTGACTTCCACCACAAACCCCACTGGCTTGGCATTTTTGTAACATCGTCAATTACAATACCTTGGAATTGTTCTTGCAATGCAGTTGTAGTGGCAGTAATTCCGCTGTCCCCTATAATGGCTCCTTTAACTGTTGATGTTGATGTTTGGGCTGATGCGCTTGAAACGCAAGATACAATAACAAACAATGCAATTACGCCACAAAACAAAGCCCTCAATTGCGGAAAAGATTTCTTTTTCATATTTTTTAGTTAGTTGATAAATTAATTAGCCTTTATATTTAATATATACACTTCAATATGACCAATGGTTACACATGCACGCAAAATTTGACATTTCATCTGATTAGTTTAATATCTGCAGATCATCCTCTTTAATCGCATATCTTCTATCGCCTGCCACAAGAATGGGCATTGGTTTGCCTTTAATATCGCTCAACTTAATATCGCCATGAAATTCCGCCGTGCCCCGTCCTGTATTAAATGACAGTTTAACTTGATACCCTTGCTGGGCCGTTGGATCAAATTTAATTTCTTTGTATTTATCACTAAGATCAAAATTCTTTGTCTGTCCATCTATAATTGCCTTAACCCTAAAGCCTCCATTTGATTTTTGCTCTGTTAATAATGGAAATTTTTGATTTGGACCTTCGTTAAAAGCCGGAGGCACGTCAGTCACGCTTGGTATTTCACTAATTTGAGATGTGTCTGATAAAATTATTGGTTTTCCTGGCTCTTGCTGAGTTGGTCGGATGACTTGAGATTTTGGCGATGTTTGGCCTGTTGTTTGTTTTTCTCTAACACCTAAAGCCCTTGGGCGCGCAACGCCTTCTTCAATTGTTGAGTTGCCTGCTTTAACGTCAGCGCCTACTGGGCCTTCATTTAAATCAACCACAGTTGATTGATTGCTTAATGCCATTGGCTTTATATATTCATCTTCAACAAATTTCGTAAAAGCCCTTTGAAGATCAGCTCCAAATTGCGCTGATTTTGCCGCAGTTGTTTTTTTGAATGCTTCCAATATTTCATCTTTGTCAATATCCGTTCTATTTGCAAGAGCAAGAGTTTTTAAGTTTCTCAAGCTGGTATCTTGCGATAAATTAAATTTATACTGATTAAACAGCGCTTCAGCTTTATTTAGGACTTTGCCAGGCAATTCATTGGTTGGTGTTACAATTGATTTTCCTCCGCCTCCTCCGCCAGCAGATCCAGGCCTGGATGGCGTGATTGGGGTTCTTGTTAAAGTTGACGCAGGTTGAATATTTTCAGGAATTTGCTCTGGCTCTGCATTAGCAAGAGCCATATTTTTTAATGCGTCAATAGTTGTTGCCGATTGAATCTGTTCTTCTGTTAATTGCGCCAGACCCCTTATTGTATCTGCATCACTGTTATTAACCATTAAAAGAGCATCATTTATGAGTGTATTGCCTGCCATGTCGCCAAGTGATTTCTTTAATTGTAAAAGATTTTTCTGCGCTTTATCAACATCTGCATGAGAATGCACTTCTGGTTCGTGCGAATCAAGCGGGTGTTCAACAACAGATTTTGGCATAGCCACTGCTTTATGACCCGACATTCTTAGCATCTCATCATGCTTATACACAAAGGCGCTGTCTTTTGTGCTCAAGTGAGGATAACCTTTGTCATCAAATACAAGCTTGACTTTTGCGCCGGTTCCAAGCGTTTCAGTAACTGTCTCACCCTGCGGGGTTATGTCCCCGCCATGCTCGCGCACCATATCCAGACGCCAGCGATGCAGTAAAAATTTATCTGGGTCAGATGAAAACTTGTTTAATGAAGGATTTTCAGCCACTTCAACCCATTCAGGCCTGGTTGCTCTTATTGCTTTAATTAGCTTCTGTTCCATTCCGGCCTGTTTTTGAAAATGATTTGCAGAATGCAAAAGGCCTTGATTTTTTTGCATTTCATAAGTCAATTCGGATTCTGATGGTTGCGAAAGAGGGATCGATTCGGATTGGCTTGCAGAAGGAGATTGAGTTTCTTCTTTATCTGGCACGGCTTGATCAGGGGTTATGCCAGTGTCCTTTGAAGTCGCTAAATCAGTTTTTGGACTGCTAACAAGCGTTTGCGAGTCAGGTTTCAAACCGGTATCAGGTGCTCTTGAATCAGGCGCAACTTTAGAATCAGGAGTTGAAGAATCCGGAACATTTAAGTCAGAACTAACACCTGCATCAGGAGATGAAGAATGAGGTGTTAATTGAACGCCTGCGTCTGGATTTATTACTGAGCGAGACGATATATCCGGTGTTCCAATGTCAGGTGCTAAATTTTGTGAAGCGCCAGTATCGGCGGAAGGTATACCTGCGTCCGGAGACAATTCGGTTGGGATGCTGGTTTCTAATGCTGGATTTATTGACGCAGTTGATTGCGGTGTTTCAGGAGAACTTAAATGACTTGATTTAATACTATCTATCACCTCTCCCCAGTTGCCCAAATGGCCAAAAGCTACTCTTACCGCGTTAAATGCTCTTTCAACCTGCATTACTGAATTCTTAGTCAATTGTTTTGCAACATCTGCAATTCCGGAACCAAAGGCCTTTTGAAATTCTTGAGCTCTGTCTGCCATCTGGTGGGAAAATGAGCTGTCTGCGCCATACATTTCCGCAACAGCCATTGTTGCAAGAGCACCCGCTCTTCCAACTGTTCCCATGGCCTGTAATCTGCCTACTGTTCCTTGAGAACCGCAGAGCTTTTGAACTGTTTCAATCGCACCCTTAACCATTACTTCGTTGAATGTACCAAATACCCCAAGCCCTGTTTCTTTAGCAAGCTTGCCTTGCTCTTCAGCTTTTTTTGCTATTTGCTTTTTATATCTTTCGTGCAATGCCACTGCAGAAAAACCCACAGCTCGTAATACTGAAAGTCCTGATAATGCTCCAACCGTATTAATAGTACTTTTCACGATTTCATGAGCTGAAACCTGATTTTTTACATATTGTTCAACTGCCTGTATTACTTGAAGAGAATATTGAGTGGTTATTAATTGTATTTCAAGCTGATTTTGACCTTCAGCTTTAGAAATTCTTTGTAATATTCTATCGAGTTTATCATTTGTTTGTTGTTCTGTTTTAAACTTCTCTCGCTCGTCATGAATTTCTTTTCTTAATCTTTTGACAAGTTCTTCAAAACCAATTTGTTCAATAATTTTCTTTTCTTCTTCAACGAAATCCTGTCTATCTATATCTTTAAATTGATTAAGGTATTCCGGTCTTCCATCATAATAATCAAAAAGCTTGCCTGCAATTTTGTTTATCATTTCCTTTTGCTTTTCTTTTATTTCAGATTTGGCTTTTGACTTGATTGATTCAATTCGCAGAATCATTTCTCTTTTTTGCTTGTTTGAAAGGCGCGTGCTTTCAAAAATTCTGCCTTTCAGCTGTTTAAACTGATTATCAAAGTCCTGTTGTTCTTCGGGATCAAATTCGTGCGTTTTCAACATTTTTGCTCTTTCTTCCTTAACATATCTTTCTTGCGAAAAATGCCGCACAAGATCTGGAATTAGCTTTGCGCCGGACAAAAACAATGTTGCGTTTATTGGTATTGAAGCAACTGTATAGGCAGTTCTTTCAACCCAGTGCCCTTCGGCTTCTGATCTATGACTTTCAATTTCTTTCTTAATATCTTTTATTTCCTTTTCAATTTCTTTTACGCGCCCATGATCATTTG
>JBDRCM010000003.1:0-20715 GCA_043821725.1 bacterium | reverse complement strand
TAACGCAGCGCAGCGAGGGTAATGAAAATTTATTTTCATTACCGAGCAAGCAAGTTAAATACCCTGTTTTAACGCAGCGCAGCGAGGGTAATGAAAATTTATTTTCATTACCGAGCAAGCAAGTTAAATACCCTGTGTTCTTGCCACAGCGGTCTTCCAAACTGCTGTGCCTGATTACCCCGACTGAGTCGGCGAGGGGTTCATTTTTTTCATTTGCGCTTGCTGAAGCTGAAAACGTTTCTTCTTTTAATGATTCTTCATTGCCAAGCACGCCCGACAAAAGCCGAGCTACCGCCTCAATAACAACCAATGATCCAAGCTCTCCGCCGGCAAGCACATACGGACCGATTGAAATTTCCTCGTCAACCATCCGGTCTGACACTCTCTGGTCAACTCCTTCATACCGCCCACAAACAAAAGTAATCTCATCCAGCTTGCTCCATTTTTCCGCAGTTTGCTGGTCAAACTGTTGTCCGCGCGGAGACAATAAAATCGTCCTTTTTTTGAGTTTTATATCCTTTGAAAAAATATTTTTAAGCTTAGTCAAACCGTCTGCCTTGCAAAAAGGAATGGCATTAAGAGACTTGAGTGCCTTAAAAATCGGCTCCGGCTTCATAACCATGCCCGGCCCTCCTCCATATGGAGTGTCGTCAACTGTCTTGTGGCTGTCAATTGTAAAATCGCGCAAATTTATTGCGCGTATTTTTATAAATCCGTGTTGAACGGCACGACCAAGAATACTGGCATCGCAATAATGAGAAATCAAATCGGGAAAAATTGTAATGACATTAAACTTCATTAATATATAATAAACGCTTTTTAAAATTTTTTCAAGAAAAAACCCCAACAAAAATGTCAGGGTCTTTAAATAATAATTTCCAATTATTTGATGTCGCTGATATCCAGATTATCAACTGCGCTAGTATCAACATTGCTATTATCAACATTTTGACCGGATTGTGGAACGCTTCGCCTTCCGCCGGCCGGTTCATTAATTTTTAGGTTAACGCGGGCATTGTTCTTGGCTCCGACAACTCTTAACAAAGTGCGGATTGCGCGGGCTGTTTGTCCGCTTCTTCCAATCACTGAACCCATGTCAGCTGGATTAACATCCAAGGTGATCAAAACACCTCTTTCATCAACGGTTCTATCAGCTTTAACATCGTCAGGATAACTGACAATCGACTTTACCATTGATACGAGAAAATCTAAATCTTCCATATCTATAATACTTTATTAATTAATTATCCGCAGTTCTATCCGACTTATAGAACTACGTAATAGATTATATATTTTTTTATCCTGCTTGTCAATTGATTTGTTCCTTTTTTTCTTCTTCGGCTTCTACCGGTTCCTCCTCTACAATCGACTCGTCTTCTTTAACCTGCTCTTGTCCTTTTACCTCAGCATCTTCTTGTTTTTCCTCAATTGGTTTGTCCTTCTCCGTCTCATCTGTTTCTTCCTGTTTTAATTCTTCTAGTTTGGGCTCTTCAGCTGTTTGTTTGGGCTCTTCAACAACGACCTCAGATTCAGTTGACTCTGTTTCTTGAGGTTTGGCTTCTACCGGTTTCTCCTCTACAATCGGCTCTTGTACTTCTGGCTCGGCCTTAATTTCATCTTTTACCACTTGCTCCTCTTCAGCTTTTTTTTCTTCCTTTTTTGCTTGAGCTTCTTTGGATGCTTTTTCAGATGCTTCTTTCTTTTCAGCCAGTTTTTTCGTGCGTTTGCCAGTAATTGTTATTGACTTTTGTTTTTTTCCGGATAATATTCCGGCCTTTACAAGCAAATTAAAAACCGTATTTGATGTCTGCGATCCGAGTGACAGCCAGTGCTTTATGCGATCTGTTTTTAAAACTAACCCTTTTTCCTTATCATGCGGATTATATGTACCGAGTATTTCATTACTTCTGGCTTGAGTATCACGGCTTTTTTCAGAAATAACCAATCTGTAAACCGGAAATTTTTTCTTACCGATTCGCTGTAATCTAATTGTTAGCATAATTTGATAATTATTATTGCGCTTCCGACAGTTGTGTGGCGGAAAAGCATCATACTTTGAGCATGTGTGACGTTTTTTAACAGTGCCAAGTATAGCATTATTGATTTTCTTTGTCAATATATGTGTCTGTTGCCAAATGAGCACCAACACTTGCTTGAATTAAAAAAGTCACGATCTTTGGAACTTTATTGCGCTTGCTCAAGCTTGACGCTTAACATCTTTGACATGCCGTCAATGCCCATTGTAACTCCGTAAAGCGCATCAGCTGAATGCATTGTAACACGATTGTGGGTAATAATAATGAACTGCGACAAGGAAGACAGCTCAGTGAGTATTCGGGAAAATCGCCTGCTGTTTGTTTCATCCAGCGCGGCCTCTACTTCATCAAGCACAACAAAAGGAGCTGGGTTATGGCGAAGAACCGCGCATATCAGCGCGATTGACGACAAAGTTCTTTCTCCGCCTGACAAAGTGCTGATGTTGCTGATTTTCTTGCCCGGTGGATTTACCGTTATATCAATTCCGCACACCACTTTTTTTCTTTTTGCATGAACGCCTTGGTCTTCCTCTTGAATATCATCATCCGACTGTTCTTCAATATCCCTTTCCATACCATACTCATATCCGCATATTTCCTTCATGTCAGCCGTTCCGCCGTTAAACAAAATTTTCACATAACGGATAAACTCTGCACGGATTTTTTTGAACGCTGCCGCGCTTTTCTGTTTCATAATTTCGTCAAGCTGGGCAATCATTTTATCCAAATCTTCAATGGCTCCTTTCAAATCATTAATTTGACTTGTTAAAAATTCATATTTTTCTTTTGTTTGATCATGCTCCTCAACAACTTCGTGATCAATTTCACCAATCAAGCTAAGTTGATACTTGAGCTTTTGGATGGCTGACGAAGTTTGCTCAACTTCGCCAACAGATAACATAACTCCAAGCCGTTTTACTATTCCGATTACATCCAAGCTCATTTCAGAACGAACTTCCTGCGTCAAGCTTTCTTGTTTGGTTTCCACTCGTGCTATTTGAACACGCAATTCATTACGCGACATTAAAACTGCGTTAAGCTCTTCCTGCTTTTTCTGCATATTATCTTGAAAAACAAACACCTTATGTTTTGCCTGATCCTCTTGTTCATTAAAAGCCGATATTTTTTCAGATGCTTGATTGATAAGAGAATCCTGCTTTTTTATCTGCTTTAATAATTCATCTTTCTTATTTTTTAATTTAGAAAGCATGTTGTTCCGGCTTGCGGGATCTGCGTCAAAAAGAGCCAACTCCCTCTCTATTGAGCTTATTTCCTCCAGCAAGCTGTTTCGCTCCCTTGCCATTACATCTATGCGCGCTTGCAATGACTGAGCCGCACCTTGATATTCAAGCATTTGTTCACCGTATGTCTGTGAATCAGTGTCAGCTTCCTGAATTTGGCTTTTGATTTCATTTATTTCTATCTTGCAATTATCCAGCGCGCTTTGGCCTGCCACTAGCTTGCGCGAAAAGCCCAGCCACGACTGGCTTGTTGCACGAAAACCGCCTCGCATAACTCCGCTTCTGTCAACCACGTCCCCGTCCAAGGTAACCATTCTGCAAGTTCCGATTCCCACTGACTTAGCAACATCCAAATTCTCCACAATAACGGTATTTTTATAAACAAATGAAAATATATCATCATAGCGCGGACTATGCTTTACAAGATTTACCGCCAATCCATAAACCCCTTGAAGTTCAAAAGCGCGCTTGTCAACTTGATGATAAGTCGTCGCTCTGATTTTGTTCAGTGGCAAAAAAGTCGCATATCCAAATCGCCCGCTTCTTAAAAAATTTATGGCTTTTTTTGCGACATCATCATTTTCAACCACCAATGAATTAATATATGAAGAAGCTGCAACTTCCATTGCCAGCCGATATTTTTCTTCAACCTCTCCAAGCTCTGACAACAAGCCGTAGATCTTGCCGAATTTTTCCTTGTTGTCCATCACTGCCTGCAGGGCATATAAGCCACTGCGCATATTGATTTGCTGTTCGCTTTTATTTTCAATTATCAATTTTTCAAGCTCACTTGCTCTGGCGCGTAAAGAGACCTTCTTTTCATTAATATTATAATATTCACGCTGTGTTTCAGCCAATATTGCTTTTGCCTGTTCCTGCTCGGAAAGCAGTTTGTTAACCTTTGCTTCAAGATCATCATAACGGGAACGCAAATCATCTTTTTTCTTTTCAAGCCATGCCATATCATGCTTGCCTTGCTGTCCATACTCGGCCTGCATCTGTCCGCTTATTATAGCCATCTGCCTTTCCTGCTCATGTTTTTGGCGGACAAGCATTTGATGATCTGTTTGCAAACTATCAAAATTATGCTGTCTGCTTTGCGAACGCGCCAGCACGGCAAGCTCCTCCTGGATTTGCTTAAGCGTTTTAAAAGTTTCATTATATCGTGATTCAATTTTTGCCAAATCGCTCCTAAGATTGTCAAGCTCAATCTGATTACGTCCGAATATAGAGCCGTAATATTTTTCCTGATTATCTCTTAATTTAATTTCAACTTCCTCCCTTTTCTCTAACTTCTTTACCTGGCGCGCTAAAATACGCAGTCGCGGTTCAACTTCACCCACCAGCGCTTCGGCTTGAAATATATTTTCGTTTGACCTGGCCAATTTCAATTTTGCTTGATGCTGTTTAATTTTGTATTCCTTAATGCCGGACGCCTCATCCAAAAAATCTTTTCTTTCCGCCGGACTAACCATTAACAAGCGATCTATCATTCCTTGGCTAACAATACTGTATGAATGCTGGGCAAATTGGCACTTTGCAAGCAAAAGATGAACATCCAGCAATCGGACGCTCTGATTATTGATAAGGTATTCGCCCTCTCCCGATCTATACAGCCTGCGCGTGATTACTATTTCCGGATAATCAGGCATAATTTCTCCACCTGTGTTTTCAAGAGTCATAATCACTTCAGCCACCCCAAGCTTGCCTTTGCTTTCAGAACCACTGAAAATAACATCCTCGCTTTTTTTACCGCGAAGTTGCTTGTAGCTCTGCTCGCCCATTACCCACCTTATGGCATCGGAAATGTTGGATTTACCTGAACCGTTAGGTCCTACGATGGCGGTAATTCCATTGCGCCCGTCCTGCGGAGGAAAAAAATCCAAAACAGTCCTGCTAAAGAAGGACTTGAAACCTTTAATTTCCAAACGTTTTAAATACATAGAAAAATTATACCATACTTGACAGAAATTTTGAATAACGATATACTGAGCCGTTATGATTTATATACACAAACAAATAAATGATCGCCTGAAATCAGCCGATAAAGTTATCATCGTCACACATAAAAATCCTGATGGCGATGCTTTGGGTTCTGCGGCAGCTTTAAGCGGGTATTTAAAGGAAGAGAAAAAAACCGCAAGCATTTTTTGCGCTTCTCCAATGCCTGCTATGTATGACTTTCTGCACCATTTGGAAAATTACACCACTGACCCATCTGTTTTTGAAGACGAGGATATTGACTTGATTGTTGTTTTAGACAGCGGAGATTTGGAACATGCCGGCATTAGCGGCATTATAGATGAGCATAGAGCATCTATTATCAATATAGATCATCATCCAACCAACAAACTATTCGGCCATATAAACTTGGTTGACCATAACGCTTCTTCAACAGCTGAAATTATTTTTAAATTTTTAAACTTTAATCGAGCGCGATTCGGACGAAAAACCGCCACTGCTTTGCTCACTGGAATAATTACGGACACAGGCAATTTTACAAATTCAGCCACAACCATTTCAGCAATAAATTCAGCGGGAGCGCTTTTAAGACAAGGAGCAAATCTTCGCGTAATTAACAAAGCAGGCAACCGCAACAATTCGTTGGACATGCTTAAGCTTTGGGGAGTGGTGCTTAATCGTCTTGAACATCATGAACCAACCGGAGTGACCTACACATATTTAACTCAAAAAGATTTCCTAAAACATAATATCACGCATGAAGAAGCCGACGGAGTGGCAAACTTTATGAACAATATAGATAACATTAAAATCGGTCTGTTTGTAAAAGAAATTGAAGATGGAAAAATTAAAGGCAGTTTGCGCACAACTCGCGATGATGTTGATGTTTCTAAAATAGCAAAGCTGTTGAACGGCGGAGGACATAAAAAAGCAGCTGGCTTTACAATTGATGGAGAAATCAAGCTTGCGATTGAAAAAATTTTAACAATGGTTTAATAATTTTGTAAACGACTTTTTTTGACGAAAGCCGGATAATAATGATATAATAATTTTATACACGGTCTATTTTTAAGATCAATATCAAATTAAAATATGACAAATCACATAAAATCACAGTATTTAATTCCCACTGTAATTGAAAAAAGCAGTTATGGAGAACGCGCCTATGACATATATTCCCGTCTGCTTAAAGACAGAATAATTTTTCTTGGCATGCCAATTGATGATATAGTGGCAAATTCAATAATTGCCCAGCTTCTTTTTCTTGAAAATCATAATCCGGACAAAGACATTAAGCTGTACATCAATTCTCCGGGAGGATCAGTGACATCTGGCATGGCAATCTATGACACAATGCAGTACATTAAATCTGATGTAAGCACAATTTGCGTTGGCATGGCCGCCAGCATGGCTGCTGTTCTGTTAGCCGCAGGCAAAAAAAATAAACGGCTTGCGCTTCCAAACTCTGAAATAATGATCCATCAAGTAATGGGCGGAATGGAAGGACAGGCCAGTGACATTAAAATCAGAGCAGAACGCATTTTGCGAATTAAAGATCGCTTGAACCAAATACTTGTTCATCACACTGATCGCGAATTAAAAGATATAGAAAAAGACACAGATCGCGATTATTTTATGACAGCTGATGAAGCATTAAAATACGGCATAGTTGATAAAGTTATAAAATAATATAAAGCCAACCCCGCTACAAGCCACGGGCTATCCGAGCAAGTTTCTTATGCATAGAATTTTTCAAAGGCGGGATTAAACGCAAATTTGTAAACAAACTCTGTGGATAATTAAACTCTTGTTTAAGTATCCTGTTAATAAATATCAGAATCAATTCATCAAAAAAGCCCAAAATTATGGGCTTTTTAAAATATTTATTATATATAAAATGAGTATTTAGTAAGGTACTTGACAAAAGTATAAAAATATGCTATAATTATAGGTTCGTTTAAAATCCTGGATATGGACTGTTGGACGCTACATTCCTCTATTTACCCCCTATTTGGAGGAATATTGGTGTCCAACAGCCCGTGTCCACGACAAGCATGAAGGCGTGCCGAAGGGCGGTTCAGGCCCCAGACAAGGTAAAACGCTCACTGTTGATTAGCATAATAACCAACAACGAGCGTTTTACCCTGGCTCGACTGTTTCTCTGGCACACCTTCTTGGATGCGGCTTTCTACGGGGGTATTTACCCCCAAAAAAATAAAACCCCTATTCTGGCGCCATGCCGGGAAGGGGTTTTTTATTAACGCAGCGCAGTGAGGGTAATGGAAAGCGCAGCTTTCCATTACCGAACAAGCAAGTTAACTACCCCGTGGTCTTGCCACAGCGGTCTTCCAAACTGCTGTGCCTGATTATCCCGACTGAGTCGGGGAGGGGTTTATTATTAAAAAGTTGAACTAGTTGTGGAAGTTCCTTCATCCAAAGTACTTAACGATTCGCATTCTGAGTCAGTTGGATTTTCAAGACAATATTCATTCAAACTCACTCCAACCATACACATTTTCGGCAGTGGCCGGTAATAACTTTCAAAAACTCTGTCTATTTTTTCGCTGGTTGAAGTGAAGCGAGTATAAATAAAACTAGCTATTGCTCCTCTGAATGCGTTCTGGCATGTCTTTTTGCCTTCAGCCAATGTTATTGTTTTAACTTCTTGGGTCTCTCCTGCAGGAATCCATTTGCTTACAATTGGATGAGTATAACTGCCTTTTCTGCCATCATTGGTTCCCCAAAGCGTGAAGGTGAGCTCCTGTTTGTCATAATTAATATCTGTCTGCAGAAGTGCGTAACTGCCCGTGTCATTATGAAATTTAAAATCAACAATTGGATCATAAACTGTTGCGTCAGTTCCGGGATTGCCGTTTACAGGGTCGGCATAATAATTCACAACAAGAGAATGATTTCGCCTCTCAATAATCGGCATGCCTGAATTCATTGCCATTCTGAACATAGTAGTGCCTATCTGGCACATTCCTCCGCCAACTTCTTTTTTAATTTTGTTTCCCTTAATTACTTCTTCAGGAAGATATCCATTCTCAAGAATGTACGGGCCTGCGTAATTATTGGTTGAAAAAATTTCATCAGGACGGATAAGCGTGCCATTCAATCTCTTTACGGCATTTGCGATATTTTTTATGCGGTTTGTATGGCTATCCCTAAAAGTGGACATGCCGACTCCAATCACTTCTTTTATTCCAAGATCATTGGCATCTCCCATCTGCACTTTTGGCTCCACAATATTAACTGAAACATTAACTGTTTTTGTAACTTCAGTGGGCTTAAAATTTCTTTCCTCAAAAGCAGCCCTTAAATCACTGTAAGTCCTGTCCTCATCAAGCCCTATTCCGCTTTGGCTTGCTTGAAACTTATTTACCTTGCCGTCAATCACTTCAAATTTTGCGTCTTTTGCCGGCTGATCAGTATATATTTTTACCAAGTCAAAATATTTTTTCACCTTTTGCTCCTCAAATGTTAATATGGCTTGATTGGATTGGTTTTTTCTAACTCCGATCCATTCATAATATATTTGCGGAGTCAAAACCCATTCCCTTTTTATTTTTGTCTTTGTGTCGGCGTATGACAAAGTTATATTGCCGTATGATAAAACTTCCGTTAAACTTTTAGCGGTCTCCTTTGCGTCACTTTCAATCAGCGAGGGCTGATACTGCTGTTTTTCCACTTTTATTGATGACAATGAAAGCGATGAGAGATTGCTTATCAAATCTGTGCGAGCTTTTCCCAAATCAAATGTAACTCCACTTTGCTCCGGAATTATTTTATAGTCAGTCGGCGCAGGCGAATTCATAATTAAGTTGGCATCTGACGGATTATCTGAAAATGGCGCGAAAGCCGTTGCAATGCCGGGAGTTAGTTCATTGGTGTAATCAATTTTTGCCGTTATTATAATTTTTTCAACAAACCTGGTTTTTAGTGGGTCTGTTATGGCGGAAAAAAATCCTACCGGCCGGCTGACTCTCAACGCGCTCAATGCCAATGATTGTGCGTTTATTTTTGCAATCTCTATTGAGCTTCCTTCGCTACCAACAACATTGACAATGGGAAGCTTTACTTCACTGGATATCCCCTGCCTGTCTTCATATACAAATACAATACCCTCTTTAACCAAACGATTATTAAATGATTCAACAAAGCTTATAATCTGGTTGCTGTCCATTCCTCCAAGATGATAATTGCCAACATACACGCCCGGATAGACACGCTCTTCATACAATTTAAGATAACCCAATGCCAATGCAAAACAAACCGTTATAATTAAAAAAAGCGCAATAAAAACGCCAAGTGATATTTTCAGCCATTTGTGCCTGTGTTCTATGATATGACTTTTAAAATTGGGAAACACAAATTATTCGTCAATTACCATAATTGGAATTTTGTTATCGGCGTTCCTTTTCGGCAGGCGGATTATCAGGACTCCTTTCTTGTATTCAGCTTTGGTAAGTTCCGCCCTTACATCAACCGGCAAAATAATGGTGCGTGAAAAACGCCCCCAATAGGATTCCTCGTGAAAATACTCACTGTCATGCGGGATTGGCGATATTCTTTCTCCTCTTATGGTAAGTAAGTCATTATGAAGATGCAAATTAATATTGGACGGATCAGTGCCGGCCATGGTTGCCACGATTATGAGCTCGTCATCTGTTTGCGCGACATCAACTGCCAGCTGTCCTTCCGCTTTGTGGCCATTCCACTCATAGCTTCTTCCTTGATTTCCCAATGGCTCGGATGAAGGCATAACTTCCAAATCGGCGATGTCGTCAATATTAGCTAAAATATCAATATCTGTTTTTTTGAAAAACATATTTCTTTTATTTTAATTCGTGCGCTCTGCCAGGCACGCCTAAATATGATTATCTATATTATATCAGTAAATAAAAAAATGGTAAATGCAAAGACAAGTGCAGATATCATTGAATCAAGCTCCGAGAGTAAAAGGTGCAATACAAATTTCAAAAAAATCGTTCTATTAAAAATTCAAATTAAGAAACGTGGTTGATATGGTTGGAAATAAGTAAATATTAATACTCATTGGCGCTACATTAAGTTTGCCTGATACAATAGTCGCTGTTTGTTCTTGAATTGTTATTTGAGGCGGTTTACCCGGCTCATTATAAGACAATGGATCAAGATTTGCTATAAATAAATGCTTTCCTTTATCTTCAAAATTTAAACCGCTAATGTTGGTCTCAAATTCTTGGCTGTTGCTTGTAGGATTAATTAAAGCCAAAGTTAAATATTTTTTGTCACTAGTCAAGGCGGCTACCACATCTATCAATAAATTCTCTTTCATTATCACAGGTATGCTACCAAAATAATTTCCGTACATTTTCATGACTAATCCCGTAGATTCAAAAGCAGAAGCGGTTTTTGTAGTTTTAATCCCACCCAAAACATTCATGGTTTGAGTGTTTGCCATAAATATGATATCGTAATTGCGTATTATTTCATGCAGCCCTCCAGCTATGCCCAAAGCATCTTTAAAATAGTACCTCCCACCTCCTTCTCCGTAAATATATTCTTGTCCATCCCAGCCATAATTCCATTCATCCAGCGCCATCCTAACATTTTTTAATATGCCTTGCTTTTGAAATTTTTTATAAATTTGAGCATGATTTGATATCTCTCTACCCAAACGTTTAGAATTTTCAATAGTATCTGTTGCCATTTCAGTGTAAAGATGTTCTCCAAACAAACCGACTATATTTCTATCAACATTATTCAACATTGTGTCTGTCCATTGATAAGATGACATCTCCGGCATGTCGCTGATTCCTCCGACAGCTATCAATACAATAGAAGGATCCGTCTTATACATGGCTTCAGCTATCTTATTATGTATTGGAATATATTGGCTAACTTTCATTTTAGCCCACATTTCATTGCCAACACCCCAAAATTTTACCTTATATGGTTCTTTATGACCATTTCGCGCTCGTAATTTACCCATTAACGAGGTAGTTGGTGAGCCATTAAAATATTCAATTTCTTTTACTGCCATATCAGCGTCACTGTCCTTGGTGGCGCTTACCGTTATATATGCTTCTGAATCAATAAAATCAAGCATTGTCATAAATTCATCCGGCCCAAAATCATGGCTCTCCAAAATAGTGGAAAAGTACTCTTTATTTTCACGAGGAGGACGCTTGTCAACTTCGCCTATGGCATTTATCCAATTATAATTACTGGCGAAATTGCCACCAGGCCATCTATATATAGGTGCGTTTAATTCTTTTAATAATTGCAGGGTATCTGCGCGCAACCCTTTTACATTATCAGCAGGCATTAATGAGATTGCGCCAATTTTAAAAAAACCTTCACCTGATCCTGTAATTTCTATAATGCCATTATTTGTATCATCGCCGGCTGTAAATTGAAAATCTATCTTTTTATATTTATCGCTCAAATTACCAAGTTGTACGATCTGTTTTTCATTATTATTTTTACCCCAAATTAAACTTATGCTGGCAACAACATCTTTGTCTCCGGAAAGTATAATGCGCGCTAAATATTTTTTTCCTTTTATCAAACCAAGATTATTTTGTCTAATGCCATATTTACCTTTGGAGCTTACTAATATCTTTGGTGTTATATCCCCCACATAAGAATCATTTTTATCCATAACAACGACTGTATTGTTGATGACGCTCCAAGGAGATCTGATTTTAGATCCATTGCCAGCCAGAGGATCATTGGCAATATAACCTATTGGATAAAAAAATTTTCTATCCTCTATCATTTCCGCCCAAATGCTTCCATAAATACCATTACCTTGATGTTCAATAAATTGACCGTAAATATATTTGGATATAACATTACCGCCACCATTCTGCTCAATGGTAGTTTTTCCGGAATTAGAGCTTATGGGTTCAATATTATTCTCCTGCTTAATATTGCTCGTTTTTGTATTTTGATTCGGAGGCGTCGCTGATTTAAATACCATGCATGCTAAAATTAAAGCCGAGATAATTATGCATACGATCACAAACGATATTACTATAGTATTTTTTTTCATCTTGTTTTTTATTAACGAAGCGCATCGAGGGTCCCGCTTAGCGGGACCGAGCAAGCAAGTTAACTACCCTATTTTAACCACAGCGCAACGAGGGTAATGAAAATACCAGATCACACAAGAGCCGGCATTTATTTTGCAATCATTCATATAAATCAATTTTATTCAACCCAATCGGATTTCTTCTTTGGCATGCGTTCCTTTTTCAACAACCTCTCATAATCAGCGCATTGTTCAGCCCATTTGTCCTCAATTTCAAATTACCCAATTGGAGCATGCCTGTAATGAAAAGTAGCTTGAGTTAAAAGATTGGATAAATAAACAGCCGTCTGCTCCGGTGTCTCTATTTCTTTTGGTATCTGATTATTTTTTTTCAATTGTTCAACATACTTAATGGCAATTGTCCTGCTCAATTGGTATGCCCGATCCAGCTGAACAGCAAGCCAGAACGGCGAGATAAAATACTGTTCAAACTGCCAATTGTCCACTCCTTCTATCAAAGCTTCATCATATTTATGAATAAATTCAACATATAGCCTAAGAATTTTTGCCAGCATTTTGTCATATATTTTATTTTCCGAATTGCTTCTTGCTTTATTCATCTCATAAACACTCAATCGAATAACGTATCTGATATTATCCAATATGCACCGCCTTGTGGCTTTAACCTTAGTATCCGTAGCCAATACTTCGTTGATTGTCAAATCTCTTGTGTTAAAATAATGATATTCATCCCAGATTGCCTCAATTCCGTCACCGAGTTCAAAATCTTCGGCCATAAACTCAGCAGCCAATTCATTATCAGCTCCGTGATAAGGTTCTTTTTCGGCAATTCTCACAACATCAACATCTCTCGGCATATAAGTGGAATCAATGCCCAAATTCCTCAACAATAACGCGCGGACGGCACCTCCTTTATATCCGTACCCTTGAGGAATCCTTTTATCGCTAAAATGATTATCCACCGGCAATTCAAAAAAATCTTCATCAGTTCTTTCAAGCCGGCTTACATCTGCACCATAAAGTATTGCCACATCCATGATATCTTTGTCATCAAGAGCAACTTCTCGTGTCTCAATTTTTGAACGATTTGAATCCTCTTCTTCAACTGTCTTGTTTATTAAATCAGGAAATGACTCGGCAAAAAAAACCATTAACTGATCTTTAAAACTTAATTTTTTTCAGGACTAATATATTTTTCACGTCCGGCCATATTTCGGGTGATTTATTTTTCTAAAACAAACTTTAACTGTACATTTCTAAAACATCCCTTACCGCCTCTCTATACTGACAATACTCGCATTCCAAATCAGCCGGCGGTATCTTATCACTGCCCAGACATTTATGAGCGTCTGATATTGCTTTATCTACCCAATTATCCTTGCCCTCGTAAGCAATAAGGGTAATATCAAATTCAAGTTTGGCGTCAAACGCCTTTCTGTCTGTTTGGCCGTTGCAGTAAACAAAATATCCAGTATCTGACACCTTATATCCATTCTGTCTTAAAAGCCATTGATAAATTTCCATCTGCCTTTTATATCCATCCTGCCAATCCTTGTCTAATTTTGTTATTTCTTCATTTTTCGCCGTTGACTTGTAATCAACTACAATATATTCATCTTTTGAATTTATCCATAGATCGTCTATTGCTCCGGATATGGTAAAGCCGGTTGGCTTGTGCACGCATCGGATGCCCTTGAAATTCTCTCTCCATTCGTTTAAGTTATCATGTGCTACAGGACGAGCGTCAATGCCGTATTTTTCCTGCAAAGGGTGCTGTTTATTTTCAACGCGATGAATATCAAATTCTTTTTTTAATAGAGCATCAACAGCGGAATTCAGAGCAAAAGGATATCCTGGAGGCCTGGCAACGCCAAGACGATTGTCAATATAAAAACAACGAGCACAACTGATGAACAAGTCAATTTTTGAGCGGGATAATTTCCAATTGCTTCCGCCAAAATTCCAGTTTGGATTGCGATGTGGTTTATAGTATTGTGACATAATTATTAGTTAGTTTGTGAATTAATGCGCAAAATTATTAGACTTTCAGTGCCGGATTTAGCCTTGCGCGGTACAGACAAAATTGACCGGCTTTTGCTAAGAAACCTAAACTTATAATTTAAATAGGATTAGGATTATTCAGCAATTCATGTAAATTATGAGAAAGATGAAACAGAATTCCGGAACCACCATTTTTTGAATCCATTTTTTTTCTATAAATTTTTCTCTGTTCTTCATTTAAATAATTACTGTACATAACCTCACCAACTCTATTTAATACTGGCAGTAATTCATCATATCTTTTTGAGTCAACAAGATGATAATTATATAAAAAAAACCATATTAATTGAGCTCTTATTTCTCTATTTATCAATTTTAAAATAAAGCGATCAGGTTCGTTTGCTAAAGCTTGGAATTCTACTCTAATTGTCTCAACATCAAAATCACTCACAGGTACTGAATCCGTTGCATTTGTTATGATTCTTAACTTGCTTTCATCAATTATATATTCTTTGCTTAAAAGATGATCTTGATTTATTTCAACCACTTCACCGCTAAATTTTTGAAGCTCTGAATTGTCGGAGTCAGAAACATCTTTATCATTAAAAAATTTTCTTCTCCCTAATGCATTAAAAATCATGTTAACTAGTCGTTATTTAATCTAAAACCCAATGATGCCTTAATTATACCAAGATGTGGGTAATAAACAAGTTCAGACCCTTATAGAGAGAACAGCAAAAAATCCGAACAATTCAAACCAAGTTTAACAAAATATTAAAAAAGTAATTTTTTAATTTATGCGAAATTGAAAACGCTACTTAGCCAAAATATTAAATTATCTCTTTTGTATAATCACAATTGCTAATATCATTCATTATTCTGTTCATCATATCTAAAATTACTATTTTAGCCTTTGTATTGTCTAAAGACAAATTTTCTCCAATAATTTTATCCTTTTTTAATCTTAATACAACAGGAACAACTAAATCTTTCTGTTTATACACATAAACAATAATTCTACCAACTGTTCGGCTGGTTATTCTTAATTTCATTAGTTCTCCTCCTTTGTACCCAAGATTAGACAGTCGGATAGATGATGCCGATATTTTTTTGATCGTTTTTCTAATATCTTCAACGGTATAATATTTCTTCAATGGTTTTAATTCTCTTTTTAAAAACGACTCAGTTAATATTAAAAACATTAAGATTAAATTTTAGTTTTATTAAGCAAACTGCCCAGCTCATTAGCTTTCTTAATTACCTCACTATCAGCAAAAATATCATCATAATAGTCATTACTAGATTGCAAGGATACTTTCAAATCATTATTTAGATATGCTCTCATGGCCATAGTCAAAAGAGCCTTAAGAGTAATACCTTCCTCTTTAACTTTTTTAATGGTTTTATCTTTTAATTTTGCGTTACTCATAAAAGTAACTTGTGTTTGTTCATTAGTGTTCATAAATTTTATGTAGTTAAAAACTATATCTAAACTATATAACAATTTTATAATTTTGTCAATAATACTTTTACACACATATGAACCCCTCCCCGACTCAGTCGGGGTAATCAGGCACAGCAGTTTGGAAGACCGCTGTGGCAAGATCACAGGGTAGTTAACTTGCTTGCTCGGTAATGAAAATAAATTTTCATTACCCTCGCTACGCTACGTTAACAAAATCGTTCCAATCCCACCCCCTTTAAAATCAGATTGAGCTAATATTAGCTAAAAAATTGTTAGCTTAATTTAAAACTTCTAAACCAAAAATAACCTGCAATTAGGTACTTTTTGAGAAAAAAAGGAATTTTTCATTAATACGGAGAATTTGGGACGATTTGGAATCACTAGTTAGCCGCGCTATCAACCTTTCGATTTGTAATAGATGGCTCTATCTTTGCATTCATCTCAATCTTAGAAAAATAACGCGCCAATAGTAAAATTTAGTTAGCTATTTTAATGCGGTATTACGTCAAGGACTGCCTCGTCAATCGTATCATGCCAAATTTCTGCAGTTAAAGTATTGGGAATTTTAGTACTTAGGCTACCCGCAAACTCAAACATTTTGTCTATTTGTTGATGTGCCCGTTCAATTGGATTCTGGCCAAAGCTATCAAAATTTCCTCTTTTCAAATTTACCAATGCGAATTTTACAATATTTTGTAACCCATCAACAAACACTACTGTTGCACCTTCAATAATTTGATTCAATATTTCAGCTTCTTCCGGTGTATCTACGCCCAGTTGCTCACCTAATTCAAGCAATTTCTCTAACTCCTTGACCCCACTTTCAAGATTTTGAGGATAACCAAATTTAACACAATTAATAGCCTTATCTGTCACCTTATCGATTCCCTTCTTGATCCCATCTGCCTTGGCTTTGGTAACTTTATTTTCAATATCTCCATCTTGTAATGACGGCGGTAATTCAATTTCATAACCTTTTAAAATAGCTACGAATTCTGATATACCTCCTTCAGTGCTGTCAACTAAGGCTTGATAACCACCCTCCATTAATCTGGTTATCTCTGCCAGTGCTTTTTTGACAGCCTGTTCAGAACCTTCTCTAAGAACTTTCCTTATTTTCTCCTTTATATCTTCTTCGTCATACTGCTCTTTGTAATTATCTGCCACTACCTTAATTTGATTCAATGTATTTAAATAATAACGAATCATTTCTAATTTACCGCGCTGTAGACAGCTATCTACCTGTTCAATGACTTTATCAGGAGCATCTGCTAACGCTTCTCTAACATTTTCATCAAACTGTTCCAAATGCTTAGGGGTCATTTTAACAGCAGTACTACCTTGTTCAGCTGGAGAGGAACTGTCTAGACCGACCTGCCTTTTTTCTAATTGTTTTCTATATACTATTACCAGTTGAGGAAAGTTAACTAGGCACCTTGCCCCTGATTTTATTTGAAAATCTAATGCTTCGGTAGCAGTTTCTTTAAACCTTTGCTCTAAATGTCTGTGCAATTTTTCGCCATCTGGCTCAATTGGCAAACCTACTTGTTCAGCAATTTCCAACCCTTGCCTTATCTTTTCAGCAGCCAATTCCATTGAATAAACGCTACCAGTTCTTAATGCTGATTCTACATCTCTTTCAATTATCTTATTCAAACCTGCACCTATAGGAGTGTCTACCTCTCCGACAGATGGCAAAGATTCTTGAGCGGATTTTAACTCTTCTCTTGTTTTTTTATTATAAGGATATTTTTCTGTTGCTCTTGCCTGTATTGACCCTTGACATTCTGTATTCATAAAATTATATCTAAAAATAATTTAAGGTTTATTCTATGTATATTATACAATAAGGTTCCATAATATTGCAAATTAAATTTGGGATTGTTAATAACAACATTCCAACCCCACCCTCCCTAAAAATCAATTTGGCTAATCTTAGCAAAACTATTCTTTAAACTATTTTTTACTTTGGAACCAAAAAATACCTATGGTTAGGTACGTTTTGGAAAAAATTATGCATTTTTTACTTATGCGGAGAGGGAGGGATTATGTTGGAACGCTAGTTAGTCAAAAAAATTAATTCCTGCTTTGTTTATTCATCAAAACTAGGTTTTTCCCAAAATTTATGTTTTTTATTTTGTTCTAATAACAAATTGTCAATCTTAGACCAATCCTGTTTTTGGTTTGCCTCATCCACTAAATCATCAACATCTTCTCCTGATATGCCCGTGAACATTCCGGCTAACAGAAATCTTATTCCTTGATTATCTCCTGGGTTCATCTTAAGCAACAATCTAAATAATTTTTCAACCTTCTCTAATTTGTCTTGTTCCCAATATAAGTTGGCTTTTTCTTGGATTGCTCTCATGTATTCCCTATTTTCCAGATAACCCCAAAGCATTGTTTTAGGCCATTTAGGGTATCTCTTTTTAGTCTCATCAAATGCTTTATTAGTATATTCTTCGTATTTTTTACTATTTCCTTTATATCTATACGCCCAAGCTAAACCTAAATAGCCAGCCACATAATGTTCATCTATTTTAACGGCTTTTTTACATAGTTTTACTGCTTCATCATAATCTTCAACGCACAGACATTCCATGGCGTCATAATAACAGTCGTGTTTTTTGCTAGTCATATAGCTCAAATTTTGAATTAATTTAAAGCATCCCAAATTTCTTCTTCATTAAAACCCCACTCAAATAATTTTTTGAATACTTTTATATTAATAAATTTATGAAGATTCTTTTGAATTGTATATTTATGTCCAGTGTTCGGATGTTTAACCAAAACATGACTGCCTTTGCCAGACTTGGTTACTACTTCCAAACTCAACTTTTTACATGCCTTTATCCACTGTTTTGAGTTAAATCTGAAAAACTTCGACTAGGCATATACGTTTTGTTTGATGGTAACTGGTTCGTTATCTCCTTTTAATAATGTGTCTACACAAAGATAAGCTTGTATTTCAAAATATGTAAATACCGCATCTTTAAGTATGGAAGAAAGACCTTTGGTAGATTTACCACCAGTAATTATACCATCAATATTAGTAGATTCAGCCGTCCATGAGCCATCTGGATATTGTTCAATCTTAAATTCTATTTTTCCAATTTTACTTATCTCTCTCCGCATGGCGATGACTCGCTTGTCAGCTGATTCATTAAAATTAAAACCAAATTTTCTTACTAGATGAGATATATTATAAATATATTTATTTAATTGCATAAAATTAAGTTAATTTAACCTAAATATATTATACCACAGGGTTAAGTAATACTACATACTCGGCTCAAAAAAGTCAACCAATCGTTCTAATCCCATCCTCCCTAAATATTAGTTTAGCTAACTTAAGACAAACGACCTATCAGTATTATTTTCAACTTTGGAATCAAAAAATACCTGTAATTAGGTACATTTTGAAAAAAATTATGCATTTTTTACTTATGCGGAGAGGGAGGGACGATTTGGGAACGCCAGTTAGCTAAAAATAATTTTATCCACTTAACATTTTTAATAAAAAAAACTTTCCACTAGAATTTATACGCCCCAAACTGACGGAAAGTCGTTATTATCTATTTTATACATCCATTTGTTTGAGAGCTCTAAGAACGGTAGTAGCAACAAAATCTTTTCGCGCAGTTGCCAATATTGGCAATGTTGCGAGTACAGACGCATTATTAGTAGACATCAGCTCTACTTTTCCTCCATTATAATCAGTAAGTTGCGTTAAAAACTCATCAAGCCACGATGGTGTTACTGTGAGTACTTGATCAAAATCAATTTGAACAGGAGTGTCAGGATTAAGCTGGGGGCGAATCGCATTAAAGGCCTCCAGTCCTGCTGGACGAGAAATAAGCACAGTGCCAAATTTTTTGAGTTGGATAATTTTCATATTTAATGTGTTTTAAAATTGTATAACAGTATATGTTCCACGAATATTTCCGTCGGTCATCTTAATTTGCATCCTTCCGGGATGTAGAGGAATATTAACTATACCGATGCCCGAACGAAACAAGAGACCAATCTCATTTGATTCTGCGACACCACGAACTACCTTGAGTCCATTACCACGCTTTTCTGGGTTTCTTCCAGAAACAATTTCCGTAAAAGCCACATTAAGAGCTTCAATATCAGTTGTGAGATTTGGTCTGACTTGTTGAAGTGTCGTTTTGACACCACGTCCTCGATCCGCAAGAGCTATAATACGTTTGTCGATGTTATACCCAAAAAATAAGCCTGGAACATCGGACCAGTTACCAACATTGTGTACAAAAGAATTATCACCAATTTCTCCGGCAACAAGAGTTAAGAGCGAGGCCATATTTTCCGACACATTTTCGGCTTTCTGGAGTTCAGTACCCATCTTGGTCACTCGGCTTGTGAAACGATCTGCTCGTTCACAATAATATTCACTTGGCAATTCTGGCGGGATTGCGCTTGTGGCCCATGATAGTCCTAACATTTTAAGGTCAAGAGCAAAGTTGCTGAGATCTCGCAATGCATAAAAGCGCTGTTTACCGCCACTTCGCCCAGCACGAAGTTTACCTGATTTTTCCCAGTTACGCAGAGTTTGTACTGAAACACCAAGTATTTTTGCTGCTTTTCCTATTCGCACGTTTTGTCCATTTATCATAATAAAGTTATGATATCATAAAAACCTATAAAAGTCAAGAGTATTTTATAGGTTACAGCATTAAACCTACAAAATATGGCATTTTTTATAGGTTTTCTTAGAAAACCTATAAACTGGTCAATAATGAGTCTAGTTATAACTATATAAACAAAAGCAAAAAGTGAGCGTTTAAACTCACTTTGTTGCGAACTGCGGGGAGCCTGGGACGATTTGGGAACATATTTAACCTAAAATTAGCCCAATCTCTTCTTTATCGACTTTGACAACTCAAACGCATTACCATGTTGTAAAAGTCCTAAATACGAAATAGCCGATTGTTCTAAATAATTATT
>JBDRCM010000002.1:0-59502 GCA_043821725.1 bacterium | reverse complement strand
CGAGGTACAAGAAAAATTAAGAAGACCACTCAAAGCCGGACAATACAAAAAGAAATTTCATACTTTCAAAGGTTTAATTCGTTGTGAGGAGTGCGGTTGTCTTATTAGTTGGCAAACACAAAAAGGCCACAATTACGGCTCTTGTCGTGGATTTAAACCCTGTACACGAAAGGGATATATTAAAGAGGAAAATATTGACGAGATACTAAATGAAATGATGGACAAAATCCGTCCGAATAATAAGGAAGTTTTGGACTGGATAAATAAAGCCCTCAAAGAAAGCAACAAAGGCAAAAAGGATTATTCAGCGACTACCCGAGAATCATTAACCGCCGAACTACAAAAGATAGAAAACCGCTTTGACAAGATGTATGACGATAAACTGGACGGCAAGATATCCGAGGATTATTACAATAAAAAATTCAAGCTATTTGGTAAGCAACAAAAGGACATAATGAGTAAATTGGAAAAGCTAAATTCACGGGTCAAGAACTATTACGAGGTGGGCGTTGAGATTCATAATTTGGCGTTTACAGCCCGAGAAAAGTATAACAGCAGAAAAGCTACACCCGACGACAGAAGAACGCTTATACAACGAATTTTCAGAGAAATGACTATCAATACCGATCAAAAACTAAATGTTGAGTACACCGATTCGTTTGCTTTTCTCGCCGAATGGATACCCAAGCTAAACACAACTTCAGAACTCCTAAAAAATGGCTCTATATACAAGAAAACAGGCTCTTTAGAACCTGCTCATCCTGTTTTGCTCCGGGGGCGGGATTCGAACCCGCGACCAATTGATTAACAGTCAACTGCGCTACCGCTGCGCTACCCCGGAATAAATTGTTAAAATATTATACGACATTTACACTAAAATGTCAATCACTCGCCTATCTCGCTCAAATCAATTTAATAAATTGGTCGGATAGACAGTATGTTCTTTGAAAATTTGAAAACAAAATTGGACTAAGATAATTCAAAACGTTATAACATTAATTAGAACATACCCTATTCATGTTTTATAAAAGTTGATAATGCGTAGTCGGCTCCTTCACGCCTTTAAATAATACATCTTCTATACTGTAAGTTCCAAATTGGCGCTCATCCAAATAACCTGACATTGCTGCCTCGGCAAGCCACCCGCTTTCCAGCCAGTCAATAAGCCATTCGCTTGCATAAAGCGGATCTTCCTGAGATATACCGGCTCCAATTGTCTTAAGCCATCTGCGGTTGAAAATTTCCTGCGAGCCGATTGATGGAGCCATAATAACCGGAAGACCCAGAGCAGCGTAAAAAACCAGCTCACTCGGCTTTGTCCAAAGCACATCAGTTACCCTCAGTTCTGCATTGAAATCTTTAAAATACTGTTCTTTATCGACATTAAAAATAATATTTAAATTATTATTCAAGCTTTTTTCCAAACCAACTCTTTTTATTCTCTCAATAAAATACAGATATACATCATTTCTACTGCCTGCAACTAAATTAAAATTAATTCTTTTCTTAATTATCAAATTCCTTAAACTAAATAAAATATCATCAGCAAGCTGGCGCTGGGCGCCTGCGCCTCCAACAGCAAATGTTATGGTTGGCACGCGCCTCGCGCATTTTTGCGTGTTATCATTTAGCCCGGCAAGCTTATCTGTTAAAAATCTATTAACAGTACTGCCATATTTCTTTCTATAATGACTGCATAGATCAAGATTTATCAACCTTTGCGCCAAATCCTTTTTAAGCAGATTTAAATTATGACCACCAAGGTTTTCTTTTGGCAAAGGAAAGCCAGTAAGAAAAATATTTTCTTTTTTAACTCCATACAAAAGCAACCTCTCTACTACCCGCCTGCATGGCGCAAAATATTTTATTCTGCTCTTCTTTGGATTAAAAGGCGCCCAAGCCCTGCTGATATCGGCATCGCAGATAACACAATATATTTCTCCCTGATATCCATGCTCTTCAGCCATAAAAGCTGGAATAAAAAAAGTGCTGACTAATGGTATCTTGGGATTCTCCGCATTTAGAAAATTAATAAATCCCTTACCCCATCTTTTTTTTCTTATCCATCTGTATGTTGTTTTAAGTTGTGTTGTGGGCTTTGATAAATCGCGGCGAGGATAAAATGGCGGTATTGACTGAAAATAATCCATCAAATCAAATACTTTTTCACCCAAAAATGGTACTGCTTTAAATCTTGAAATCAATTCGTAAACAATTCTGGAGTTATACCAAATTTTTTTCTCGCTACGCAATATCCCTTTATAGTTATTCGCAAGCACGACATTGCCACCCGGACTAAGATGACGCAAAGGATATGCGGCTCTTTGATGACCATATCCCATGTCAACAGCTACTATCCAAGCTTTTTTGTTATTATCAAGCATAAATATTAGTTCATTATGAAATATATTTTACCATATTACGCGATTAAAAACCATATTAGAACACAAGTTGCAGAGTTATAAAAAAACCGGGTAATGATAAGTTTTTCGCCGACTTGATGTGTGTCCACCCAACTGAATCTGCAATATTAAAAAACCGATAAAATTTATCGGCTTTTTAATTCTTTTAACACTCAAACCTATTGATACTCCTTACAACATTTTTTAATGTTATAAGGAATATGCGGGAGGTTTGAGTGCGAGTTCTAAGAGTGCTCGCCAATGTCCCGCAATACTTTCCGTCTGTGACGGTTTTCTCGGCATGCAAAGCATGCGAGTTTTTTACTGCACAAATTGACGTCTTGCTCCAGACTACTTACTGCTGAACAACTTCTTCTTGGTCGTGGATTCCTCCTTTTGTTTGATGCCAGACATAGAACAATAAATATATTACATTAATTTTTATTTTTTTTCAATATTTTGCTTGTAGATAAAAAAAGAAGATTTTTTGACCCTGTTTTTTTGTGCGCGCCAAGGGATTCGAACCCCTGACCTCCTCGGTGTAAACGAGGCGCTCTAACCAGCTGAGCTAGGCGCGCGCATTTTTTTACGCATAATGAATTACTCGGATATAATAACAGTAATTAAATAAATGTCAATCCTTGCGCAGTGTTTTAATATATTCAATATACTGCCCCACTCCATACTGTTTTTCAACCCAAATCCACCATTCAGCTCCCCACAAATAAGCGCGAGGCATCCCTGTTCTGGTTGCATAATCAATATTTTTTTCCAAGCGCTTCATACTGAATGATTTATATTGTTCTCCCAATGGAGTGGCGTGCACAGATTGCGCAGGTATCCATGGTTCTGCTTGCAGTTCTACGATATATGCTTCATCTAATTCTCTTTTATTAAGCATTAACTTAAGATTGTACAGCTTTGCCGGCATCCAATCATAACTAAAATATCCAAAAAAACGATTCCACACAACTCTGTACATGGTGGTGCCAAACAAATCTCCGGCTTGTGCGGTCTTTCTCCACCAACTTAGCTCTCCACTGTCAGTAACCATTACCTTATGCATATTATCAAGACTTCTCACAAGATCAATTTCATCACGCAGGTCTTGAGAGGCCATTACAGAACATTCACCAAAAGCCAGATACGGCTCATTTTCCACCTGCCAAATTTCCAAAGCCGGATTGTCCTTATATCTATTTACAACCTGCTCTATAAATTTATGCAAATCTCCTTTGTATTCTTGAAATTGCATTTTTTTCGCCCATTCTGGAATATGACATTCAGGCCAGCGAGGGGTTTTCCTACCCACTGTTAAAATAATTTTTGCTTTATTTTCAACTGCCATTTTCATCATCCAATCCAAATCAGTAAAATTATAAACTCCACGCTTTGCCTCTATCTTATCCCATTGAGCTGTCAAGCGAATGTACTTAAAATCCATTTCTTGCAAAATTTCGCGAAACGCTTCTTTAGCGTCTAAATTAAGATATTTCGCATAATATGGAGAAAAACTTAATCCAAATATTGTGTTCCCTTGTTCTTTTTTCATTGTATTATTACTAATAATCGCGATCATTAAAAACAAAAAGATGAAAGACGCGATTGTGATAATTATTTTTAAAATTTTATGCTTCATCTTTTTAATTCTTTAGGACTTGTTCATGTCGAGATGATATTTTCTTATGCGCGGTTAATAATGCTTACTTGCCATTCATGTAATAACAACAATCATGCCAATTGCTATTATGAGCACAGAAATCATCTCCCACTCAAATTCACCGACAATAAATTTTTCTTTAAATATTTTAGGGACGAATTTTGTCAAAAGCATTACCGTAACTATAATGAATGCGAATTGCGCGCCTGCCAATGCATTCACAATGGTAACACTCCCGATTGCTATTGCGTATTGTATTATTACCACGGCCACTACAGCTAAAACTCTGCTTAAAACAACTAAAAGTATCTGGCGGGGTCGGCTGGTTTTTTGATTAAGCTCATTTATTGATGCTTTGGTGGCTCGACTATTGTCTTTGCAAAAAATTTCCCTTCTTACCATTGGGATAAAAAGCAAGCAAATTCCAAAAAGCGCCATAAATCCCCTTGTCCAAACCAGACCGCTGTAAAAACCGTAAATATCATAAATATATTTTGACGCAACATGAGAAACAGCATATAGAAAACCTGACAGTACAATGTATAAAAGCCCCGCATGCAGGCCTTTATGCCTGCGGCTTTTTTCAAATGATATCATTACTGAACCGATAACCAATATAATAATGCCAACCAACTGCTGTCCGCTTAACTGCTCCCTAAGAAATAATACGCTTAAAATTAAAACAAAAAAAGGAGTTGAAGCGCCAAGCAAAGGCGCTCCATGGCTTACTTCGCTTTCTTGAAAGCCTTTGTACATTGCCCATAAAGCCAAGCCAAAAAAAATGCCTGCAAAAGAGGCAATAAAATAATGAAGCGGGCTTTCCAACGTTAAAACACCAAAAGGAAGAAATAAAAAAATGGGAAGCACAAGCGCTGTTGAGTAAAAAACAAACACCAGTGGCTGCTTGATTGCTTTTGTTAAAATAAATTTATCAAAAATGTTTACAATTCCGAGCAGAATATAGCCGATTATCGCAAAAAATAAATAATGCATAAAAAAACAAAAAAACACTTATTCAGTGTATGCATTTTATCATTTTTTAACGTATTTGTGAAGAACCGCCGAAGCAAAGCGCAATCAATGCTTTTCCCAGGGGGAAATCGGTAGCAATCGAATTGCGCCTGCTTCGACGGATTGGGTGTTTCACCTCCTTTTTTTGTGCGGTCGCGCACCACTTTGGATCCAGCGGAACGCAACATGCCTTGCTATATTTAAGCACGTTTTCTCAAATATGTCAACCCATTAGATCAACGATTATGGTTAACCTAACAGGAATACATTGGCGAGAAGCAGGGCTTAGCGCTTCCCGAGGGGGAATCTTTCCATTACCACGAAAAGAACCCGAAGTTCGGATATTAAAATATCTTAGCTTTTCACCGAACTCTCAGCGCCTCGCTCTGCTTCTCAATGCGTATGCAAACTATGGAAACGCGCCCTTTTACTATCCCCTGGGACGGATCCGGGCATTTGCGCGGCCACAGTTCACATAAGCACTCATAATTGTAATATAAATAATTTTTTTATTCAAGAGCTCTGATTTAAAAAAAATTAGCGGATTTAATCCGCTAACTGTTTAATGAAATATTTTGTTAATAAATTCTCACTTCTTTTTTACAATTTTCTTTTTGACTTTTTTAGTTTTTGCAATCATTGGATTAGCAGTCATTTTCAACTTACTATTTTTCTTAGCCACTGCCTCCTTATTTTTCTTTACTATCTTCTTTACTGTCTTTTTAACAATCGGAAGCTGAGCCACTGCAGGCGCGCATCCACATTTGTCTTTTCCTTTTTTGTCGCTGAAGATAAAAATATAAATGGCATCAACTATTGCGATGGTATTTAAAAGCATCAATACCACGAACCATCCTTTTTGATTATTCCTTGCTGACTTCCATAGAGCAACGGCCTTCCACGGTATCACCCACAACGCTATCAACATTAAAATTATCCATGTTTGGCTACCTGTTGTTATGTCATTAAATATTTGAGGCGCAAATTTCAGCATATACTTTTTTCTTTTAACCCGCCGAATGAATCGGCGTGCGATTTTTGAATTATTTTTTGCGCCACCCCCTTTTTTTGCACTGTGATTTACTTGGGATGGTCTATCTCTGAAAACATTATACCATATTTTCTTTAATAAAAAAAATAGGTTTGATTTTTTTGTGGATAAGTATCAACTCGCCAGCCACTTAAGCTGATGTTCGATTTTTTTATAGTCAGGAAATATAATTGAAACTATGGCCCAATATCTTTTGGAATGATTCATCTCCTTTAGATGACAGAGCTCATGCACGATTATATAGTCGGCAACCCTTGGCGGGAAAAAAATTATTCTATAATTAAAATTCAAATTTCTATTTTCAGAACAACTCCCCCATCGCGTCTTTTGATTCTTAATAAAAATCCTATTATAAGAATAATTGTAATATCGGTTATAAAAATCAACTCTTTGCCTTACAAATTGTCTGGCCAATTCCTTGAATTTAAGATAAGCGCGCTTATTTCTGCGCGGTATTTTAATTTTTATTTCTCTTATTGCCATATTGTTCACATCAAAGAATATCATACTTGACAATCACATTCAATTCATGTTATTATCACTCTATAAAAGAGAGTGATAACTCGCTTACAAAATTTACCTAAAACTTAACAATACTTCATACTAAATATTCATATGATTCCTCAAAATTTTACAAGCAAAGCACAGGAAAAACTTCAGCAAGCCGCAGGCGTAGCAAACGGCAATGGACAGCAAGCCGTTGATCCGGTTCACTTGTTTTTTGCTCTTCTTGAAGATGATGATTCAATAATCGCCTCTATTTTGGCGAAAAACAACATTGAAATAATACCGCTTAAAGCTGAAGTGCAACTTTTGATTGATAAACTGCCAAAACAACAAGATGCGTCCAAACAATTTTCCCCTATCGGACAAATAGTGCTTGGCCCAGCAATGATGCACATTCTTCAGATAGCAGGAGTTGAATCAAAAAAAATGGGAGACCAATTTATCAGCGTTGAGCATCTTTTTCTTGCTTTTTTAACCGGTAAAAATCCTATTTCTGAAATTCTAAAAACGCGCGACATTGGTTATGAACAGATACTGAAAACTCTTTCTGAAATTAGAGGTGGCGTAAAAATAGACAACCCCGAACCTGAATCAAAATTCAATGTGCTTGAAAAATATTGCAATAATTTAACGCAAATGGCGGGAGAAGAAAAAATCGATCCAATAATCGGTCGTGATAATGAAATACGGCGTGTCATGCAAATTCTAAGCAGAAGAACAAAAAATAATCCGGTATTGATTGGAGAGCCCGGCGTAGGAAAAACAGCAGTGGTTGAGGGGTTAGCACAAAGAATTGTAAATGGCGACGTTCCAGAATCATTAAAAAACAAACAAATACTGGCGCTTGATCTTGGCTCGCTTTTAGCGGGAACTAAGTTCAGAGGTGAGTTTGAAGATCGTTTAAAAACCCTTTTAAAAGAGATTGACTCATCAAACGGATCAATCATTCTTTTTATTGATGAACTGCACGCAATAGTCGGAGCTGGCTCATCTGAAGGGTCGGTTGATGCGTCAAACATGCTTAAGCCGGCACTTGCTCGCGGAAAACTTCGCACAATCGGAGCCACAACTCTCAAAGAATATCAAAAACACGTTGAAAAGGATGCGGCTTTTGAACGACGTTTCCAACCCATAGTTGTTAATGAACCAAGCGAGGAAGATACAATAGCAATTTTAAGAGGCATAAAAGAAAAATATGAAGTTCATCATGGAGTTAGAATTACGGATTCAGCGATTATTTCAGCTGTTGATCTTTCTGAAAGATATATTACAGACAGATTCCTTCCGGATAAAGCCATTGATTTGGTGGATGAAGCTACGTCAGCTTTAAGGATGCAGATTGATTCCATGCCTGACGAGCTTGATATAATGAAACGAAAACTTATTAAATTTGAAATTGAAAAAAGAGCTCTTAAAAAAGAAAAGGATCCTGAAGTAAAAGAGCGATTGGGAAAAATTGAAAAAGAGCTGGCTGACTTGCGCGAAAAAAGCGTTGAGCTTGAAGCAAGATGGAAGAACGAAAAAGACATTATAAGCAAAATCCATGACAAAAAAAAAGAGATTGACAAGTTGAAGCAGGAAGCTGACATTCAGGAACGAAACGGCGATTTACAAAAAGTGGCTGAAATACGATATGGCAGAATTCCGGAGCTTGTTACTGAAATAAAGAAAAATGAAAAAAAACTTAGTGAACTGCAGAAAAATAAAGGAATACTAAAGGAAGAAGTTTCAGAGCAAGATATAGCGGCTGTTGTATCGCGCTGGACAGGCATCCCTGTGGCAAAAATGCTTCGCAGTGAAGCAGAAAAATTAGCCAACATGGAAAAAGAATTGTCCTGCCGCGTTGTTGGTCAGGAAAAAGCCATAAACGCCGTTTCAAGCGCCATTAGAAGATCAAGAGCCGGCATAGCAGAGCCCAACCGGCCAATTGGATCGTTTATGTTTTTAGGGCCAACAGGGGTTGGCAAAACAGAATTGGCAAAATCTTTGGCTGAATTCATGTTTGACAGCGAAGAAGCTCTAGTCCGCATTGATATGAGCGAATATATGGAGAAGCATTCAGTATCAAAAATTACCGGATCTCCACCCGGATATGTTGGCTATGAAGAAGGAGGCCAGCTTACGGAAATAGTGCGCAGAAAGCCATATTGCGTGATACTGCTTGATGAAATTGAAAAAGCGCATCCGGACGTATTTAATGTGCTTCTTCAAATACTTGACGAAGGACACATAAGCGACTCAAAAGGAAGAAAAGTAAATTTTAAAAATACAATTTTAATAATGACAAGCAACCTTGGCGGCGAGCTGATTATTGACTTCAATAAAAAAGGAGACCTTGGATTTGATGATCACAGAAAAAATACAAGAAAAAATCTTGAAAAAGAAATCAGTGAAAGAATAAATGAACAACTAAAATTGCATTTTAAGCCGGAATTTTTGAACAGAGTTGATGAAATAATTATATTCCAATCGCTTAATCAAAATCAAATATCAAAAATCGTTGACTTGCAATTGGAAAAAATCCGCGAACGCCTCGCGAAAAATAAAATAAACCTCACTATTGATGAAAAAGCAAAAAAATTTCTTGCTAAAAAAGGATATGACGAAGATTATGGAGCTCGTCCGTTAAAAAGAGTGATACAGAACGAAATAATGGATGATCTGGCGCTAAAAATAATAGAAGGAAAAATTAAAGAAGGCAGTGCGGTAAAGGTAAGCGCGATAAACTCGGAAATTATAATTTCCTATTAGGGTCTGTCGCCAAATGCGCTTTCGTGACGAAATTGATAAATTATGAGACAAAATTGTTGATAATTCCATAGTTATCTTCGCTCGCTCGGAAAAGAAAAATTATCATTTTTCTTTTCTCTCGCTTCGCTTGATAAAAAATTTTGAGGACTATCTGTAAGATAAGCCAAGAAATTTTGAAACGATTTTGGCCATAATTTATAAATTGCAGTAGAAATGGTATTTGGTGGTAGGCCCTATTAACTTAAAAACATAAAACGGCCACATAACGCGTAGGACGTTTTATAATTCATAAACAAAATTAGCAAACAGAGGGTGATAATCTAAACAATATTTCATTACTGATTGTAATAAAATATACTTTTTAACATTTTAGAGGCCGTTTTGGAATCAATTTCTATTCCCAATTCAAGCTGCATTCTTTTGGCGAATTCAGAGGGCTCATTATATTGCATGCCTATTCTTTTATAAACAAGATGTTTTTTTATCATCCTTATTAACATTTTATCTATTTTAATGCTGTCCGGCATGTAGTTGTCTTTTGAAGTATAATTCCAAATTATTTTGTGGCGGTTCTTTTTTGCATATCTGTTCAGCAGGTCTGCTTCCATGCTATCCCTCTTAATACTTTCTTTCTTGTCTTTTACATCTTTGTGAAGAGAATCAAAATCAAATATTTTTCAAAAATGCTCCTGCCAATTCATTAGATTCCACTCAATCAAATGTTTAATCCCCTCCTTGTTTCCTTTTTTTGCAAGCGCTCGCATCTGATCTAAAAACTCATCAACATCATCAAGCGCATTTTTTGAATCCATTGGAGCGTATTTGTTAGGCAATTCTTCAAGCAAGCCACTATTACACTGCTTTGTTATGTAATCGGCATAACCATACTTTTTGTAACTCTCATTGCTCTTAGGCATTTTTGCGAACATGATGTTGTCCGCTATTTGAGCTACATTTAGCGGAGCAAGATCTCTTATGACTTTAGAACCTTTTTCTTCAATACTTTGTTTTGTTTCTAACCGAAGCTTTTTGGGCGCTAAACCCATTTTTTTCATTTCACGCCTTGCTATTTCCGACTGGTTTTTGCCGGGCCTCTTTCTTTTTTGTTGCTCTTTTAATAGATCACTGATTTTTATATTGGCTCTTGATTCAGATTTTGTTTGTGGTTTTGTATCTTTATTTGCTTTAGCCAAAGAAATAGCCGGACTTTTATCAAATAAGTCGGCCTTATCCCGCCCTGCTTGATTTGGCTTTTCCTGCGAGCTTTCGCCCTTTGAAATATTTTTATCTTGTCCAACAACATCCTTTTGGCTGGAAATGTGGCTTCCATCTTCAAACGGTTCTGTAATAATTTCCGTTTTGGCTTTTGCTTTTTTTTCATCATCAATACCCTGATCTATTATTTTCTTAACCTTTTTCTGAATTTCTTTATCAATCTCAGTGGTATCCTCGGGTTCGCAGTTTCCAATATCTTTTATACTTTCATATGTTGCCAATCCAACCATAATTCCAAGTCCAACTGCTCCAGCTCTTACAAGGGATTTAAGACGAGCGATTTTTTTAGGACTGTGCGTGGTTTTACTCTTGGCGGACTGTTCTTTCAAAAAATTTATTCTTGACTGCAATTCTCGTTCATCGTCAATCAAGTGTTCATCAACATGCAAACTCTGATCCGCATGCTTGGCGATTGCAGCGCTGAATACCCTGCTTATTTGATCCGGCTGAATCATTGAAAAAGATTTTATTGCTTTTATGGCTTCTTTGTTACGGCTCATTCTTTGAAAAACGTTCAGCTTGACGCCTTTGGTTGCTTGCTCGACAATTTCAGATATTCTGCCAAATATGCTCGTTGAAATCATTTGGATCATTGGTTTGTGCAAATAAATATATTCTTCTGCCAGCCCATAAATATTTTTCACTAAAATACTCACTGTTTTTTGTATTACATTCTTCACGTCTTCCGTTTTATTCTCTTTCCACAATTCTATTATCAACGGCCACTGCTTTCTTAATAATTCATCGGATATTGGCTTTAAAAAATCATATCCGCTAATTTTAACAGCTTCTTCTTTAACTTTTTCCTGACTATCTTCCTCAAATCGCGTTTGCGCTTGTTCTTGTGGCTGTTTTGAACTTTGATCTCGTATCTTACTCTCTTTTGTTAGCTTACTCTCTTGTAAGCTTTTTCTTTTATACTCTTCAGTTTTTTCATCAAATGCTCTTGCCAAATCTCTTTCTTTGCTTTTTTTGTCTTGTAAATCCCTTCCAACTAAAATATCCATGTCTTGTTTTATTTTGTCAAGAGCAGATTTAAATGATTTAGATAAACTGCTAAATGAATTGGTATTATCATTATTCAATGAATTTTTTTGGAATGAAATATAATCGCTCAATCTGTCAATTCTTATTGAAACTTCCTCTCTTATTTCTCTATTCTCAATTTTACGCGCTTCAAAAGAAAACTGGTTCAAATCTTTAATATTTTCGGCTAAAATCAAAATCATGTCCACTGAATTGAGCGTACGTTGAATAAGTTCTTTTTTCTGCCTCTTTTTTACCTCGTTTTTAGTTTTTGTCATTATAATCCAGTCTGATCTTGCAAGCATAATATCGAGCTTTATCTGCTCATAAAATTCAGTATCTGGTTCTATTATCCCAATTCGTTTTGCTGTCTGCATTTTTAATTCAGCATCTTTTATTTGCTCCTTTATTTTATTTTCATCATCTGTAGGCCCTTCGCCTTCACCACTACCTCCGCCTCCTTGATCGGCTTTATTTCCACCTAAAGGAGAACTTGACTCTTTCTGCCCTGGAACACTTTCTCTCGCATGTTTTTTCTCTGTTCCTGCGTCAAACCGTTCTTGAATTACTCTCAATTGTTGTTCAAGTTGATTGATTCTTGACTCGCTATCAATTTCTTCTTCACTGCTTAACTGCATTTCTATCAAGCTAAGTTGAAAAATTATACTTTCAAGTTTAGCTTGAAGTATTGACAGATTTTGATTGCTCAATTGTAAGTCAAGTTCTTTGGCTTTGAAACGCAAACTTCTTAATTTGCGGGTTAATTCTTCTTCTTTATCAACTTTCTCTTCTGGAATTTCTAAATTACTTTTTTTTACCAACTTCAATAGCGAACCCTTATTTTCGGGCCTGTATGCTTTGTCATTTTCAGATTTTTGATTTTCTTCCAATGCAGAAATTTTTGCTTCTGCCCTGGACTTTGACATATTTTATTGGAATAGATGATGCTTGCGATAATTTGCAAACCAAATTATTGAAGTTAATACCCCGAGTATAAAAGCAAGAACTGCATTCATGGCATAATTTGGCCTAGCCGGCATTACCGAAGCAATTGGGCTGTTAACGACCTTAAGTGCTATATCGCCTCCGGCATACTCCCATCCTCTGGAAGCAAGCGTTTGAGACACTGCCTTTGAAAGAGAGACGGCTGAATTTTTATCTGCGGCAAATGTTTTGATATTCATTATGCTCGTGCCGTATATTACGGTTGCCTGCACGTCTTTTTTCCATTTTTTTCTTTTTTGCCTTTCACTTAAATTAGACCACTGCTTATCGCTTAAACTATACAGTTTAGATTCAACAACTTTATCAAAAAAATCGCTTGTCATCATAATCTGAGCTAAATTTTCTCCTATTCTCTCAGCTGACTTTGCTTGAGTATATGGATCCACTCCGCTTCTGTCTTTGGAAATGATTAAAACCTTGCTTTCAGCGCTATACTGTTTTGGGAGAAAAACGGTCAAAGCCAATGACAATGTGGCAAATATTATACCCCAAATAAATATTACGCTCAAATTTTTTAAAATAATTTTATGCATATTTTTTAAAATATATAAATATTGCCGATTTTCGGCTTATATTTTTTTCAAATAATTTTTTTGATCTATTATTAATCTATTATTGCAAATCAGGCAATACATCGGCTAAAATTGTTATTCTGTTTCCTCCTCTTAGGACAACAAGTTCAGCTGTCTTCTTTCCTCTTGTATTATACCATAAATTATCCTCATCAACAATTGTTCCATTAATAAGAAGAATTATATCGTCACTTTTAAGCGCGTTTTTATTTGAATTTAGTTTTGTGACATGGAATCCTTGAACGCTTTTGTCGTCAATGATGATTGGACGCTGAGCGCTAAACCATCCACTGACGCCGAGCGTTACATACTGCAAAGAATTGTTGCTTAAAAGATCCTGTACAAATCCGTTTATGTATTTCATAGGCAGGATATGCCCGCTATCCTCTATCAATCCCACCACCTTTCCGGAACGATCCACAATAAAACTTCCCGTCTTAGCCGTATAACTTCCGCTTAATGAATGCCTAACTCTCGGCGCCGCATCTATTTGTTCTCCAAAATCAATAAAATACGGACCGCTTATATTAATATGGTCGTAACTATTTTGCGTGAGCGCGTAATAATCATCTGTTGGCGTTATTTCAGCGCCCAAATTTGCCACGCGAAGATTATCCCCTTTTAAGTTAAGTTTAAGATAGAGAATGCCTGTGTGGCGGTCAAAAATCCTACGCTCTGACATATATGTACGATTGTCATGAGAAACGCCCAACAGGTTGGATTCATCGGCTTTGTACTCCGGATAATAAAGTGCTGTCCAGCCGTCATAACTGATATTAATGGCTCTGCCCAAAAAAATATTACTTGTTGTAGAGCTATTTTTCCTGCCGATTTTTTGTTGATCATATATGAGCGTGGTTTTTGTCTTCAAATCCTTTTTTTCAATATCACTTAATTGAATATTGATTGGATCTGACCTGTTAAATTGATTTATCCAAATACTGCTATCGCTAATTGACGGCAAAACCCAACTCACGACAATAATAGACACGGGCACGGAAACCATCGCGCATATTAAAATTACAAAGAAAATATTTTTCATCCGAAGAAACAAAGTGTGATTTTTTAAGTTGCATGAGGGCGATGGCAGATGCGGCGCTATTTTTCTTTTCATAGTCCTATTTCCATTTAGCAATAAAAAATAAAAATAAAATAAAAATTAAAAGATTTGAAATGATAAAACGCGATTGCTTTTTCCAATTAATTCCTTCGGATGACATATTAAATCTGAATAAAAGCCAAACGATGTACCATATCCACGTTAATATCAATCCTGAAATTAAATATCCGAGTGGCAAGAGGGCGACTACAGCGATAATTTCAATCATTATTAAAAAAAATATAAGAGCCGATAACAAAAATAATTTGTTGTATTTGATATCATATTCCCACCACCACCAAATTGCTATTAAAACGCTTACGATGGCCAGCAATGCAAACCATATCCAATTGTTTACCCTGTAAGCGACCTGAAACACCATGATGGCCTGAACTCCTGTCATCGTTCCAGCAAGGCCGAAAACCGTGGAAATGAATCTCCATCTTAAATGGGGCTTGATTGCCAATGAAACTCCAATGCCTGAATTTGGCAACATCCATGTGCTTGAAGCGCTAAGTATTATATAGACAGCCCCTAATATATATATCGCGACTTTCCACTCCAAAAAAATAATGCTCATTATTACGCCGAGATTAAGAATGAAGAGCGAAAAAAAGTTACGCCATCTTATTGCCTTTGTTGGATGGTAAGTTGCGCTAAGTATTATAAAATGAACAAATTGCTTTCCAATCAGCAAGGCCATAAGAACCCACCAGCTTTTAACAGTAGTTACTGCGTAAATGTAGAATATATTGATAAAAATGTCAATAATTGAGCTAAAACGCGGGTGAAGTGAAATTTTATTAAATTTTAAAATCATGTGTCCATTATATCCAATATGTCTTGATTTTACAAGCATTTACTGCTATTATTAATATGCATGGAAATTACGCGCAACAAAAAAGCTTTTTTTGATTATGAAATCCTTGATAAGATTGAGGCCGGTCTTGTGTTGCGCGGTTTTGAAACAAAGGCAGTAAAAAACGGACAGATAAACTTAAAGGGGGCATATGTCACCTTAAAAAATAGCGAGCCGGGAATAACCAATATGCATATTTCAAAATATAAGCCGGCAGGCAAAATGGATGACTACGAACCTGAAGTTTGGAGGAAACTATTGCTTCACAAAAATCAAATAGCACAAATAAAGGGAAAAATGAATGAAAAGGGCTTGACAATTTTACCTCTTCGGGTGTATACTAAAGGTCGGTTAATTAAGGTAGAAATAGGTATTGGAAAAGGAAAAAAATTATTCAATAAGAAGAATATTCTGCTGAAAAGAGCGCAAAATCGCGAAATTCAACGCGCGCTTAAATTAAAATGAATGTTATCCCAAGGGGGTGTTGGGCTTCGACATTGATCTTTGGTAATATCAGCATATGGAGCGCCTTCTCCTAAAAAGGCAAAAAACACAAATGCCAATTTGTACAATAGGGCAAAGAGCGCTGTGGCAGTAATGTTTAACAGCTACTCTCTTGCTCCGGCAATGGCGTAAAAACCCCAGCCCGCTTTAGCGGGATTGCCCATCGTCTCGCTCATGCTCGGTAGGTGAAGACGGTGTCAATTATCGAGCTTAGGAATTTAGGAATTTCGAGTCCTTAATTCTGAAAGGCAATTTCGAATCGAACCGCAAGTTTTTGTTCGCTTCTTACGTGCGGTTCCAAACAACAAGCGGACTAAATATGTAGAAGATATTATTAAAATCAAATGGACGCGGGTTCAACTCCCGCCACCTCCACAAAAAAAATATGCGAATTTCACGAAGAAGAAAAAAAGTACAGCCAAAAAGAAATCTTTTTTTTAATGAGAGAATTATAGCTCCAAAAGTTCTTGTGCTGGATTTTGAAGGAAAAAATCTGGGAGAAATGAACACTGCCGAAGCAATAAGGCAAGCAAAAACTCAAGGCATGGATTTAGTGCTTATAAACCCAAAAAATGATCCGCCGGTTGCAAAAATTACCGACTATGGACAATACAAATACAGAATGGAAAAAGAAGAAAGAATAAGAAAGGCGCATCAGCACGTTACTGATACTAAAGGAATTCGCTTGTCACTGCGAATCGGCCAACATGATCTTGATATAAGGAAAAAAAGAACATTAAAATTTTTAAACAGTGGAGACAAAGTTAAGATAGAAATTATCTTAAGAGGAAGAGAAAATCAGCAAAAAAGTTTGGGTTTTGAAATAATTGAAAAATTCATTGAATCAATAAATGCTGAAGAAGAAGTAAGGCGTGAACAGCAAATTGAATCGCAGTTCAATAAAATAACGACAATTATAGCTAAAAAATAAACCCCTCCTCGTAGCAATCCGTGTGGTATCCGGGCGGATTTCTTAGAGAAGAAAATGAAACCTGTAATTAATCAATAATGATATATGAAACAAAAAACTTGCAAGGCAGTGGCTAAAAGGTTTAAAAAAACCGGCAAAGGAAAACTTAAAAAAAGAACATGCGGGCAGAATCATTTTAATACAAGAGAATCAGGTAAAGTCGGACGCAATAAAAAAAGTGACATAATTGGTATTAATAGTAAAAAAATTGAAAAAACTATCAATAATTGTTTGAATTAAAAATTAATACGCGCAAGAAGACGCGCAAAAGGCAAAGTTCTTCAATATCAATAAACATATAATAATCAATTAATATGACAAGAATTAAAGGCGGAATTGTTCACGCAAAAAAAAGACGAAATGTGCTTAAGCGCGTTAAGGGCTATAAATGGGGGCGAAAAAACAAGATCAAACTTGCCAAAATCGCTGAAAAAAAAGCAGGACAACACGCATATAACGACAGAAAAATAAAAAAACGTACAAATCGCGGGCTATGGCTTATTAGGATTAATGCTGCGGCCAGAAAATATGATCTATCTTACAGCGTGCTGATCGATAAGCTTGTTAAAGCAAAAATAAAAATCAATAGGAAAATGCTTTCTGAATTAGCAAGCAAACATGAACCAATATTTGCCAAAATTGTGGATAACTTAAAGTAGCATCATTGATAAATCATTTCTTCTCGTTTATATTCATTTTTTTTGTCTAAAAATACGATTTTTTTCTAAGTGGAAACATTATTTTATGCGAAACTAATGTTCCTTATATCTATTCAGTACAGCACTTGACAAAAATCAAATTTTATGCTATTTTAATGCATAATACTAAAACTCGCAGAATGTTTGACATTGGGAGAGGTGTACCCTCCTTCATCTTTTTCCCCTTGTCAAACATCTTGCGAGTTTTTTTATTTTTCGTTTAAAAAAACGCGTCCTTACAACGGGTCTTTCGCCAATTGCTTTCGTAGCGAAATTGATAAATTATGAGACAAAATTGTTGATAATTCCATAGTTATCTTCGCTCGCTCGGAAAAGAAAAATTATCATTTTTCTTTTCTCTCGCTTCGCTTGATAAAAAATTTTGAGGCCTATCTGTAAGATAATCCAAGAAATTTTGAAACGATTTTGGCCATAATTTATCAATTGCAGTAGAAATGGTATTTGGTGATAGGCCCACAACACACTTTGTGGTATTTGGACTGGTTTTTCTTGGGCAGATTGGCAGTGCCGTCTAAAGAAAACTTAATATTAGTTCATTACTATTTTTATAGCCTGACACATCCTAACTAAACTAAACCAGTAGGGTAAGAAATACTTTTTACAGCCGTTGGCATAGTATGTTATGCTAATAGCAGTAACAAGATAAACTAGATTAAACATATGCCTTATCCAAAAAAGAAATATACCCCTCAATTTAAGTTTGACCGATCCATTGAAGCTGTTAAAACAGATAATTTATCAGAAATATCAAGAAAATATGATATTTCCGTCACTGTCTTGTCAAAATGGCGCCAGCAATTATTATCAGGGGGAAAGAATATTTTTGAACAAGGAGTCGACGTCGAAGCCAAGAACATGAAAACCAAGATATCTAGATTTGTCAACCCCTGAAAAAACTAAACTGCTTTTTTACTCGCAGATAAGAAAAGTTTTTTAATGAATTAGCGAATTTTAATGGATTTTGACAGCGGAGGCTGGTATGTAGCCTTTTTTTGATTGTAATAGTTCATTCTTTTTTTAATCAATTTTTATTGTTTTGTCCACCTAGTGTTTTCCTACAATCATGACATACTCCTTGAAAACTCATGTTGATCTTACTAATTCGCGCACATGAATTAATAATTGATTGTGCATGATTACGGATCATGTTCATAGCACCTTCATCTATAATTATATCTCTTACCGTTCCACATTCATCACAAATAAAATGATAATGATGTTCCATTCTAGTCTCATACCGAGCTGATATATTTGGCAAAGTTACACATCTTATTTTTTTTCTAGAACTAACTCTTTCAAAAGCATATTAAGTAAACTTTTTTCAGAATCAAGCACGGTGCTTAATAATCCACTTAATATTTTTTCCTCCGATGGATGGTGAGCACTATTGTCGGTGATGTATTTAAGAATAGTTTGTTTAAATGATTCAGACATATAATTTAATCAATTGAGATATTATATTGTGTTATTGTGAGATCATAGCATATAAGGATAGAACTTGCAATTGACAAAAAAAAATTAATAAACCAAAAATCGAGCGTCAACTCACACACCACGTTTTCGATAAGCCAAGCAAAGGGATCACTTGCTACTTTAAATTGAAAAGCAAAATATTTTTGATATCGATTTTTTATTTAACCGCGCAACCTGGACAAATTAATCTCATCTTGCATTTTGAACAGGTTTTTTTTCTATTTGCGATACTGCTGTAAAAAGACACTAAAGATAACAGTATGAGAACGACTAACTTTAAAAAAGTATAATTTTGAACAAGAGATATAATTATTAGAATGAGAGGAATCAAAGACAAGGAACAATAAACAAATGGAGCCAGTTTAATTGCTCTGCAATTGGAAAATTTTTCAATGTTGCCTTTTTTAAAAAATAAACCGGCCAATTTGCCCCATCCAAGAGCGCAATATTTGTTGTAATAATGGCAGTTTGTGCAAACTAACTTTCTCAATACAATATATAACATTAGCAGTGCTAAGATTAAATATATCCAACCAATAAGCGGATAAAATAAGTAGCATGCAATAGCTCCTAAAACAAACCAAATTAACATTACAAAATTACCAAATATGATAGTTTTTGTTGGATATCGCTCAAGACCTTGTTCATGCAAATTGATGTTGTTGTTCATAAATGAAAAAATATATTTACATGTTAGTTAGGTTCTAAAATTTATTGGCTCGTATAATCCACAAACATCAAACATGGCATCAATATTAGGATTGGAGACACAACTACAATCAATAATTAGACTTAAGCGGCTATCTGGTAGTCAAGAAATGCTAATTAATACAAGGTCCACTATATTAAGATCCACCGTATACGTACTTTTATTATACCATAAAATATAAAAAGTTCTTGCAATTGTAACATAAAATTATCAATACTTGCGAATGACTTGCAACTTAGGCCTATTTGTTATATTTTCCTAATTTTTCCGTCCTCCGCGTCCACATCAACCATATCGCCATTTTTAAAAATAGTAGTTGCATATTTTGTGCCAATAATGCACGGAACTTTCAATTCTCTGGCAACTATTGCCGCATGGCTGGTCATACCACCCTCATCCGTTACTATAGCTACAGCCTGTTTCATAGCAGGAATCATTTCAGGCCTGGTCATGCTAGATACCAATACATCGCCTTTTTCAAAATTTATCATATCGTGAATTTTAAGAACAATTTTTACACGTCCAGTAGCTTTACCCTTTGAAGCAACTATCCCCTTCACTTCATGATTATTCATATTTGCTTGAGTTGATTGAATTATAAAACGATAGACTTGGCGAGCATTATTTCCTACGACTATTTTGTATCCTTCTTCATTGCATAAACATAGCCCAAAATCTTTTCGATCAGACAGCACACGTATATCGATTCCTTTTTCCAAGATATCCTTAAATTCCGGCTGTACAGAAAATCGCAACAACTCGTAATCAATATTAGTTCTTCTTGAAAGCTCTGCCAAAAAATTAAATTGGTAATAATTTGAAATTAATACGTATTTTTTCCGAGTATCCTGAATTCCAAAAAATTCGTCCATAACGTACAAAAGAATTTTATGGTGATCGGTAAAATTATACTCTTCAAATGTCTTTTCTCGATTTATTGTATCGTTACTTCTATTAACATTGATGTACTGGTCGACCTCCATTCTGCTTTCTGCAATAATTTCTTTTTTAAAATCAGAAGCGGAAAAATAAATCGCTTTAGCATAATTATTTTTTATATAAAAAAATTCTTTTGCATGTTTTTCCAACATATCATGCGGTATGGTCCCAGTCCTTCGATATATTTCTATAATAGCATCACGCGCCCTTTGTTCTTTTTCTATAAAGGAAACGTGGTGTGTGCTAACGAGTAAAGAAAACAAATTATTAAAATCTCCTTGCAAAACTTTTTTAAATTCCGGAATTAAATAGTCCTCAACCTGCATTGAAATAGCATCGCCCAAAGCCATAAAATAGCTGTATTCTTTCACATAGGCTCTGTAAAATTCATCATATAAAAACACTAATTGCTTATCCGTCAATTTGGCTAAGTTTGTGCGATCTGTTTTAAGGATAATTGCATCAAATATAGCTAAATCTTTATTCCAATCATTTTTTAATTTTTCAAGATATTTGGGATCAGAGTCAAGCCTTTGAAAAAAAATATTTCTTATTCTGGTTAAATCGTTTTTGTTCCAAAAATGATGTATGTAATGGCCTTCCGAAAAAAACAATGCTGTATTTACTGAATATCCCAATGTTTTTTTTGATATGATCGCTTCTTCTTCAACGGGAAAAAAAGTATGAGAAACACCATGGAAACCCTTGTGGATCCAGTCACTATTGTCGATTCCATATTGTTTAATAATCTCATTCATATTAAATATACTAACAAAAAAATGCCTTTGCTCACTATATTTTTCTCACTATTCCATTATCAGCATCTACCTCAACAATATCGCCATCTTTCAAAACTTTAGTAGCTATTTTTGTACCAACTACGCAAGGAATTTTTAGCTCTCGCGAAATAATAGCCGCATGCGAAGTTATACCACCTAAATCTGTTATGATAGCTATGGCTTTTCTCATGGCAGACACTAAACTGGGATAAGTGGCATTGGAAACTAAGACATCGCCATCTTTCATTTTATGTATATCCTCGACTTCATTTACCACCTTAACCATTCCTTTAACTTTTCCTGGCACAGCCACGGTCCCTTTGATCTCGTTACTCTGCTCAATTTTTGGTTCTAATGCTTTAATTTTATTAACCAAATCTTTTGCGGCTTGACCCGTTAATATTGATATTTTACCCTCTAAGATTGCATAAACAGAATATGCCAACCTATTATTTAAATCATCCACAGAATAATTGCCCGTTGACAATGCCTGCTGTATTTCACCGGGTAAACATACTCTGACTTGTGATAACGACAATCCCAACCTCTTGCCTATCTCTTTTAACAATGGTTCAATGATATAAAAACCACAAAAAAAAGAATCATTACGCAGAGATTTTACAAAAGACAATTCCCTTGCCAAACGAAACATATTTTTGTGATAGTCATCAAACTCTAACTCTTTGCTTATTTTTTCCTGTTCTTTTTGAGTATTATCTATCGTAACGGTGAAATCTTTGATCTGGTTTATCGGGTTAATACCTTGCTTAAGCAACGATCGTAAAATATCAACAAAATATTCTCTACTCCATGCTGGACCAACATGTTGATATTGAATCCAACAAAAATTTTCATAATGTTCTTCAAATTTTTTATTAAAATCTGAATATTCTTTTGATAAAATTTCTAATATATTTTTGTCTGGCTGTTCTAAAATAAACCTTAAAAGACCTACCGTAGATTGTGCATATTCAACCAATTTAAGCATACTCTTCTCTTCTTTCCGGACAAAAGTATCTTTATGAAACGTAGTCAATGTACTAAAAGCTTGATTGACTAACAAGATGCTACCAATTTTTTCTACCTGCGCTTGTAAATAATTCTGCAAATATTTACTTAATAATTCATGATCAAATTCCAAAATTGTACCCACTACTCCATATATATGAATTTCATAACGATGTTGTTCAAACTCGGTAAGTAAATCCGACAATTGCCCATTACTTGCAACCATTAAATTCTGAGCTTTTAATTTATTTAAAAAAACAAAAAAATTATCTATCCTTTTATATGTTTCAGTTGTAATATCATCAAGCCATTGTGGGTTTACTTTTACTTTATTCCAAACCATTTCCCCGATCATTCTCCATTGTTGTTGATGAAAATGTAGCTCAATTACATTATCATGTTGAACAGTTAAAGAGCCAGCAATGCCAAATTCATCTTTCCAACCCAAAGATGCATTGCGCATTTGCATTGCCCAATTAAAGTATGTGGCTTTATTAAATTCTTGCATTAAAAACCAAGTATTTGGCATAAAATATTAAACAATGACTAACTTCAGTAAGATATTTACCACTCTACAATATCAAAAAAACACCCTTAATTCAAGTTGCTCAATTATAACGTACACACTCACTTATTTACTTTTTTAGCTTAAATAAGTCCTGAATAGACATACAGGGACGGCTACCGAACTTTTTTTGCTAGGTTTATAGTGAAGGATTTTTGGAAACGTGTTAAAAACTTAATCACCAACAATTTTATAAATTTTACCATCTTTCACATATATTGAAACCGACCAAGGCCCTTTTTCTTCCCAAGGATAGTATATCCATCTTTCCATACCATCTTTTTCCTCTATTTTTTCAGGCTCTCCAAAAGCAAATTTTGTAGTAGATACACTCCAGCCAATCAACTTTGGATTATCCATGTTAGTTTGTAGCCGTACATCACGCTGGTGCTTTAATGCTTTTTTAGCATCTACTCCTTTACATTTGGCGAGATCAACTTTCTTGTTCCAAAATCGTTTCTCCCATATTTTATAAACTTGAGACGGCCCTGTTATATACGAGCCAGTTATTTCAGTGCCAGGAACTAATGGATCTGGACCAAAATTTATGGACTCCATCGGACAATCTATTGTTCTTTCTAATTTCAAAATATCTATATCAGGCCAAAATAATGGCTTGCTGATCATAAACCAAAATAAAAGCACGGGGACAATAACAAAGAAATATATCTTTAATACATTTTTTAGACTGAAACGCTTCCTAAAAAATATCAGCAATATAATTGGAAACAAAATGGCTGATAAATAAATAACACAGAAAGTATAGTATAATATTATGGCTACTGCTAATCCCATAGATTTATTATTTTATTTATAAAATAATATTAACACATTGAGTATATGAATCAAGTATTTGCTAAAAAAAATAGCTATATCTAGACAAAAAAATCCAAAAGTTTGATTCCCTACTCCCCCTACCTAAAAAGCACCGTCTTGCGGTGCTAAGGTTAGCCAAATTTTTGGTTAAAACTGGAGCAGGCCATAGCAAAGGATGTTGGAACTTTTTTAAGGGATGAGAAGGGTTTTATCTTTATTCCAAGCTTGAAGTGATTTACCCCCTAGTGTTACTCACTATGTATTTGAAACAAAAAAACACCTTTCTATATGTCTTTTTGTACTAGGCCGAGATTTTATTATCAGGTACTCGGCCTTAACCTTTTACTGGCTCTAATACCAGCAGTATTGTGTCCCCTTCATGTGATAACGACCACAACGGAGACAAACCCCCCAATTCACCTTCATCAATTTAACTTTCATCCTTTTTCTCCTTTTACAGACCTACCCACCATAGGAAGGCCATTGAAAGAATACTTTAATAAATATTCTCGCAAAGACATTGCTATATCACTATTTTAATGAGCAACAAAAAAACCGCCCTGACTTAGGACGGTATTATTATTTTAAAAAATAAATCTAAATCAACCGCACTAAGTCAGAACGGTTATAATAGCTTCTTGATTGAATTAATTTGATCTTCATATTATCAGTATCATACATATATTTTGTCTAATTGTCAATGATTTAATTGGATTCCCTCCTCCCCTAAACAAAAAACGTGCCTAAGTTAAGCCACGAATTTGTCAGCAGGCATACGGAGACAGCTACCGAACTTTCTTTGCTAGTTTTAGCGAGGGGATTTTGGAAACGTGTTAAAACACTAATTTAATTTTTATTAAAAAAAATTTCTTCAATTGTAGCTTTAAGTACCTTAGAAATATCGTAAGCTAATTTAAGAGAAGGGTTGTACTTATCTTTTTCTAAAAAAACAATTGTTTCACGACGTACACCAACTTTTTTAGCTAATTCCTCCTGTGTAAAATTGTAACGCGCACGTAATTCTTTTATTTTATTTCCCATATTATAATTTACCCCTTCTTTGAAAATAAAGTAATAATAAAATAAAAACGATAGCCATTATCCCAATACCAAGCCCTGTTGCTTGAGAAGCTCTCTCAAAATAATCATCCCCCAGCCAACCTATAGCTAAAAATACATATATCGAAATAAAATAACTTAATGAAGCTGCTTTCATCGTGGCTTTTTTTGATCTCTCATCCTCTACCGGAACATTCTGTTTTATACTTTTATAGTTACGCAAAATTACTGGAATTATCAATAAAACTATAAAAACTAATAAGAATGGAACAGCTAAATTTGATAAAGTAAACGACATACTGTTTTTCCACTCCTGTCGCACCCATAATCCAAAAGTCAAAAATACCACTGAAAATATAATGATTAATATTGTAAGCTTTATTTTATCTTTATTCATATTTTATGATTAAGTTAATTATTTATAACTTTATGTTATATATTTCTAACATAGGTGTCAAGCAAGGGTGTGGATAACCTTAATAAAATCATTACAAATACACTGTTAGCTTTACGAGGGAAAATAAAAAAAGAGATATTAAAAAATAACATCCCTTTTTTTAAATAATCATAAACTATTTGCTCTAAGCTTGTGATGACCAACTAGTTTCTAATTTTTCTACGATCAATAAATAATCAACCTTGGCTGTAGCCCCCATGAGCTGAAAAGTTGGTTTGATATTTGGAATAATTGTGAGTACTTCTCTACCAAAATTATTTAAAAATTGTTCCAAATAATCCTGCGTATTACTGCTTTTAACATCTATGCGATGAGCTTTGTATTTCTTTTTTTCTTCCATATATTTTTTATCAAAATTAATAACTATTTTAAATTGTTATTCTCCTTTAGTTTTTATAAAAAAACGCAACTAAAAAAATCATAGCAGATACAAGAAATATAGCTCCGTTAGACTTATCGCCTTTAATAAAATAATTAACGCTCGGTAGTAAAAATGCTAAAGTTGAAATTAGCCATGGATATGGACCAGAAAACCAAGGCAGAAGTTATTCGAGCTGAGATCGGTTATAAATAAACTTCTTTTCTGTGTTTAACTCTTAGGATTAAAAGGATTGTTATTTTACCTTTTTTATCAATATCAAATATTGCCCTATAATTTCCTACTCTAAATCTATAAGTACCTGTTTTATGGTCAGACAACTTTTTAGCATATTTAAGTGGTTCGCCTGAATTAACAAAAAAATCTAATTTATTCAATATTCTGATAGAAATCTTTTTATCCAAGCCAGATAAATCTTTTTTTGATTTTAAGGTATAAAACAATTGGTATTTCATAATACAATTATAAACCAAGATCTTTTCTTATTTGATCAGCAGTAAATAATCTACCTTTTTTTACATCTTCTCTGGCTTCAGCGATATCAATGGCTAATTTCTCTAAAATAGCGTCCTCTTTGTTTAATGGCTCAATTTTAAATATAGGCTGGTTACGATTTAAAACAATAAAACGCCAATTATTTCTGGTTGCTTGTTTATATAGAGTTGTTATATTTTGACGAAATTCTTTGACGCCAATTAGTTTTGTAGTCATATATATTAAATTAATAATTAAGGTGTAACCTAAGTGTATCTTATTTTTAACAACTTGTCAAATATTTTGTGTGGATACATATAAATTACTATCGAACCTTGATTTTGACTAATACAAAAAAAATAGGCTATCTGAGCCTATTTGTCCTACTTAGCAGGCATACAAGGACAGCTACCGAACTTTTTTTGCTAGGTTTAGTGAAAAAATTTTGAATATTGGATAAAACGATATTTTGTAAAAAAACAAAACAGCATCCGTTTTTATCTCCTTCATAAAACTATATTAACATATAATCTTATGAAGGGACGAATGCTGATGTCCCTCGTTTTGGTCCTGCACGAATAGGATTATCATTATCCATCCTACTCCTCCTTTTCCTCTTTCTGCCGAAAGTGAATTTGACGTTCCAAGGTGCAAATTATTGTCTTCAAATCTTGGAGCTGATGCGAGAGGTCGTCTGGATCACTTTCTTCATCATACACAGCCCCTTGAATCAACAAGCACGCCTCCTGGATTTTCTGCACCCCCTTACCTTGGGCAAGGGCTTTCATAACCTTGCCGACATCAATTTCGCATACACAAGCTTCAATATCTGTGGCACTACACATGCATTTTTCAGCCATGTTGTTCCTCCTTTTACTAATGATAACAAAATTAACTAAAAAAAGCCATATGAATTGTATTGTTTAGTTCGATTCCCAGCTCGAGGGGGAACAAGGACGAGATACGATTTTGCTAACTTTAGTCAAATTAATTTTAAATTTAAAATCACTATCGAACCATTGATTCTTGGCTAAAATAAAAAGAAAAGTAGACTTATTTAGTCTACTCATCCCGCTTAGCAGGCTATAGCAAAGGATGTTGGAACTATTATTAAAAATTCAACTAAATTTATCTATATTCAAAAGCTGGGTTAATTTTACCCCCTAGTGCTACTCACTATTTATTTTGTTATTCATTCACTTTTTCTTCCCAATCTATTAAATAAAGTGGCGGTTCATTCTCTTTAGGTTTTAACGGCCTGTAATTTCTAGAATCCCATCTTACTAAAATATTACGATTGTTATAATCTTTGTGTTTTATTCCTTTCTGTTCGCACATTTTTTCTAATTGTTCAATCTCTTCATTTAAATTAAAACCAAAATATTCTACTTAAATTAAATTATCCCATTCTCTTACAAATTGAGCTATGCCCACTCTCTCTTCTCTATTTGGATCTCTTTCTAATTTATTCATAATTTCATGCGAGAACTCTTGATGCTCTCCTCTTTCTTTACTACGCAACAAAACATCTATAAAATCATCAATACTACTATATCCAAGTGAAATAAAAAAGGCAGATACTTCGTCTTCATCACCAAATAATGACAACATTTTATCTTTAAAATCACCTATTTTTGTATTATCCCAATTTAACACAAATTTGCTCAAATCACCTAAAAAGTGATAACCACTATTTATTCGAATGATATGATCTTTAAATTTAAGCCAAAGATCATGTAGTTTTTGTTGGCTAGACTCGTCATCAAGAAAAATAGAAACACTTGTTTCTAGCATCTGTTCTTTAAATTGTTTATCATTAGTTGTGGATATAGGACATGAACTTAATAAAAATTCAGATGTTATTTTATCACACAAAAAGGAATCAACATTTCTTGCTGGAATATATTCATACCAAACGTAATAATTGCCTTTATCATGGATCTCACCCAACACCTTTGGGGTTGGTATTCCAGCCTGAAAGGCCTTTTTAGCTCTATCAACCTCACTAGTTTGTCCGTTTATTCTCTTGGAAGTAATAATTTTGCCGTTTGATAAAGTTATTATTTTAACTTTAGACACATCATATGGATGCTCCCATAACTCTTCAATACTTGCTCCATAAGGCAAATTTTCAAATCTACTAAATATATCATAACCACGATTTATATTAGGCCTACTCTCAATCCATTCAGTCGGATTTGTAAAAAAATCATCTGGCAACGAATCAACTATCTCATCATCGATAGAAGAACTCTGTTCGGCCGTGGGGTCATTCTCATAAAATACTGGTTTTTCTTTAGACATTTCAGCAATTTTATGGGCATTTCTTGATGTTAAGCGATCAAAAACTTCTTTTCTACCTTCTAACGCAGAACTTCGTACTGTTTCAGAAAGCCTGCGCAGAGCTTGCTCCTTAGTCTCATCATGTAACCCATGTTTTAATTCTGTTGGTTTACTCATATTATAGATATAAATTATAGTCTTAATCTTACCATATTTAAGCGGAAAATAGAATATTTGGTTCGATTCCTCCCTCGGTCAAACAAAAAACGTGGCTAAGTTAAGCCACGAATTTATGAGCAGGCGAGGAAGGAATCGAACCCTCGTCAGAGGTTTTGGAGACCCCTGTGTTACCACTACACCACTCGCCCTTTAAAATGACGGGCAGAAACGAGATAATCCGCCCGTTTTTTTACTTGGTTTCCTTGTGCAATGTATGCTTTTTGCATTTTTTGCAGTATTTTTTCAATTCAAGACGCTCTTTTAATGTCTTTTTATTCTTTCTTGTAAAATTTTCCACTGACTTACACTCCGTGCACTGGAGTTTAACCTTGTTTTCTCTTTCTTTTGATGGCATATTTTTAATAATTAATTACGTAATTAATTGGGTAATTTATTACGTAAATATTTTTCTTAAATTGCAGGCGACTTAATCGCATGCACGCCCCCGCTTGAGCCCACGAGCGGACTCGAACCGCTGACCACTTCCTTACCATGGAAGTGCTCTACCAACTGAGCTACATGGGCTTATATATCATCGCACGTGAGCCACCTGTCGGACTCGAACCGACGACCTGCGGTTTACAAAACCGATGCTCTACCAACTGAGCTAAGGTGGCGCTTGGTGGGCCGGGTAGGATTTGAACCTACGAAGGCGTAAGCCAGCAGATTTACAGTCTGCCCCATTTGACCGCTTTGGTACCGACCCTAAGCCAACAGCTTCTTGCTGTCTGTCCTAATACTAAATTTTTTCAATCCTTTCTTTAAAAGAATCAAGCTTGTTATTTTCCGGATTAACAAGGCGCAACTTCTCAAATGCCTCATGTGCTACCATTCTATTTCCGCATATTATAGCAATTTCAGTCAATAAGTCAAGATAGCGAGGATTGTGCGAGTCAATTGTAATTGCCTGAGTTATATAATCCAATGCTTCGGAAAATCTTGAAGCGGCTTGAAGCAACTGGGCAATATGAAAATATCTTTCAGCAACTGCTCCATTTATCTCGATTGCGCGCGAATAATATTCAATAGCATCCTCAACATCGCCTTGGCTTTCTGCAATTTCACCCAATTTTATATATGTTGAATCATCTTCTTTATCAAGGTTTACCAAAAATCTATAGGTTTGCCTTGCTTCATTCAATTCTTTTTTGGCAAAATATGTATCCCCCAACCCACGATATGCTGAAATGCACTTCTGATCAATGCTTATTGCTGAAAGAAAACAACCCTCAGCTTTTTCATATTCTTCATTTTTAAGGCATGCTTCTCCGGATTGAATATATGATTCAAGCTGTTCTTCATGCTTCAATAAATTTTTCTTTTTTTCTTCTTTGCTTTTTATTATCTGCTCATGTTGCCAAAGCCGATGCACTTTTCCAAAATAAACACGGAATGCCAATTGAGCTTTTCCCCATAATTTCTTTATTGGCGTTGCCGTTGAACCAAGTTTGGCACGGATCTTCCTTCCTTTTTCTTCAATCCTTTTTCTGATAATTTCTTTTTTTCTTACAAGGGAGCGCTCGAGCTTTAAATTCTCAAGATCAACAATTGTTAACTGCGGTATCTTTCTACACACTATTACGCCTATGACTAAGAGAGGGACTATTATTAACAACAAAAATATAATTGTGATTGTCATATCAAATTGAATTGGACATTCCAAGCATATTTGCAAGGGCATCTTTTTTAGTTGAAGCTCCGCCGACTAATACGCCATCTATAATGTCGCTCTGTATATATTCATTAATATTTTCAGGCCTTACACTTCCACCATACAATATTTTGTAATTAGAGCTGAATTGACCAACAATCTTTCCAATAATATCATGCATTTGTTCAGCTTCAAAAAGACTGCAATTCTTTCCGGATCCAACGGCCCATACTGGCTCATAAGCAATAAATAAAGAAATTTCGTTTAAGTCAATGTTGGAAAGCGCTTCTTCAATCTGCTTTTTTACTATTATTTCTTGATAATTGTCCTCTCTTTGTTGCTTTGTTTCTCCAACGCACAACACCGGAATCATGTTATTCAATACTGCGGAAGAAATTTTCTTTCCAACTTGTTCATTTGTTTCATTGAAAAGATGCCTGCGCTCAGAATGGCCAACCAGCACGTATGAACATCCGACTTCTTTTAACATGCCGACTGAAACTTCACCTGTGTACCCTCCCTCATTGAGCCAATAGGAATTTTGCGCACCAATCTTGATATTGCTCTCTTTTATCCTATTCTTAACAGCGACAAGCGATAGATTGGTCGGAAAAACTGCCAATTCAAAATTCTTGTCAAAATTACCTGAATTGTCAGCCATCCATGAAGCTAAAGCAATGCTTTCGCTATTATTTAAATACATTTTCCAATTTGCAAAAAAATATTTTTTTTTCATAAATCCAAGCTATTAAATTATCTTTAATAATTTTTGCTTTGTAAGATTGCTGATTACGGCCATGCGCATATTATCTATGTCAAAAATACGACCGGCCAAAGCTCTAACATCTTCTTGACTCACTTTTTTTATTTCTCTTGCAACTTGCGAATAGGAAAAAATTTTTTTATTGAACCAAAAACCTTTGGCATGCCATTCAGCTTGAGTACTGCTGTCTTCCAAAGAGAGAGCCATATGCCCGATTATATAATTTTTGGCGTCCGTTAATTCGCGGATTGAAACCGTCTGCTTCTTTATTTTAATAAGTTCATCTCTAATTACTCGCATGGCTTCTTCAAGGCGAGCCGGATCAAGTCCGGCTTTTATTTCAAACACTCCGACATCGCGATAAGGCGAAACGCCGGCTCCAATTGCGTAAGCCAACCCTCTCTTCTCTCTAACTTCAACAAATAAACGCGAGCTCATGCCACCGCTTAAAATTGAAGTGAGTACTGCCAATGCATATTTATCTTTATGGTCGTGCCTTAATCCCGGAAATCCCAACACAACGTGAGCTTGGTCTGTTTTTTTTCTTTTAATACCCACTCTGTTGCTTGGTGATATTTTTCCTTTTGGAAAAGTATATTTCTTGTATGCTCGCACTTTTTTTAAACCGATTGCTTTATCCGAGTGAACATTAAAATATTTAATATTCTTAAAAAAATCTTTTTTATCAATATTACCGGATACGACCAAAATCATGTTGCCAACATGATAATATTTTTTATAATAATCGTAAAGCTCGTCTCTGCTTATCCCTTTAACGGTTTTTATTGTTCCGCCTATATCCCACCCAAGCGGATGATCTCTGAAAAAAGTTTGATCAAAAAGATTGTCAACCGCATATGTTGGATTGTCTTCATACATGCGCAATTCCTCAACTATAACTCCCTTTTCCTTCTCAACCTCTTCTTTGTCAAAATTAGAATTGAATAATATGTCCGAAAGCATATCAAAAGCAAGCTCCTGCTTGGCACTGTTGATTTTAATATAGTATCCGGTATAATCCTTGTTTGTGAATGCATTGTATTCAGCACCCACTGAATCCAGTTCTTTTGAGATGTCAATGTAAGTAGGCCTCTTTTTTGTACCCTTGAATAACATATGCTCAACAAAATGCGAGGCGCCTGATATCTTCTTATTTTCATATCTTGAGCCAACAGGAAATAAAGCCATTAGAGTAATGGCTTTTGTCGATTGCAATGGTATCTTAATGTATTTTAGTCCGTTTTTCAGCGTGTGGGCTTTTTTCATAATTATTTCGTCCGTTGCGCTAATTAAATTTACTTTCAAAAAACCTGTTCAATTCAGAAATTGAAACACGCTCCTGCTCCATTGTGTCGCGGTCGCGGACCGTGACGCAGTTGTCATCTAAACTGTCATAATCAATTGTAACGCAATATGGAGTGCCTATTTCATCCTGTCTCCTATATCGCTTTCCAATATTGGTGGTTTCGTCATACTGTGTCATCCAATTGCCCCAAAGCAAGGTCTGAACTTGCAAAGCCAAGTTTTGAAGCGGTTCTTTTTTCATTAACGGCAAAATTGCTATTTTAATCGGAGCCAATTCCTTATGCAATTTCAAAATCACTTCCTTTTCGTGCTTGCTGTTTTTTTGTCCACTTCTTGTATCAACTTCTTCATAAGCATCTATCAAGAACATAAGCGCCGCGCGATCAACGCCATCTGACGTTTCAACTATGTGTGGAATAAAACTCTTGTCAAGTTGAGCATCCTTGTATGACATGTCTTTTCCGGAATGTTGCATGTGCCTTTCCAAATCCCCTTCCCTGTAATGGACACCTGCCATCTCGCTCCAGCCGCTCCATGAAAAATTATATTCAATATCCCAAGCCGCTTTGGCATAAAAAACCAATTCATCCGGCTCATGCTGGCGCCATCTTAAATTTTGCTTTTTCATGCCCATGTCCATAAACCATTTCCAGCGCTGGTCTTTCCAGTATTCAAAATGTTTTGCCCCGTCCGCAGGATTGACAAAATACTGCATTTCCATTTGCTCAAATTCACGCGTACGGAAAGTAAAACTCTTGGTGGTTATTTCATTTCGAAATGCCTTGCCGATCTGGGCTATTCCAAATGGAATTTTTTTTCTGGATGTGTCCAATACGTTCAAAAAATTCAAATAAATTCCTTGGCATGTTTCGCCCCTTAAATACGCCTGAGATGTATTTCCTTCAACCGCTCCAAGCTCGGTCTTCATCAGCAAGTTAAAATTTTTTGGCTCAGCCAACTTACCCCCGCATTCAGGGCAATCAATATTTGAAATGTCCAATGGCTGTTCCTTCATATAACCGGGAACCGCGCGAGTGGCCTCAAGCAAATGATCGGCTCTGAATCGGCGATGGCATGCCAAACATTCAACAAGAGGATCGTGGAAGTTCTGCAGATGGCCACTTGCCTGCCATACTATTTTAGGCGTTAATATCGCGGAATCAAGGCCTACGATGTCGTTTCTTTGCTGAATCATTGATTTCCACCATGCTTTTTTAATGTTATTTTTCAATTCAATTCCAAGAGGCCCGTAATCATAGCATGAAGAAAGTCCTCCATAAATTTCAGCTGATGGGAAAATAAAACCGCGCTGTTTGGCAAAAGATACTATTGTGTCAAGTGTTAAACCCATATTAAATTAATCTCTAAATTTGGTTTATTTCTTTTTCCTTTTCGTCACCTATTGATTTTATTTTATCGTTGTAATCCTTAACTTTCTTATCCAGCTCCTCCTGCAGGCGAAATTTATCATCTTCCCCTATTTCTTTGTTTTTTTCCGATTTAATAATTTGATCTCTTGCTTCTTCCCTAATCTTGCGAACAGAGATTTTTGCATTTTCTAATTTTTGATGCAAAACCTTTATAAGCTCGGCTCTTCTTTCGGAAGTTAAATCAGGCAATGCTAAAATTATCTGTTGGCCGTTATTTACAGGATTGATTCCAACTGATGACTCTTTGATCGCTTTTTCAATATTTGCCATTAAACTCTTGTCCCACGGCTCAATTGTTACTGTTTTTGAATCAGGTACATTAATAGTGCCAACCGACTTAATCGGCTGTTTGACCCCATATGCTTCTACGTGTATTCCATCAACAATCACTGCTGAAGCTCTTCCGGTGCGAAGTCCGGAAATATCATTTTTCAAGTATTCAATTGATTTTTCAAATTCCTGAGTAAATGAATCAATGTTCATAATCTTGTTGTTAAATTCCAAATTGCTTAGTTTGAACCGACGCTGTGCTGTCAAATAATGTAAATCCCAAAAAAAGCATTGATGTATTTTTTTTGTAAATATACAAGCTGACCGGCACTGTGTTGGTGGGAAGCTGTCGTGTCACCCAATTGTTTCCACCATCGCTGGAAATGTAAAAAGTTGACTTTAAATTCTTTTTCTTGTTGTCAAGCACAGTACCTGTGTAATATATCTCTTTGTCGTTTTTCGGACTCACTGCAAAACCATATATGTCAACACTGCCGGGAGGCGTAAGCAAGGATATGCTTTTCCATGTTTTGCCAGCATCATCCGATCGCAATATACCGTACTTTGATATCCAAAACAAACTGTCCTTCTTATTGTTATTCATCACAATCCTATTAAACTGCTTGCTGTCGTTGAAGCCGTCAAAACCAACACTTAAGTTAATCCACTCTATCCCACTGTCATCTGACCTGTAAAGCCCGTCTTTATAAGCCGCAACATAAATTCTTTTGGTATTTGAATCAACCTTATCTATAACAAGATCGCGTATTCCAAAACCAAAGCGCTTTATTATTCTCCAGCTCTTTCCCGCATCCTCGCTACGCAACACATCGCCATTCAATTGAGCGCCATAAACTATATCTGAATTATCAGGATCCACAGCCAGATCAACCAAACGTTCATTTAATCTCTCTTCTGTAAACACCAAACTCCATGATCGCAAACAATCGTTTGTTTTGAAAATATGCGGTCCGTCTGTAGCGTAAATAGTACACTTATCCGCAGGATCAACAACTACAGAGTAAATATATTTGTTGTTCATGTGCGGTGAACTCTGCCAGCTGTCTCCCTTGTTATAGCTATAATACAATCCCTGGCCACGCGTTGCCAAATAAATGGCATCGTCATCGCTTGGATCAAAAAACATATTATACACGGACAAGCCGGACAAATTTTTTACTCCTTCCAACGTTGGCATGGACGTAATCTGCGCCCATGCTTCTCCTTTATTTTCAGATCTGTACATTCCCATCACTCCTTGACTCTGCGATGAAAAATTTATACACCCAACTCCTGTCAAGAAAAAAAGGCAAAAAAATGACACGGCCAGAGCGCTGATTTTTTTTCTATTTTTTATAATCATATTGCGGTTAATATTATTTCGTCAAAAACAAGTGGAGTATTGGCATTTGAATGCAACTTTTTCTTAGCCGTTTCAATATGGTCAATCACGCTCATTGCCTTTAATCGGTTCAAGCGATCGTTATCGCCATTAGCCGCATTCAGCATTTTTTTGCGGCATATCATCTGCATCAATTCCAAAAAATTTATTGTCTCCTCTTTTTCTTTTTTTACCAAATCTTTTGCTTTTTTATTTATCAATGCGAGCGCTTTGCTTAAAGGAGCATTCAGTACTTCTTCAACTTCCTTTTTAAGAATAATTTGTTGGTTCAGCAAATCATCATTTTCAGTTAATTTTAGCGCGCGCGCCGGTCTTCCGCATGAAAAGCCGGTTATCAATTCTGCGGCTTCACTTGCATTTCCTTTTTTAATAAGAAGATTTTGAATGTATCTATCCGAAAATGTCTGAAAAAACAACAGTTGTGATCTTGACTTAATTGTTGACAGCAACATTTCTTCATTTTCAGTAATCAGAAAAAAAACAATATTTGTTGTGCTTTCTTCTAAAAGCTTAAGCAGTGCGCTTCCGGCCCCTTGGCTTAACAGGTGGGCACTGTTAATAATTACTACTTGATATTCTGCAAGCCATGGCTTTGAACTGAGGCTTCTTTTTAGCTCTCTTGCCTGTGAAATGGAAATGTTCTTTTTCTTTTTTTTACTCTTTAGATCAATTTCAATGTCAACTTCATAAAAATCAGGATGCATGGACAATTTTTCAATCTGGATTCCAAGCAATTTTGATGCCACGCTTAAAGCCATGTGCCTCTTCCCAACGTCCTTAGGACCGCAAAAACAGTGGCAATGAGCCAAACTCTTATGATCAATGGCTTCATCAAAATATTTTTTTATATGGTTATGACCCAAATATTCATCCATAAAAATAAGTGAGGACATTATACGCTGATTCTACCGATTTCACTAAGCAAGACATTTTCAACATATATTCCTCTGGCATAAAAAATTCTCTCCAGCTCGTTTTTAAGCTCCATCTCCACATTATCCCTGTTGCCTGTAATAATATCCTGATAGTCAAAATTGCTAAATACCATCCTTATTCGGCTTCTGATCGTTGGGCGCACAATTTTCGCCACAAAATCCTCGCCAATTGTCTGCCAAATTGAAGGTATCTGATGCACATCCAAGCGCAATAATATTGTTCCTTCAACTGCAACCCTTTGTTCATCCTGAGTAACAGCCGCAATTGGAATATCTCCGAGTGCTTTTTCGTTTTCCGACTTAAACTGGCGATTTATGCTGTATTCAAGCGTCTGCGTATTAAACAATTTCGCCTTTTGCCAAAAAGGTATCTTTAAATGCAGACCAGGAGTTAATACTTTTTTTAGCACTCCCCTGCCTAAATCATAAACACACGCAACATATCCAGGAGGGACGTTTATGAATACTCCTTTAAGTACATCCTCCAACACAAACGAGTACATTAATTTGTCCAATGAATCACCTGACATATTTTTTTAATTATTCAAAATTCAGTTATCTTTAACTGTTTTTTTATTGATAAACGGTTTTAAAATTATTGAGATTATATCAGAGAAAATCATTGAAGTCAAAATAAAAAGCGACTTGACCATCGGCAAAAACCATAACACTCCAAATGTTGCCAATGGGAACAGAAACAGGAAAGAAGCGCGGCGCATATCCCATTTTTTAGTCCGTTCGCTTATTAGAATTGATGTAAAGAGATACAAGGCCGCTATTGACGACCATACATAACCATGCCTGATGCCAATATCAAATCCGTAAAATACGGCGTTCAGCTTGCCCGGATAATCAACCCAATCGTAAAGAGTGGCTATAACCCGCCTGCCTTCAATACCACCTATAAATACCTGATACAGCAATACAAGAATCAACAGCTGAATACCCAAGCTTAAAACTTTGGCCCATGGCGATATTTTATTTTTGCGCATTATCCTTCTTATTTCTTCCTTTCTTATAATAATATCCGAACTAAATTGCTTAGTTGCTTCAAGCGATTCTTCTTGAGCCCGTTCTCTTTTAATTGCGTCAACCTCGGATTTTATTGTTAAAGGCATCAATGCAATACGCAAAAAAATCGTGAGCCATACTACCGCCCATCCAAGATTTGCACCGGCCACGTTAACGTATATCCATACCAATGCGTTAAACAACGGTTGATACAACAATGTAATCCACAAAAAAGATAGCATATTATTAATTCCATCCCCTGTCTTTCATTGCCTGTGAAACGCGGGAGACAGCCAAAACATAGGCCGCCATTCTTAAATTTGTTTTAAATTTGATCTTATAATCCCAAACAGAATTAAATGAATTTATCATCGTTTCCTTTAGTTTTTCCAAAACTTCATATTCCTTCCAATAATAATTTGAAGCATCCTGCACTTGTTCAAAATAACTCACAATTACTCCGCCGGCGTTTGCCAATATGTCAGGAGCAACGCAGACGTTGTTTGCAAGCAGTATGTCATCCGCTTCAGGCACTATTGGCCCATTGGCAAGTTCAATGATCAGTTTTGACTTGACTTCCTGAACATTTTCCAAAGTAATGGCGTTTTCCAACGCGGCTAAAACCAAAACACTGGCATTAAATGAAATTATATCTCCATCATATCGTTTGCATTCAGAAAAATTTAAAACCGTTCCGGTTTTTTGCTTGTGTTTAATCAATTTCTCAACATCAATCCCTTTTTGATTGTATATGGCACCTTTTGAATCGCTTACTGCCACAACTTTGTAGCCGACCTGAGCTATTAAATGCGCCATGTTTGATCCGGCATTTCCAAATCCCTGTATTGCGATTGAAACTTCCGATTTTTTTATTTTCAGCTTTGATATTGCTTCACAAAATACATGAAATCCGCCTTGCGCGGTTGAATAAGCGCGCGCTTCTGAACCGCCTATTGTAAGTGGCTTTCCGGTAATCATTCCCGGAGCATGATGGCCGATAATTTTTTCGTACTCATCCATCATCCAGCCCATGATGCGCGGATCAGTGTAAACGTCAGGCGCGGGAATGTCAAGCGTGCGTCCTATAAACTTATGCATCGCCTTTAAATATCCGCGAGAAAGTTTTTCAATTTCATTGGCGCTTAGTTCTTTTGGGTTCACTATTACTCCGCCTTTTCCGCCTCCAAGCGGTATATTTACTACAGCTGTCTTCCATGTCATCCACATGCTCAATGCAACAACTTCCGACTTTGTGACATTTGGATGAAATCGAATACCTCCCTTGTACGGACCACGCGCGTTATTATATTGTGATCTATAACCTGTAAAAACCTTTATTTCCCGATTATCCATTCTAACCGGTATTGAGACCTCCAATACTCTGTGCGGCTGTTTGAGCTGTGCGTAAATATTTGCTTCTATGTTTATAAATTTATTTACTTTTTCCAACTGCCTTAAAGCTATCTCAAATGGATCGTTTAGCATATTTACAATTTTTTTAGATTATATATATTATAATTTAACATCGGAATTGTATCATAAATATCAGGTAAATACAAGTTTTATTGTCAACCTTGCTCTTTCATGATATACTGAGCCTGTTAACAGAAAAATCACTTCAAACAAATGAAAAATTGGTTATAAAACAACAGTTTTTCAAAAAAAACCACTAGAATTGTTTATGATTATATTTATAGACGTTTCAAAAAAAAATCAAGTATTGCTAAAATTGATTGAGATAAACGGCTATAGGGAAAAGTTGATTGAAAGTGAATTCCCTGACCTTCTCAATTGCATAAGCGATTTTTTGATAAAAGAAAAAATCAATCTGAATGATCTTTCAGGCATTGCCATAAAACAGGATTATCCAACTTTTACATCAGCCAGAATTGCAACTGTAACGGCAAATTCATTGGCATTTGCATTAAAAATTCCAGTTCTGGGGGTTGACGATAAACTTGCGTGTAATTGCGAACTTTTGCTCAAAAAAATACATAAAATGAAAAAAAACGGCATTGTTAAGCCGCAATATAATGGAGAGCCAAATATAAGAATAAAAAAAGCCAGGATCAGCCAAATTGCTGATCATCGCTGAATTTTTCTTCTTCTGCGGTATTGTTATATTCAATCTGGCCGAAATCAATACCTGCTTCATCAATATTGCCGTCAGCATCTGTAACAACTTTTTTGGGTTCCTGCTTGCGAATTTCTTCTTCTGCGATTTTACGATCAAAAATAATGCTTTCAGATGGCAAGTCAATCGGAGGTTCAGCGCGTTTGCTGGCCGTTTTTTGTATTAGAGGCGTTTTAACAAATGCCAATGGAAAATGCCATATTGTTGCCAGCTCTTCAATATTTAAAATATATGGGTTTAGGCCTGTCGTGAGCTTGCGATTAATATATGATTGAATAAATTTATGATTGGCCTTGTCTTTCAATTTCGTACTGAGTTTGGGAACAAAACCGTTGCGCGAACTGTTAAAAAACTGATTGATTGAACCTATCAAACCATTCATGCACTTGGACGGTTTGAAAATATCATTATTTGCCGAATACATTACTCTTATTTTTGTTTTAAAGCCAATTCGCGATAATTTTTCCTCTATTGATTCAACGGTTGTTCTCATTCCCGGACTGAGCTCTGAAACCGTCTTGGTTCTTTCCTCTTTTTTAATAGCATCTTCCTCTGCCGGCTCAAAACTCCATTTCCAAACATTAATGACTTCCTCCCCTATCTTCATGGGGAGTGCCCCTAATTTATTGATAAATGTATTTGGTTGGTTTGGAGGTCTTTGTTCAATTAAGCTCTTGGCAAGCTCAATGCCCTGCTCTTTCCAGCTGTTATCTGTCGGATAAATCACAATCTGCATCCATAAATTTTCTCCGGCTCCAAGCCGACTAAAATTCTCCAACAATGCAGCCATGGGATCATTAAAAACTATATCCTTACTAAAACTATGTTCAAACTCACTGTAAGTTCGTATAGGATATGAGTCGGCCTGAGCCAATGCAAACTCAATGCCAATCATTTTGTGGGTATCGTTTGGATAATTATTTGGAATATTGCCTGTATAATCCTCAACCTCTGTTATTTCAGCTTCCGGATATTGCGCATAAATTGCGGCTTCAACCAAGTCTCTATGTTCGTCCTCTGTGATAATCAAAAATTGTATATACCCTTCTATGCTTATTATTTCTAAACTAAACCATTTTTGCGTCTTTCCTTTCCAATATTTTTCAACAACAGTAATGTCTTCAAGCGACCCGCTAAGATGCGCAAATATCTGTTCAACGGCTTTTGGGCTCTGGACAAGCTCCTCCGGAATATCAACTGCAAGCACAACCCATTCCCAACTTGCCATGTATTTTAACGACCGATAATTAACAAACAGAATGGAACCCATGTAGAAAAAAATAGACGCAATTATTGTCCATCCTATAATAGCGATAATACTTTTAATAATATCAAAAATCGGCCAGCTAAACAGCGTTATCCAAAAAGAAATATCCGCGCTTATTCCAAAAGGCAGTTCAATCACAAAAGGGATCATATAACTATCTGTCAATTATTTTATATACGGCCGCATAAATAATCAGCACTGCGAACACTGTCCACCACCAACCAAACAACCCTGAAACATATCCGCTATAATATGCAAGCAAACATATCAATGTTGCCAACATCGCGACTAAATGCCTTGTTAAATTATCATTCATAACTTTTTTAAGCAAATTAATGGCCAACTTACATTAAGGGTCTGTCGCTAAATACGCTTTCGCAACGAAATTGTTTAACGCAACGCAGTGAGGATCCTGCTTAGCGGATCTTGACACAGAGAGCGGTTCATAAATTATGGAACAAACCCATTAAAGTATACCACAAATAACATAAAACTTGAAGAAGAATGCTCTTCTTAATTTTAATTGCGATAAATCGCAATGCAGGACTATTATTTTTTTTGACTGCCAATAATAACAAGCAAAGGAGAAGCAATAAAGATGGAAGAATAAGCTCCGCTGGCTATCCCTATTATGAGCGCCAAGCTAAAGTAATGTATTGTTGAGCCACCAATAAAAAACAATGCAAACAGAGGCATCAGGGTGGTAATGGTGGTGTTAATTGAACGCATTAAACTTTGATTTAATCCTGTATTAATAACATCTCCAAAGTTTTCCCAACGCGTTCTTAATATATTCTCGCGTATTCTGTCATAAATCACTATTGTGTCGTTCACTGAATAACCAAGCACGGTGAGCAAGGCAACAACTATTGGTATATTTATTTCAACGCCCCATATTTTTCCTAAAACTGCGAACACGCCCAAAACAACCAAAACATCATGCACAAGCGCCACAATGGCTAAAATTCCGTATTTCCAACTCTCCACAGGTCTTGAAACCTTGCGAAAAGCATAAGCCACATAAAGGACAATAGACAAAACCACAAAGAATACCGCCCAAATTGAACGCGATCGCAACTGCTTGCTCACAGCCGCGCCAATTGTTTCAAACCTGCTTTCAGTTATTGTGTTGTTGTTTGCGCTGAATTTTTGTCCAAGCGCTTTCAATAATTCTTGATGAGAATTTTCTTCCAAAAATTTTGTTCTTATGATTACGCTGTTGGCGCCGGTTTTTTGAACAACGTTCTCACTCAGATTCATTTTGTTTAATACTGTGACTATTTCTTTGTTTTCAGGCCTTATTTGACTGAATTTTATTTCAAGCAAAGAACCGCCTGTAAAATCAATGCCGGGCCTAAGGCCAAACATCGCAATAAGAATAACTGAAGATAACATAACAATAACGGCCATTGAAAGCCATACGTTGCTGTGTTTGATAATATTAATTTCTTTCATATTACTTTTTTCTAAACCCAAGGAATAACCAGTTGCCTGAATCTTTAAACCAATAGCTTATAAACCTCATAATTGCCTTGGTGATTACTATTGCGGTAAACATGCTTGAAAGCACGCCGATTATCAATGTGGCTGCAAATCCCTGTACAAACCCGGTTCCAAACCATACTAAAAAAGTGGCGCTCAAAAGAGTGGTGATATTGCCGTCTCTGATTGAAGGCCATGCCCTCTTAAAAGCATCTTCAATAGACGGCCTTAAACTGCGTCCGCTTTTTAATTCTTCTTTTAATCTTTCAAAAATAAGAACGTTCGCGTCAACAGCCATGCCAAGTGAAAGAATAAAACCTGCAATGCCTGACAAAGTAAGTGTAACTCCCATTAATTTAAAAATCGTCAAAGCCAAAAATGTATATATGCCAAGAGATAGAGTGGCAATCAAACCGGGCAGTCGGTAATATATAATCATGAACAAAATTATCATAATCAAACCGTAAATCGCGGCAGTATAACTTTTTTGTAAAGATTCAGCTCCAAGCGTTGCATCAACTTTCTGCTGGCTTATAAGCTTAATAGGCACGGGCAAAGCGCCTGAGTTAAGCCGCCTTGCAAGGAGTTGAGCTTCCTGCAAATTAAATCCTCCGGTAATAACAGCGCTTCCGCTTAAAATCGGCTCATTTACTCGTGGAATACTGATTGGTTGTCCATCAAGAAAAATGGCTACAAGCTTTCCTGTATTGCGCTCCGTTATTTTGGCAAACAAATCAGATCCTTCAGAATCAAAATTCAAGCTTACTTGTATTTGGCCACTTTGAGGGTCTTGAATTACTTCCGCGCGCTTCAGTTGTTTTCCCGAGAGTCCTGTGTTATCCCATTTTTCCTCCGGAGGCACCATATCTGCCGCGCTTTTTGTTCTAATTAAAATTCTTGCGACCTGATACTCGCTCTTTTTTCGCTCATCTTGTTTATAAATTATGTGAAAACCGAACTGTGTTTCCACTATATCTGAAATAGTATTTTTGTTCATTGAAAAAACAACGTTTTCAAACTCAATCACCATTCTGCCCTTCCCAAACCAGCCAAGATCACCGCCGGTCTTGTCAGCTCCTGGTTCAGTTGAATTTTTCTTAACCAGAGCAGAAAAATTTGACGTGCTTATGCTTTTTTTGATTTCCTCTATTTTTTTACGCGCCTCATCTTTTGTTTTGTATTTTGGATTATCGCACCTGTCAGCGCCTTCATAACATACCAATAAATGAGATGCCTTTATTTCAACTTCAGATTCTCGAGATGACGTTCTTTTCACTATATTATACCCTTCACTTGTTTTTATAGGAACATTGCCGACATCTCCGTCTTTTGCCCCAGCCGCCCATTGGTATATCTCCGGCCAAATTGTGCCGTCTATAAATCCAAGATCGCCATTGGACTGATTGCTTAAATCATCTTGAGAATACTGCCCTACCAAAGCGCTAAAATCATTCGGGCTTGCAAGAGTCATGCTCAATATCTCACTTGCAGATATTTCTGCCTGTGCATTGTAGTCACTCATCTGATCTTTCTCAGATTCAGTTAGAACCCTATCCGGCTCGTTATTTTCTTCTTTAAATTCCAAAGTTGGCGTCTCACCGATCATTTTAATGGCTTCATTTACATCTTGAACACCAGGCAACTCAATAATCACGCGATAATCGCTTCCAACCTTTGTGGTTTGCACCAATGGCTCAGCAACGCCAAGTCCTCCTCTGACGCGCCTTTCAATCACATCTCTTACACCTTCCACAGAATCAGCTATGTCTTTTGACTCAATCTTGCTTGTTTCTGCCTGATAAACAAGGTGAGCTCCTCCCTGAAGATCCAATCCCAAATTAAATCCTGCTGACGGCATATTTGGAATGCCCAAATTATAATGCGAATTGGTCCAACTGATTGCTTTGTTTATATTGCTAGGTAAAATCATGACAATACAAAAAACAACCATAATGGCTATTGAAACAATATGGCCTCTTAGACGGGATCGTGTAATTGGTCTTGTAATTTGCTTTTTGCTGGTCATAACAATGTGAAATTCATTTTACGCTTTTTTGTAATTTATTACAAGTGGATAAAATTTGACGTAAATTTCACTACTTCCCACAACATTTTTTAAATTTCTTGTTGCTTCCGCATGGGCATGGATCATTTCTTCCCACTTTGCTTCCATCCTCGTTCTTAATCTTTGCATGGAGAGATGGATATTCAGATCCGTTTGATGTCTTGCTTGCTCCGCTAAGCTTTAAATTGCCTTTTTCCATCACTGACGGCGCCAATTGAAGGCCGATGTTAATCTTATATATTAAATATGCAACTTCGCGCTGTACTGAACCAAGCAGTTCGTTAAACATAAAATATGTCTCCTTTTTATATTCAACAAGCGGATCGCGCTGGCCATATCCGCGTAAACCTATGCCGGTACGCAGATAATCAATTGAAACCAAGTGCTCAACCCATAAATTATCAATGGCTCTCAACAAAACCTGCTTTTCAATTTCAAATAACAATTTCTCATCAGACACTTTTTCAACAAGAAGTTCAGTGTATTTCTTTCCTGCCAATTCCACTATATATTCAATCATATTGGTTCTCGTTTCAACCCCTTCCATTTTTTTATGATCGTTTTGCGTTTGGCTAAGCCGTTGAATTTTTTCCTTTTCATCGCCTGAAAGTGGAAATATGGTTGACACACTTTCTATAATCTCTTCAATGTTCCACCCCTTGAAATCCTCTGTGTTGGTATGAAATGAAATTACGTTTTCAATCTCCTGTTCAACCATTTCCAAAATTTTTGCTCTTAAAATTTTGTCTTTTGGCAGTTGCTCTCCATCAATTTGCTTTTTAAAACTTTCAAGTATGCCATCGCGCTTGCCGTATATTACCTCACGGTGGCGATTAAGAACGTCGTCATATTCAAGCAAGTGCTTTCTGGTATCAAAATGTATGCCTTCCACTTTTTTCTGTGCGGATTGAATAATTTTTGAAATACTTTTTTGTTCAATTGGCATGTCATCTGGCACGCGCAATGTGTTCATAACCGATCTAATGCGGTCGCCCGCAAAAATCCTCATAAGATCGTCTTCAGTTGAAAGATAAAACTGAGTTACTCCGGGATCTCCCTGTCTTCCGGACCGTCCGCGCAATTGATTATCAATACGCCGCGACTCATGACGCTCTGTGCCGATTACAAACAAACCACCAACACGCTTGACATTTTCATGCTCTTCCAAAATTACCGGATTTCCGCCTAAAACAATATCAACTCCGCGTCCGGCCATATTGGTCGCTAAAGTAACATGACCAGCTCTTCCTGCTTGTGCGATAATTTGACCTTCACGCTCATGGTTCTTTGCATTTAAAATCTCATGCTCAATTCCTTCAATTGTAAGATACTCGCTTAACAACTCATTTTTATCAACTGAAGCAGTACCAATCAAAACCGGCTGGCTTTTTTCCTGTAATTCTTTTACACGAGCCACAATGGCTTTAAATTTGGCGTCTTCGGTCTTGTATATCTTGTCTGGCATATCATGGCGCGAGCTTGGCTTGTTTGGCGGGATTACTACCACTTCCAAATTGTAAATTTTGCCAAATTCTTCGGCCTCAGTTACGGCCGTGCCAGTCATTCCGGAGAGCTTTTCATACATTCGGAATAAATTTTGAAAAGTTATGGTTGCCATTGTCTGGCTTTCCTGTTGAATAGTGGCTTTTTCCTTGGCTTCTATTGCCTGATGCAGGCCCTCGCTGTACCTTCTGCCCGGCATCTTTCTTCCGGTAAATTCATCCACTATAATAACTTCTCCATTTTCAACTATATAATCCTTGTTAATTTTAAAAAGAGCGTGCGCCCGCAATGCTTGTTCAATATGGTGCACTGTTCTTACTCCACCCTCTGCATATATATTATCAACTCCGAGCCATCTTTCAAAATTTGAAATGCCGGCTTCGGATAAAGTTGCGGTCCTCATCTTCTCATCAATATTATAATCCTCATTTTCCTTGAGCCGCCTTACCAACTCGGCAAACTTGTAATACATCTGCGTTGCATCTTCAGCCGGAGCTGAAATAATCAAAGGTGTTCGCGCCTCATCTATTAAAATAGAATCAACTTCGTCGATGATTGCGTAATAAAAAGGACGCTGTGTCTTGTCCTCTATATTCTGTGCCATGTTGTCGCGCAAATAATCAAAGCCATATTCATTATTTGTACCATACACAATATCGCATTGATATGCTTCAGCGCGCGTGCACGGCTCCAAAAAATCATCTTCAACCTTAAACATTCCTTTGATGTCGCGCTCTTCATCTTTTTGACCACCTTCAACCAGATCATTCGGCTCGCCAACTTTGGTGAATGCTTCAGCACGATACTTGAATGAAACCATTTGATTTTGAACAATTCCAACAGAAAGCCCAAGTGCGTTGTAAATTTGACCCATCCAAATGGCATCTCTTTTGGCCAAATAGTCATTTACTGTGACAACATGAACACCTTTGCCTGTTAATGCATTCAAATATACAGGCAACGTAGCCACTAAGGTCTTGCCTTCTCCAGTTCCCATTTCAGCAATCTGACCTCTATGAAGCACAATTCCGCCTACAAGCTGAACATCATAATGCCTCATCTTCATCAAACGCTTTGATGTTTCACGCACAACTGCAAATGCTTCAGGCAATATATTATCCAATTTTTCATTATTTTTTAATCTTTGCTTGAATTCATCTGTTTTTTTTGCCAAATCAACAATTTCAAGCCCTGCCATTGTTGATTCAAAATTGTTTATTTCATTAACAATGGGTTGAACTTCTTTAATGGCTTTTGCGTTTGGATCTCCGAATATTTTCGTTAATAATGTCATAAAAATATATTTTAAAAAAAGCTCTAAAAGCTTGAATATGCTACCATAAATCGCTTGTTACTTCAAGTAGCTTAAATATTTTGTCAACGGGAAGTTAAAATGTCATACTTTCAGGGATTTTAAAATGTCCTACTTGTAAGGATTTAGAAATGTCCGGTTTCAGGGAAGTTAAAATGTCATAATTTTGGCTTTTCTGCAACAAAACAATTTTTTTAGCTTGCTGAAATGCGATTTTTTATTCTTTTGGCTTCATCTTGCACAAGCTCTCCGCTGTATTCGCCACTGTGCGCTGTTACGCCTTTATACCTTGTCTGCCTTTGATCTAAATGCAAATTAATTTCAATACTATTTGTCTTGATTATCATATATATATGAAATCTAGGATAAAAAGAACCGCGCAGTCGACGGGCATAACTTATTTTATTGATTTTTCTGTTAAAAATTCTGCCATAACCGCATCTACGGATAAACTTTTCTGCGTCCTCAACACTTTTTTCTGGTATTTTTATTTTCATGCTTATGCGCCACTCTATTTCTTTAAAATAATTTCCTGTGTTGGAAAAGCAAATTTAATCCCTTTTTCCCCAAATTTGGAATAAATTTCAAGAAGAATTTGTTCCTTAAAATCCAAAAAAGCGTCATAATCGGCTGATTTGACAAAAAATACAACATTAAAATTCAAACTAAAGTCAGCCAGTTTAACAAAGTGGCACCTTATGAAATCAATATCTTCCATTGAATCAATAATTTGCTTGATGATTGTTGGTATACTCTTTAATTTTTCAATTGGCGTTCCGTATTCAACCCCAATAGTAAAATCATCGCGCCTTTGCTGCATGCGCTTAAAATTATTAATTCTAACGGACGTAAGCTCTTTATTTGATATTACCAATTCTTCACCGGTAATACTGCGCAATCGCGTGGATTTAAGGCCTATTTTTTCAACAGTTCCTTTATCTGCGCCTACAACGATAAAATCCCCAACTGAAAATGGCTTGTCAAGATAAATGGAAAAAGCGCTTAATAAATCTCCCAAAATATTTTGAACGGCCAAAGCTATGGCAATTCCACCAATACCAAAACTTGCCACCAATGAAGTAACATTCAACCCAAGATTTGACATTACAAGCAAGGCAACAACTACCCACATCAGAGCCATTGCCATCTTCCATAATATGTTAATTATTGATTTTGTTGATTGCGCATCTGATTGGTCTTCCAGTTTTGATATATATCTGTCAGCATAAAAAGAAAAAATTCTTTTTAATGCTCGCGAGGCCTCATAAGCCAGCAGGATAACAAAAATTACAGACAGGCAATTGTCCAGCCACTGCGCCAGATTAAGGTAAAGAGAAGCCAAATATATTGAAACGGTTGGATATGCTATATAACCCACATTGTCCAATATATCAACAAACAAATCATCATAATTGTTTTTTGTCTTTTTAGTGAGGGCTTTTAAATAGCTTAAAAAAATTGACTTAAATACATATAATATTGCCCATACTCCGAAAAAAATCAGCAAAGCTATTGAATAATCCAATAGAGTATTGCCATCAAGTGAGGTTTGGCGAAGATAGTTAATAATGTTATAAAAAAAATTCATATGCTTTGTTTATTAATAATATGATTCCAAAATACGCTGTGGATTAAGCACTTTATTTATTGTACTACAATGACACAATTTATTCAAACACGATTTAAAATGTTGACCAAAAAAAATAATCTGATAAGGATCTGCTACGAAAGTGCATTGCGCGACAGACCCGATAATGAACCATTTGAATATTTATTATTCTTTATGTATTATGTATAATGAACTCATACAAAGTTTAGCACTATGTCATCCTGAGTCCCGACTAAGTCGGGATAAATCCCGACTAAGTCGGGATAAACTCAGCGACCGAAGAGCTTGCCCTGAATGAAATGAAGGGATCCCTTAGCTCACAGTAAACAGAGGGATTCTTCACTTCATTCATTCGCTACGCTCATTCATTACGTTCAGAATGACATAGTGCTAAACTTTGCGAAGAGCTTATCTGTCATCCTGAGCCCTTCACCTGTCATCCTGAGCCCTTCGCTACGCTCGAGGATAAACTCCGCGAAGGATCCCTCTGATCATTCAAATTAATTCAAGTGAATTATTTAAAGGGATTCTTCATCCCGACTAAGTCGGGATAAGTCCCGACTAAGTCGGGATAAGTCCCGACTAAGTCGGGATAAGTCGGGATTCAGAATGACAGACATTTTTTAACATTTGTCATTTCGTTAGTAATAGCATATTATGTTGGATAACTCTATATGAGTTCAACAGTAACTAAAGGAGATCCACAATGATGTTTAAATTATTGATCGCAGTGGAATACGGCATTATGGGAGGATTTTACATTCTATATACCATCGAAGACATCATAACCGGAGCGCTCATCACAGTGTGTTTCAAAAAACTATGAGGAAAAGCATGTTTTTACCCGACTTTCCACACCCGATCCGGTACGCAAAACAGCCCTTACGCAATGTAAGGGCTCATCTTTTGTTTGCAAGTATTTTCTGTACCTCGGGAATTAATTCGCTTGCGCTATAATATTGTTTTTTAGTTTTATACAAGCGATCACCTGCCAGACCGTTTATGTAAATTGCCTGTTGTGCGGCAGTAATGGCATCTGTTTTGGTGAGAAGAGCCGCGAGCAATCCGGCTAACACATCTCCGGTTCCACCTTTTGTCATGCCTACGTTGCCTGTTGTATTATAAAAACATTTTTCATTCTGAAAAATATAATCAGTACTTCCTTTTAAAATAATTATGGATGGTATTTTCTTGGCAATCTCACGTGCGGCCAGCATTGATGCTTCAATGTTGAACAGCGCTTTGAATTCCTGTCGGTGCGGAGTTAAAACGCATTTTTTATGCAAAAATTTAATGTCTGCCACTCTCAAAGCGCCGGCGTCCAGCAATATTTTTTTGTGTGGATTTTCTTTAAGAATTTTATTTACCAATTTTTTAATATTCGCGTCAGGAGTAAGTCCAGGACCCATGAGAATTGCGTCAGACTCCTTAATTGTTGCGCTCAGGTCGCGCTTATTTATATATATAAATTCAGCGAGCCGCTCACGCATTTTTTTAATAATCTCAAAATTATCTTTAGTTGTATGGACATAAACAAAATCAACAATTTTTGAGGCCATTGACGCGCAAAGATAAAACGCGCCGTGATACTTTCGAGATCCGGCTATTATAAGCAGACGACCATTCTGACCTTTGTGCGATTCAATGGACGGCACGTACAGCTTGCGCAGTATAGCGGAATTAATTTTGGTTCTCTCCATAAATAAGCGCAACTTATAATTATTCAAATTTTGCAACGCGCCCGGAGCGAAGCGTGCGTTTTATATTATCCTCCTGAGCGGAAGACAGCGAATTATTTGATAACGAACTTACATTTGGCAGCTGTTGCGTGCCAACGTTAAATTTTGATTTTGTTCTAATCGCAGATAAGTTTCCATCATCATTTGAATTGATGCTATTTTTGAATTTTGTCATTTCATCATCTGTAACCGGTCCTCCGTTATTGTATTGTGCGTTGCCTGAATACTTGCTGTTGCGTGGCAGTGCAGTATTTGCCAATGACTCAAGCGAAATTCCTTTTTGCGAAGTGTCAACTATTGAGACCTTGCGTGCTTTATCAAATGAAATATGCGGTAATTTTTTGTTTTCCTGCCCAACTTTTTGAAATCCAGCTGGTTTATATTTTCCACCTGCTCTTGGAGTTGATCCTGAATATTTCTGCTGTTTTAACCGATTATTGCCAATATTGCGCGAATTGCCAGGAGAATCTTTTTTAACATTTCTCGCAACTATCTTATTTTTTTCTTTTTCTCGAATAAATAAATCCTCCTCCTCATCATCATAACCTTCTATTTCCATTCCGCTCCATCTGGCTATCTTGTCTTCTATACTGCTACGATCTGCAGCATATCTTTCTCGTGAAACTTTAATTACTTTCTCAGCGCTGTTGGTTAGTGTTGCTATTGGCGGCAAAGTATTAGCGCTAAAAGGCCTGGATGCCACTCCGTCTATCATAAGCTTCAGATAGATATTGTATTTAGACAAATTTATAAGATCCGGCTCTTCAAAAGTGGGAATAAATTCTTTTGCAAGCAATTCAGCGTCAGTTGATCCCACTCGAAAAGTAAGGATTGAACCAATATTGCCTATTACAGAAGCCAATACCGTCTCATCAAGCTGTTCCATATATTGATGAGCCATTATCAAGCTTAGATGATACTTGCGAGCTTCTGATAAAATATTTGCAAAACTCGGCGTTGCGAAATTTTGAAACTCATCAACATAAAGAAAGAAGTCAGGACGCTGTTCTTCAGGCGTATCAACTCTTTCCATTGCAGACAACTGAAGTTTGGTAACCAGCATACCGCCAAGCAAGCGCGAATTGTCTTCGCCTATTCTGCCTTTTGAAAGGTTCATTATAAATATCTTTTTTTCGTCCATTATTGAGCGCACATTAATCTTGGATTTAACTTGGGCAACAATATTACGAATAACTGATGCCGATAAAAATTGTCCAATTTTATTCTGGATAGGCGCTACTGCTTCTTGTGCATATCTATCCTGGTAAGAAGCAAACTCAGTAACCCAAAAAGATTTAACTACAGGATCTTTTATATTACGCACAATGCGCCTTCTGTACTCTGAATCGGAAAGCATTCTGTTAATACCCAACAAAGTGGTACCCGGATAATCCAAAAGAGCAAGAATGGTATTGTTAAGGATATATTCCATTCTGGAACTCCACATATCCACCCATATTTTTTTAAATATATCCATTAAGCCGGCGGCAACCAAATGCTTGTGTTCAGGATTTAATATTTCAAGAATATTAAAACCCACCGGATGATCAACATCTGCCGGATTAAAATATATCACATCATTTATACGACGTGGAGGTATGTAATTGATTATTTTTTCAGCGAAATCTCCATGCGGATCCACCAATCCCACCCCATGTCCGGCATAAATATCATTCAATACCATATTTTCCAACAAAGTTGTTTTGCCCATTCCGGTTTTGCCTACAACATACATATGGCGGCGCCTATCATCCGTTTTAATGCCGAATTTTCTGAATTGATTTCTGAAATTTGTGCACGCAAAAAAATTTACATCAGGATTTGTGTAAAAATCATTTTGATCAAGATCGCTTATTGTTTGCATTTTTTTATTTGTTTGCACTTTAACGGGTCTGTCGCCAAATACCATTTCTACTACAATTGATAAATTATGGCCAAAATCGTTTCAAAATTTCTTGGCTTATCTTACAGATAGGCCTCAGAATTTTTTATCAAGCGAAGCGAGAGAAAAGAAAAATGATAATTTTTCTTTTCCGAGCGAGCGAAGATAACTATGGAATTATCAACGATTTTGTCTCATAATTTATGAACCGATCCATGCGACAAGAGCAGATGATATCAGGATAAGCAACAAGGAAGACCGCTGTGACAAGCCACAGGGTAGTTAACTTGCTTGTTCGGTCCCGCTAAGCGGGACTCTTACTGCGCTGCGTTAAGCAATTTCGTTGCGAAGCGCATTTGGCGACAGACCCTTTATGAGGAAAATCAATTATGTATACATTAAATCAAAATCAAAAAAAAGCAGTGGAATATACAGATGGCCCTTTGATAATCGTAGCCGGAGCAGGAACAGGAAAAACAACGGTAATTACGCGCAAAATAGCCCATTTAATTGAAAAAAACATAGCAAAATCTGAAAATATTTTAGCACTGGCTTTTAATGACAAGGCGGCTGAGGAAATTGAAGAAAGAGTAGATCAATTGGTTGACATTGGATATGTTGACATGCAAATATCAACATTTCATTCATTTTGCCAAAGATTGCTGGAAGAGTACGGGCTTGATATTGGTCTTTCTGATAATTTTAAGTTGTTGAGCCAGACAGATGCGTGGATTTTGATTAGAAAAAATTTGGACAAATTCAATCTTGATTATTATCGGCCTCTTGGCAATCCGAGCAAGCATATTCATGAGTTCATAAAGCATTTTTCCAAATGCAAAGATGAATTGATAGCTCCGCAGGAATATCTTGAATATGCAGAAAATATAAAATTAGACAAAGATAACATGAATGGATATGAAAAAGATCGATTGACTGAAGTTGCAAATGCCTACCACACGTATAATCAAATTTTATTGGACAACAATTCGCTTGATTTCGGCGACTTGATTTATTACGCTGTTAAACTTTTGGAAAAACGGCCAAAAATTTTGAAACTATTAAAAAATAAATTTAAATGTATTCTTGTTGATGAATTTCAAGATGTTAACTGGGCGCAGTATGAATTAGTGAGGTTGTTGAGCGACAAACAATCACAATTGACAGTGGTTGGAGATGATGATCAGAGTATATATGCTTTCCGCGGGGCTTCGGTCTCAAATATTATGCGCTTTAAAGATGATTATCCAAAGGCCAAGGAAATAATTTTAACGCAAAATTACCGTTCAGGGCAGGAAATATTGGAAAAAGCATATATTTCCATTCAAAACAACAATCCGGACAGATTAGAAGTCAAGCTTAAAATTGACAAAAAACTCAAAGCGGTAGATCAAGCAAAATCTGAAATAATTCATTCCCACAACAGCAGTTTGGAGGATGAAGTAAAGTTTGTGATAAATGAAATTGCCAAACTTAAAGAACTGGACAGCGAAGCAAGCTGGGATGATTTTGCAATTCTGGTTCGCGCCAATAACCATGCCAACGCGTTTATTTCAGGATTTGAAGCCGTCCAAATACCCTATGAATTTTTGGCATCCAGCGGACTATATCGCCAGCCAATTGTTTTGGACTGCTTAAACTATTTTAAGCTTCTTGACGATTATCATGAATTACATGCGCTCTATCGCGTTCTACAAATTCCGGCGTGGAAAATCAAGGAAAACGATCTCCAAAAAATAACATACACGGCTCGCAGGAAGAGTATCTCTTATTATGAAACCATTAAGCGATCGCGTGAGTTCGGCTTATCAGAAAACGGAATAGAATTATGTGAAAAAACATTGAATTTAATTCACGATGGAATGAAAAAGGCGCGAAATGAAAAGCCACATAAAATTTTATATGATTTTCTTGAAAAAAGCGGTTATTTGAAATATTTGGCTCATGAAGAAGAACGATCAAACCGTTCAGTAATAAGGCAAATTTATCAGCTAATGCAATTTTTTGAGTATTTAAAAAAATACGAAGAAAATGTGCCGGACGCAAGAATTTACGATTTTATGAGTCAATTTCAATATCTGGTTGAATCAGGTGACGAAGGCGGTCTGTACCAGCCAAAGGATACTCCTGATTCCATAAATATCATTACAATACATAAAGCCAAGGGATTGGAATTTAAATACGTATTTGTAGTAAATATGGTGGAGGATCGTTTTCCCACCAGACGGCGTGGAAATGGCATAGAAATTCCGCTTGAACTGATTAAAGAAGACCTGCCTGAAGGGGATAGCCATTTTCAGGAAGAGAGGAGATTATTTTACGTGGCATGCACTCGCGCAAAGCAAAAACTGTATTTTACAAGCTCAAGCAATTACGGCGGAATTAGGAAGAAAAAGATTAGTCGTTTTTTAAATGAATTGGGTTATCAGATTACAGACAACAAGGTAAAAGAAAAAGATATAAAAATAAGCATACAAAAAGAGCAAAAAAACGACGGCATCATTTTTTACCAAATCCCCAAAGTTTTTTCATTTTCACAAATAAAATCATACAATACGTGCCCTTATCAATATAAACTGGGCGCTATAATTAAACTTCCCAGCAAGCAAAGCCACTACTTCAGCTTTGGTAATACAATACATGGCGCAATGCTGGAATTTTACAAAAGAATTCAACAGTTAAACAGCTCAAAGCAGGAATCCATTTTCAGTAGTATTCAGGGTATTGACAGAAGCGGGCATTCAAAGGATGGCGCAATAAAAGCGCCCGCATTGGACGAATTGATAAAGATTTATGAAGAAAAGTGGCAAGATGATTGGTATCTTAGCCGGGAACAGCGAGAAAAATATTTTATAGACGGAAAAAAAATGCTTAAAAATTATTATGAATCAAATTGTGAAAAATGGACTGTGCCTGTGTGTTTGGAATCAGGTTTTAAAATAAAAATTGATGATTTTTTGTTTAACGGTAAAATTGATCGAATAGATCAAAATAAAAACGGCGGACTAATCGTAATAGATTACAAAACGGGTGCAAGCAAAGAAAAAGCAAAGGGCGATGAAAAAGACCAACTAATTACATATCAGATGGCAATGAGCCAGCTTCAACAATATAATAATATCGGAAAAGTTGAACAATTGATTCTCTATTATGTAAAGGACGGACAGCAAACAGCTTTCATGGCCACTGAAAAAGAAATTATAAATATTAAAACGAAAATTGCAAACACAGTTAACAAAATAAAATCATTTGAATTCGACGCTAATCCATCAAAACATATTTGCGCAAATTGTCATTATCGCGATATTTGTGAATTCAGGATATGAAAAGCATAAATTCAATCATAAACGCCAAACAAAAAATATCTCCGATTTGGCGCGGGGTGTCTGCAGCATTGGTGGTTGACTCGGCCAATATTATTTTAAAACGTTATTTCGGATCTGAAATAACCAAACGTATATCCGCAGTGCATTTTAAAAATCAAACATTGACGTTGGCCTGCCTAAGTTCAACGTCTGCCCAGGAAATACGCTTGCGCGAAACAAAAATACTCAATGAATTAAATGAGAAATTTGGCTTAAATACCATAAAAAAAATCACATATTTGAATTAACTCGGATATTGGGCTAACGCCCTCTAAAGCTTGCAAAATTCAAACAAATGCGATAGTATAAATAGGGTCTGTTGCCAAATAATATGACACTGCGCCAATACTTAATAATAATGGCCGGGGGAACTGCTGTCTGTTGGACGGTGTGGTTTTTGATTTTGAGAAATATTGACCCTGCTGAGAGTAAAATTATCGCTTTTATGCTTTTCTACAGTTCGCTTTTTTTGGCTCTTACAGGCACTATTTCAATTATCGGTTTTTTGATAAAAAAAAGAATATCAAAGAATGATATTGTTGTTTTTCACCACATTAAACGCACATTTAAACAGGCAATATTAATATCAAGCATAATTCTGGTCGCTTTGGCTTTATTACAGCTTGAATTGCTGACGCTTTTAACCGGCCTGCTGATAGTAGCAACTTTCATAATATTGGAGAGTATTATTTTGACCGGAAGAAAATTTAAGAATAATTGAGATTTCTGTTATGTTTGCAAACCTATTTAAGAGGACGGGAAAGGGGCTAGGTATTGATCTTGGGACGGCAAACACGCTGGTCTATGTTCAAGGCAGGGGAATAATTATTAATGAACCCAGTGTAGTTTCAATTAACTCGCGCACAGATCAGATTCTGGCAGTCGGCAATGAAGCGAAAGAAATGCTTGGAAAGACCCCTCCTCATATTTTATCCACTCGACCTCTTATCAGTGGTATTATTTCAGATTTTGAGGTAACTGAAAAAATGATCCGATATTTTTTTGACAAAGTTTATGAAGGGCAAAGCTCCTTTATGTCAAGGCCAAAAGTTGTTATTGGAGCCCCATTGGACATTACAGAAGTTGAAAAAAAGGCAATAAATGACTCCGTTATGAGCGCCGGTGCAAGAGAAGTTTGGATAGTTGACGAGCCAATGGCAGCGGCAATTGGTTGCAGAATGCCGATTCGTGAGCCAGTAGGAAATTTTATAGTTGAAATCGGTGGCGGAACCACTGAAATTGCCGTTATTTCACTTGGCGGAATCGTGCTTTGGAAATCTATTCCAATTGCCGGAGATGAATTGAACCGAAATATTATGCAATATGCCAGAGATCAATTTAATCTGCTGTTGGGAGAGAGACAAGCCGAAGAAATAAAAATTAAAATCGGATCCGCGATTGAACTTAGCGAATCAATGCAGTTTCCAATGCGTGGACGAGATCTTTTAACCGGCTTGCCTAAAGAAATAATGATAAATGATTTTCAAGTGCGTGAAGCAACCAATAAGTCTCTTAAAACAATTATTGACAACATAAAAGAAACGCTTGAAATTACTCCTCCGGAATTGGTTGCAGACATTCACGAACGCGGAATTTTAGTTTCCGGTGGCGGGGCATTATTGCGAGGAATTGAAAATTTAATATACAGAGCGACTGAAATACCCGTGAGAATAGCTGATGATCCTTTAACCTCAGTGGTTAGGGGTGCCGGAATTCTCCTTGATGAACCGGAATTACTGGAAGAAATAGTTGTAAAACCGGAGAATAAAAATTAATTATGCGAAAGGTTTTTAAAAAAAGCTACGTGCTTACCGGAGCAATTATACTGCTCATTTTTTTTCATTATTTTGGCTGGTTAAAATTTTTTGAAAACAAAATTTTGGTTGTTTCAAATCCGCTCGGAAACTTCTTTCTTTCCTCTAAACAATGGATCGACTTCCGAATTAGCGATGGCAATTTAAAAAAAGATATATTGGAAAAATATGATAAGTGCATCAGCGAAAAAAAGGATAGCGATGCCGCGCAAATAGAAGTTCAGCTTATAAAGGAAGAAAACGAGACATTAAAGTCAATGCTAAATTTTATGGATGATTCCGGATATAAATTAATTAGTGGCCGCATAATCAGCAAAAGTACCGACAGTATAAGCAGTGCATATATAATCAATTTAGGTGAAAAAAATGGAATAAAAACCGGAATGGCTGTAGTTGTAAACAAAGGACTATTGATTGGCATTGTACAACAAGTAAATGAAGAATCAGCTTTCGTGCGATTGATAAACGACCCAAATAGTCGAATTGCGGCCATTGTTCTAAATAGCAACAAAAGCATAGGAGTAATTGAAGGGGGTTTTGGCTTGAGCGTAAAAATGGATTTAATTCCACAGAACGAGACAATATTGGTCGGTGATATGGTTGTAACATCCGGTTTGGACGGAAGTATTCCAAGTGGTCTTTACATAGGTAAAATTATAGTTTCGGAAAATGAATCTTATCAGCCCTTTCAAAAAGCTCTCATTCTGCCTGCCGCTGATCTCAAAAAGGTATCGCTTGTCAGCGTAATAGTACCTGACTAAATTATGAATTTCTTGAAATTTGCGCTGTTTTGCGCCTCAATAATTCTTGCAAATATATTTTTTATTAATGCAATGCCATATCCTATCAATGAAATAAAAATCGTTATTTTTACGATGATTTGGATTATTTTATTATCCAAAAAAATCAACATAATTTTATGGTTTATATTGTTGGTTGGCTTATTTCAAGAGGCGAGCGCCTCAACCCCCTTTGGCGCGATTTTCTTAGCTATGCTTTCAACTGCTGTTGCTGTTAATTGGATTCTGAAAAATATTTTTACCAACAGAACTTTATATACAACTATATTTTCCATGGCAATTGGAATTTTATTTTATAATTTTGTGCTCATCTTGCAGATTTATTTCTACGGCGTATTTAACGGACTGGAATTTTCATTGTTCAATTCATTTTTGCCAACATCAATAGTAATTCAAATACTGATAACATCCTGCTTTGCTATCTTGTTTTTTCTAATAACTCATAGATTTGCAAAAAAAATAAATCCGAACTACGTAAAATGAACCCCGCCTTTTACAAAGGACGAGGGCTCACTGCGATGTGTTAATAAACCCGATCTTGCAAAAAGTCGCGGGGTAAACAGGCTTCTAATATGGGTCTGTCGCCAAATACCATTTCTACTGCAATTGGTAAATTACGGCCAAAATCGTTTCAAAATTTCTTGGCTTGTCTTACAGATAGGCCTCAAAATTTTTTATCAAGCGAAGCGAGAGAAAAGAAAAATGATAATTTTTTTTCTGAGCGAGCGAAGATAACTATGAAATTATCAACAATTTTGTCTCATAATTTATGAACTTCGTCACGAAAGCGCATTTGTCGACAGACCCTTAATAGCAAAATATAATGCAGACAATAATGACATAATTCCCTGCCTGCTATAATAAAATATGGATATAATAATTTGTTCCGGCCCAGTAATAATTGAAAATCAAAGAGTCCTTCTGATAAAGGAAAGAAAAAGGAATGAGATAACTCCTTGGTTTTTTCCCGGTGGAAAAGTTGAGTCAAATGAAAGTTATGAAGACGCCTGTATTCGCGAAGCCAAAGAAGAAACCGGCTTAGATGTTAAAATATTAAAGCAACTGCAGACATTGGAAGATACTGTTGATAATGTTAAAATACAGCTAGTGCATTTTTTGGCAAAACGAAAAGGAGAAGTTAAGCCGGGGCCAACAGTTTGCGAATGGGCTTGGCATGATATAAACAACCTGCCGG
>JBDRCM010000001.1:0-14919 GCA_043821725.1 bacterium | reverse complement strand
GTTGATAATTCCATAGTTATCTTCGCTCGCTCGGAAAAGAAAAATTATCATTTTTCTTTTCTCTCGCTTCGCTTGATAAAAAATTTTGAGGCCTATCTGTAAGATAAGCCAAGAAATTTTGAAACGATTTTGGCCATAATTTATTAATTGCAGTAGAAATGGTATTTGGCAACGAATTCTAATTGAGCTCATGTAGAGTTATCCAACATAATACGCTATTACTAACGAAATGACAAGTGTTAAAAAATGTCTGTCATTCTGAACGGAATGAATGAGCGTAGCGAATGAATGAAGTGAAGAATCCCTTAAATAATTCATTTATGTCATCCTGAGCGTTTTTCTGCCTGTCATCCTGAGCGAAGCGAAGGATCCCTCTGGTTATAAATCTAAGGGATCCGCGGGACTTATCCCGACTAAGTCGGGACTCAGATGACAGGTGAAGGACTCAGGATGACATAGGGCTAAACTCTGTATGAGTTCTAAGGTTATTCCAATTATAACTTATGCACTAAACTAATACAAATCATTCTTTTGTGTTGCAAGCGTAAAAACAGTCCAAATGAATACATTCAATTTTATTTTGGCTTAACAAAGGCAAAAAAATCAATAAGTATTTTTCAGTAGTAATATACAGAGAATCTTTGTCCAATTCTGCTTTTGTTATTTTCATTGATAGTTTAGCTGTTTCATCATCTATTTTTTTGCGATCCGCGCGAGCCACATATCCTGCATTGATTGTTTTATGATTTTTTGCCGCAATATACGCAAAGGACATATAATCGTCATCTCTAACGTAATTCTTTTGAAAAGCGGGATAAATAACGACATTATCAAATTTATTAATTAACTCAGTCCATTTAGCTTCATTGATTATCATTTCGTACTGCTGATGTCTTATCTTCCATTTTATTAAAAGAGGGCTTATGTCCACAATCTGAAAAAACAAGGCAACTAGCAATATGGACGCCACTATGCGCGCTCTTTTTTTCAATTGATTTGACAATGCAAAAATCGCAAATATCATTATTGAATAATAAGTAATCCAAAAAAAGCGTCCACTTGAGCGAAAAGGCGACAGCATAACAATAAAAAAATCTGACAGCGGATAATAAAACAAAACATGATCATTAACTGTAATGACATTGCTCAAAGAAAAAACGAACAATAAAATATTAATAACGACCAACGGCCATAATCTTTTCCATTGTATTTGAGGCAGATATTTGTTCGCAATAACTATTTTATAAACCAATACCAAAAGAACTGTCAGCACAATTATTATCAATCCAAATCCTAGATAATTGAATCCTTCTGTTAATTGGCCGGGATAGACGGTCGGCAACTGGCGAAAAAAAGTGGAAAGATTGGCGGAATTTAACAGTCCATTTAAATTAAAAGAATAATAGCCAAAGCCCGAAGCCCCATAATCATAAGCATTGCCCAAAGTAAAATAACCAATAGCTATCCAAATCGCGAAAATTATTAACAGAGAGAAAACCAGTATAATTGAAAAATTAATTTTTTTACGGATATGCTTATCAAAAAAAGTGAGCTTAACCAGATGAGCGAGCATTAAAAGCCAAACCATTATGACAATGTATGGATGGATAAATAACGCCAAAACCAATATTATAAAATGATAAGTTATAATTTTCTTTATCTCGCCGGGCTTAGTGTCTGACAAATACAAATAAATTCCGGCTAAAATGAGCCAATGTGCGCAAAGCGCCGGATGTATTGAACGGAATAATAAAATTGGACTGAAAACAAGAAACTGAACGCCGATAATTTTTACAATAAGCGAGCATTTGAAATTTTTAAAGATTAGCGCTCCGAATAACGCTTGCAAAACAAAGCAGGAGAGCAACCAGAGTCCAAAATATTGAAAGTCAGCTGGTAATAATCCTGAGAACAGCTTAAAAACAAATGCTAAAAGCGGTATGGAATCTGTATATCCGATATTTGTGCCAAGCGGATATATATAATTTTTTATCTCACCCAAAGGAAAAGTCCATACTTCATTTCGAAAAAATAGCCAGCCCAAATAATGCGTGGCGCAGTCCCCTTGCATCAGCCAGTGAATGTTGGTCGGAATTATCATTGACCAATTAAAATGATACAAAAAAATGAAAAATACAGATGCCAATCCAAATAAAAAAGACAGCCAAAAATGTCTGTTAGGAAGCTTCTTTACCGTAGTAATAATATATTTTAAGCAATTCATAAGGTATTTTGACAATATCAAACATTGAAATTTTAGAATCACCTTTCTCCTTCCAAACATGCAATGGAAATTCAATAATTAGATTTTTTAACTCTTGCTTTCCGTAGATATTTCTTAAACGCAATATTATTTCTATATCAAACAGCCAACGACTTCTGAATGGTTCCAAAAAAATATTATTTATAATGTCCCTACTGAATATTTTTGCTCCGCATTGGGTATCGTAAATTGACAAATCAAGCATCCTATCGGCAATTACGGCAAAAATTCTTCCGCCATAATGACGCCAAGCTTTTCTTTTGATTACATTGTTCAAGTACAGTATTCTTGAGCCAAAAATCGCATGGCATCCGCCATGTTTCTCTTCCATAATATTCACCAGCAAAGAAATCTGATTTAAAGGTGCGGAAAAATCCGCGTCAAAATAACCAAAGTAATCAAAATTCATCCAAGATAAAGCACTAAGCATGCCAATACGCACGGCTTCAGCTTTTCCTTTATTCTTTTTTAAATGCAAAATTCTAACCCTATCCCCTATTTTATTTTTTACTTTATTTAGCAAGTCAAGTGTTTCATCAGTACTACCGTCATTTACCAAATAAAAATGAGTATCGTCATCCACTTGAAAAAAATCCGAAAACTCCTTTTCATCAAATCTCTTTTCTTCATTATAACAAGGTATTATGATGCAGGTTTTCGGCATATCACGTAATTGGATAATCCCGGCAATTTTAATCTGATTTTTTTTAATTTGGCCATTAACATACAATCAACGATTAAAATGTTTTTAATGATAAAAGTCATCATTTTATTGCCTGACCACTGCCCGATTCCATTACTTTTTTTTAATAAGCCAAATTTTTCCAAAATAACTCGGACAAGGCGTGGAAACAACAGCGTAATAAAAAAATATCCGGAATCTTGAATTATAAAATTATTATTTAAAAAAAATTTTACCAACCGGCTGTTTCTATAACGCCTAAAATGACGCAGATAGGCATCATGAGAGCAATATAAGCTTTGAAAGGATGGAACGGTTATCAAAAAAACAGCGGTATTATCAAAAATATTTTTATCAATTAATTGTTGTAAAAATGCTTGTTCATCATTTATGTGTTCAAACACGTCCAAAATCAACACAAAATCCATTTTATTATCGCAACGTAGCGAGGGTCTTGCTGAGCGGGATCTTCGCACAGGGAGGGGTTCATTTTCCGTCTGAAAGTCATTAATTGTGCGGAATACTTTAATTTTTTTACTGTTGATTTGCTTGAACTTTTCTATGTCGTCTTTTGATAAATTACTATCCACAGCTATTATTTCAACATTTTCAAATGAATCGGCAAGGCAATCGGCAATAAACATATCGCCACAGCCAATATCCAAAATGCGAACTTTTTTTAAGCTCATTTTAGTTAATTCTTGCCTGATTAATGAAATAACAAAATTTGCCCTTGCCAATTCCCATGGGTGGCGATTATTTTTTGTATTTTCAATTTCCAGTAAGTCCATAATTAGTCAATCATAGCAAAAAAAACATAGATAATGAGCTACTTATATTAAAATACCCTTATATTGTAAGGGCATTTTAATTATAGCGGAATAGTTGTTTAAATACAACTGATATTTTTTGTTGCATTATGCCTTCAAAATGACCAACATCAAGCAAACAATAATTATTCAACAAAACCGCCGGCCTGAATTTTCCAAAGTTTTTTGTATGTTCCCTTGTTTAATTTGATCAGTTCTTGGTGCGTGCCTTGTTCAATAATACCTCCCTCATCAACAACAATTATTCTGTCAACTTTCATGATTGTTGATAATCGATGTGCTATAACAATGACGGTTTTATTTTTCATCAAGTTGTCCAATGCGTCCTGAATTAAATGTTCTGATTCAGAATCCAAACTTGAAGTTGCTTCATCCAATACAAGTATTGGAGCACTGCGCAAAATTGCGCGCGCAATTGCCACGCGTTGCCTTTCTCCGCCGGAAAGTTTCACTCCACGTTCGCCAACAGTTGTTTCGTAGCCGGCAGGAAACTCAGAAATAAATTGATGGCAGTTTGCCATTTTAGCGGCTTTAAATACCTGATCGTCTGTTGCCTCTGGTTTGCCGTAGCGGATATTTTCCAATAAAGATCTATGGAAAAGAATCGGATCTTGAGGAACCATTGAAATATTTTGCCATAAGCTTTCCTGAGTAACATCACGCACTTTTTGTTTGTCAATCAAAACATCACCGCCTGTTACATTATGCATTCTTAATAATAATTTTACTAAAGTGGTTTTGCCTGCTCCTGATGGCCCTACTAACGCAATTTTTTCTTTTGGCTTGATTTTGAGATTTAATTTTTCAACCACGCATCTGGTTTTATTGTAACAAAATGTAACATTCTTAAATTCAATTGCACCATTTGTAATTTTTATTTTTTTTGCATTTTTTTTATCAATAATTTCATGAGGCGTCAAAAGCACTTCAGTCATTTCCTCAGCGTCAGCAAGATTTTCATAAAAATTTCGGATTACTCGCCCAAAATCCCATAGTTTCAAGAAAATTCTTAGTAAATAGGCCTGAATCAATACAAAATCACCTATGGTTAATATTCCGTTTTGCCATAAACTTATGGCATAATAAAAAATTCCCACTTCCAAACAAACCATGAACAGCCCTTGAATCGCGTCAAAAATATTTGAAAGATTCCATGTGAATCTTCTCATTTTTGTTAATCTGGTGCTTTCAGAATAAAAATATTTGTTTTCTCTTTTATATCCATTAAATAGTTTAAGATTCGCATGATTTGTTATTGAATCTGCCAATATGCCGGTTACTTTGCTGTCTTGTTCACTTCTTTCAATATCATATTTCAGTTTAAATGTGGCGAATAGATAATTGATTGTAATATAGATGAATATCCATACAATAATGGCGATTCCAAGATAAACACTTCTTCTGCTCAATACAGCTGTGATAATTGTAATGTTAACTAAGATTGGCAATAGATCCCATAAAATCCTATCTGTAATTCCTTCAAAAGCTCTGTAAAATCTATTTACTTTTTTAACCAATGAGCCGACAAAATTATTATTAAAAAAGGTAAATGAGTGCTTGTGTAAATAGGAAAAGCATGTTACAGCCAAATCGCGCATAATGCTTGTTTGAAAGTAAGTATTTACAAATCCGCTTGCTCTCCAAAAAATCCATTCAATTAAATATATTGTAAGAATAATTAATAAAGTATGCACCAACGCGGTTCGATCCTTTGTTGTGGCTAAAACATCAAAAAAAACCTTGTAGTAATATGGTGATACGACTTGCAAGGTACTACAAATCAATATGAAGAAAACAGTCAATAATATTGAAAATTTATATTTGAGCGCGTGTTGCCAAAATATTTTAAATGTTTGTTTAGTATAATATTGCATAAATAATCAAAAAAGCTCCCGTTGCAGGGTGTTAAACTTTGATTTATTAGATTTTCTTTTCAAAATCCAAATATTTTAATCCAAAAAAAAATGCTGGTTTTATAAAATAGAAGACGGATTATTATGGGAAATGTTACACAATTATCTAATAAATTGTATATTTCCCGATTAGAAGTTATTCCTGCTTTGCTTTTGGTAATTTTTTATATTTTCTGCCTATCTTTAATCTGTTCATTTCTCTGTCTATGACTGCTTGTAATTTCGCATAATCAATATTTTCATCGCTTTTAGCTTTTTCCATCTGCTCAATTGCCCGCTTTCTTGCTTGTTCAGCCCGCTCTAAATCAATATCCTCTGCTCTTTCGGCATTATCTGCCAGAATTATTATTTCACTATTGCTTTTTACTTCTAAAAATCCGCCTGATATTGCAAGATGATGTTCTCCATCCTTGTCCTTTATTATTAAATCCCCTGCGAGCAAAACTGTAACCAGCGGTATATGGTAAGGCAATACTGTAATCTCTCCATCCATTGTTGGGATTGTAACTTGAAAAATCTCGTCTACATAAACGGTTTTTTCAGGGGTTACTATTTTGAAGTTGATTATTTTTTCCATAATGGATTACAATTGATGATGAAAAAAGATGCGATTTCCAATATCTATTTAACTTCATCAATTCCGCCTTTCATGTAAAAAGCTTGTTCGCCAATGCTGTCGTGCTTGCCATCCAAAATTTCTCTAAACGCTCTAACTGTGTCTTTAAGCGGAACATATTTTCCTTCAGATCCGGTGAATGTTTCAGCAACAAAAAATGGTTGGGACAAAAACTTTTGAATTTTTCTCGCTCGTGAAACAGCTAATTTATCCGAATCGCTCAATTCTTCCATACCCAAAATAGCAATAATATCCTGTAAATCCTTGTATTTTTGCAGAACTTGCTGAACCTCTCGCGCGGTGTGATAGTGCTCTTCACCAACTATATTAGGATCCAGAATGGTGGATGATGAGTCCAAAGGATCAACAGCCGGATAAATACCCAATTCGGTTAAAGATCTGCTTAAAACCACTGTGGAGTCCAAATGTGCAAATGTCGTTGCCGGTGCCGGGTCTGTAAGGTCATCAGCAGGCACATAAACGGCTTGTACTGACGTTATTGACCCCTTTTCAGTGGAAGTTATTCTCTCTTGCAATTTGCCCATCTCAGTGGCTAATGTGGGCTGATAACCAACTGCTGAAGGCATTCGCCCGAGCAAAGCTGACACTTCTGATCCAGCTTGCGTAAAACGAAAAATATTGTCAATAAATAATAGAAGATCACGGCCTTCTTCGTCTCGGAAATATTCTGCCATAGCCAAAGCAGTAAGTGCGACTCTGGCGCGAGCTCCCGGAGGTTCATTCATCTGTCCGAAAACCAATGCTGTCTTTTCCAAAACCCCGCTTTCCTTCATTTCTTTATACAAATCATTGCCTTCTCTAGTACGCTCCCCCACTCCGGCAAACATTGAATACCCGCCGTGTTCTTGTGCGATATTTCTGATAAGTTCCTGAATGAGAACAGTTTTTCCAACTCCTGCTCCGCCAAATAATCCAATTTTTCCGCCTTTTAAAAATGGACAAATCAAATCCACAACTTTAATTCCGGTTTCAAGAATTTCATATTTTGTTGATTGCTTGTCAAAGCTCGGCGCAGGCCTATGGATTGGATATTGCTTTTCTTTTGGCAAATCAGCCATTCCGTCAATGGCTTTACCGCAAACGTCAAACATTCGGCCAAGAGTTTTAGGACCCACAGGCACTGTAATCGGTTCTCCGCTGTCAACAACTTCCTGCCCCCGTTGAAGGCCGTCTGTGGAGCTCATAGCAACGGTTCGCACAACATTTCCTCCTAGGTGCTGTTGAACCTCCAAAATTAATTCCTTTCCATCCGGCATTTTGGTAGACAAGGCGTTATAAATTTCCGGCAGATTTTCTTCAAACTGCACATCTGCCACCACTCCGATTACCTGCGTTATTTTTCCTTTATTCATACGTTGATAATTATTATTAATTTTATTTATTTTTTGCTTACTCTAGTGCCGCGGCTCCACCAACAATTTCGGATATCTCCTGCGTTATTGCGGATTGTCGCGCTTTATTAAAGTTCAAATTTAATTCTTTGATCATATCGTCAGCCGCGTCTGATGCATTTCTCATTGCCAGCATTCGGGAACTATGCTCCGAAGCTGAAGATTCCAACATTGCCTGATAAATTTGAGTTTCCACCAATCTGGGTAAAATTATTTTTAAAACTTCTTCTTTATTTGGTTCGTATAAATAATTGTTAAGTGCATCTTGATCTTTATTAGCTGTTTGTTTTGTGTCTTTAGTTTTTAGTGATTGGCCCGCTAAATTTTCTTCACCGCCTAGCTCATAAATCATTTTTTCAAGATCTCGCTCGGAAATTGGCAAAACTTGGCGAAGTTTGGCAATCTGATTAATGCTGGATTTAAAGTCAGTATATGCAATAACAACTTTATCATATTCTTGTTTTGTGTAGGATCCTATAACCAATCGGCTGATTACAAGGGCGTCATCAGTTGTGGGCGTGTCAGAAATATCCGTGAACGAGGATATTAAATTGTATCCCATTTTTTTTGCAAAATGAGCGCCCTTTTTTCCAACGCCAATAACATCAACTTCAAGATTTTCAATTGCCTCAACATCATGGCCGTTAATTCGCTGTCTTGCGATATTTCGTGGATCTTTAAGCTGTTCAGCGGTTTTCTTAATAATATTGGAATTAAAACTTCCGCATAATCCACGATTTGATGTAATTAATACCAATAATAATCGTTTTACCGGTCTGGCATTAAGCAATGGAATTTTTATATCTTTATCTTTTTCAGCTTTTGCTAAGCTAGTTAATAAATTCCAAGCAAGCGTTGCATAAGTACGCGTATCCACAACGGCTTGAACCGCTTTGCGCATTTTCGCGGCCGCAACCATCTCCATTGCTTTGGTAATTTTTCTGGTGTTGCTTACCGACTTAATGCGTCCTTGTATTGCTTTGGTGTTTACGGGCATGTTTTATTGCTTATTAAATTGCTCACACATTTCTTTTAATTCTTTTTCTATTTTACCATCCCATTCGCCCTTTGAAATTTTATTCAAAAGTGGGCGATTGGATTTGTTTATATATTCATGAAATTTCGTTTCCCATTCTGTCATTTCTGCAACCTCAACATTATTTGCATATCCGTTTGAAACAGCATAAATAACAGCAACTTGATTTGCAACGGGCATTGGCTGGTATTGTGGCTGTTTTAAGATTTCAACCAATCTTTGGCCTAAATCAATCTGTTTTTTTGTTTCAGGATCCAAATCAGAGGCAAACTGTGCAAACGCTTCCAACTCGCGAAATTGTGCCATGTTAAGTTTTAATTTTCCTGCTACCTTTTTCATCGGCTTGATTTGAGCGGCTCCCCCAACACGAGAAACAGAAATACCAACATTCAAAGCCGGCCTTATTCCACGATAGAATAAGTCGCTTTCCAAAAAAATCTGCCCATCTGTAATTGAAATTACATTTGTCGGAATATATGCCGTTACATCACTGGCCTGCGTCTCAATAATTGGCAATGCTGTGATTGAACCTCCGCCTGATTCTTTATTTCTTCTGCATGCTCTTTCAAGTAATCGGGAGTGCAAATAAAATACATCGCCAGGGTATGCTTCGCGTCCCGGAGGTCTGCGTAAAAGTAAAGACATTTCTCTGTAAGCCCAAGCTTGCTTGGATAAATCATCGTAAATAATCAGAACATCTTTTCCTTGATCCATAAAATATTCGCCAAGAGCAACGCCCGCATAAGGAGCAATATATAGCAACGGAGCCGGTTCTGAAGCGCTTGCTTTCACAACAATGGTATAATCCATTGCTCCATGCTCTTTTAATTTTGCGACGTTTCTTGCCACTTTGGATTCCTTTTGCCCGATTGCTACATAAATGCATATCATGTCCTGGCCTTTTTGGTTAATGATTGTGTCAATTGCAACTGCTGTTTTGCCGGTTTGACGGTCGCCAATAATAAGTTCTCTCTGTCCGCGTCCAATTGGCACCATAGCATCTATTGCTTTAATCCCGGTCTGAACCGGCTGGCTGACCGGCTCTCTCTTCATAACTCCGGGAGCTATTTTTTCAATCGGATAAAATTTCTTGCTATTAATTTCCTTTCCTCCGTCAACCACTGCTCCAAGAGGATTGATAACGCGACCGATGAATTCTTCGCCCACTGGTACGGATAATATCCTTCCGGTGCGTTTTACAGTATCGCCCTCTTTTATATGCTTAAATTCGCCTAAAATAACAGAGCCGATTGTTTCTTCCTCAAGATTCAGGGCAACGCCGAATGTCTCATTTGGAAATTCCAATATTTCATTATATTGGCATTTGCCAAGCCCGCTCATTCTTGCTATGCCATCGCCGATTTCAACCACTGACCCTATTTCATCCACTTCAACTTCTTTTTCAAACGAAGATATATTTTTCTTTAATTCTTCAACTATTTTATTAATGCTGGCCATAATTTATTGATTTACGTAATTAAATGGGTAATTAAATGGGTAATTAATGCCCATTCAAATAGGTTAATTTATAAGGTCTTGTTTCATTTTTATTAATTGGGTTTTTACACTGGCGTCAAAAACAGTTTCGTTGGTCTTAATTATTAATCCTCCGATCAAACTTTTATTAATTTTCTTGATACTTTGCGTGTGGTCGCCGAATATTTTTTCAATTTCGCTGATAATTTTATTATCCAATGATCGCGCACCGACAATTTCAATATCTATTATGCATTGTTCTTTTTTGCCTAATTTAATAAATTCGGCGATAATGTAATTCGCTTGTTTTAGTTTATGCTTTTTTGACAGCAGAATAACAAAATTCCTTATCACTTTTGCAAGATCTTTATCATCTAAATCTTTGGTTGCTTTATATAACGCTTTCGCGTATTGCTTGTTGCTAATTTTATTCACACCGAATTTTCAATCTAAATTTTTAAATCTTTTATACTTTTTTTGATCAATTCCGCGTCTTTCTTATCGTCCATTTTCTCTTCTAAAATTTTCTCCATAGCCACTATTACCAGCTCTGCAGCATATTTTTTTACTTCAACTAACATTTCTTCCTTTTCAATCCTAATATTGTTTTTTGCTTGGATTATGAGCAATTCAATTTCCTGCTTTGATTTATTTTTAAGATCCTCGCCTATGCTAACCGCTTCAAGGCGCGCTTTTTCCATGATGTTTGCAGATTCTGCCTTTGCTTGGTCAATCCTTTCTTGATATTTCAACTCGCTTCTGTGCAAATTTTTTTCAACGCGCTCGGCGTTTGTAAGGCCTTCATCAATTTTTTCCTGTCTTTCAGCCATTTTTTTTGTAAGTGGCTTTAAAACCAGATACCATAAAATAATGGCAACGATTATAAAATTAATAAGTTGAGCGATAAATAAAACAGGATCAAGACCCAAAGATGCAAAAACACTCTCAGTTTCAGCCGAAGTATGAACCGCGCTTACCGCAGCATTAGCTATGGGAGTTCGGACTAATTCAGTTGTGTTTTCAAGTGCTTTTTGAGCCACGTTTTGCGTTGATTCGGCCACAAGGGCAAGTTCACTAAAGTTCATAATTTTTTATTCATTAATTTGTTCCAGAGCTTTTGTTTGAGCTTCTAAGATCTTTTTTTGCGCTTCACTTGCCTGTTGAATTAAATTATTTTGTATTTGTAATGCGTTCTTTTGAATTTGTTCAGCCTGTTTTTTGTATTCTCTTTCAATTTTTTTCATTTTCCAGTATGAATTAGCTCTGAAAAGAATGCCAGCAACAACTAAAACGCCTATTACAACCAATATTGTAACTAAATTGTTTTTTGGTTTGCAACATTTTTTTGGCTCATCTGTATTAGGTTTATTATCTTCCGGTTTTAAATCATTTTTTTTATCTTCTATTTCATTATTTGAATTTTCATTTTCCATATTTTTTAATAAATAGATTAGCTAAACCCTGCAACGATTTACATCCTGGCAGGGTCAATGCCAAACTACTTCAGTGTAAACACAACTACCAAAGAATAGATAGCAATTGCTTCAGCAAATGCGGCTCCCAATAACATTGGTACGAAAATTTTGCCTGCTGACTCCGGGTTTCTTCCAATGCCTTCCATTGCCTTAGCAACTAACATACCGATTGCAAGGGCAGGTGCAAAACCACCGATTGCCATGGTCAAGCCCTTGACCAAGGTGACTATAGATTCGTGCTCCATATTTATTTTGGTTAATTAGTTAATTTATTAGTTCACTTTTTTGTTAATTCACTTTTAATGTTGCATTTAGTGCTCTTCTTGCGGTTCTGTTGTCATAACAGTTAAATATACAAGTGCAAGCATAGCGAAAACGCTTGCTTGGATAATGCCCACAAGCAGTTCTAATAGCATAAACGGGGTTGGCACTATTAGACAAACCAAACTTGCAATTACTGAAATTAGAACTTCTCCGGCGAAAATATTGCCAAATAATCTTAGAGACAATGATAGGACTTTTGCGATTTCGCTTACTATCTCAATAACGCCTACGCCAAGCTCTATAATCGCCGTAAAAATGGCAATCGGTCCTTTTTTTATGCTTTTAATAAGCGTGCCTATTTGAATAAACTTATTGAGATGGGTGAATACTCCTACAGTAACAATCCCGAAAATATGAGAAGAGAACACCGCTACAAGCGCCATTACAACAGTCAGGTTCAAGTCAGTATTGGCAGGCCTAAAAAGCATATTATGACCGACTGTAATACTCCCAGTACCTGGCATAAGTCCAAGCCAGTTGGAAAGCAAAATAAAAAAGAATATTGTTCCAACTATCGGGAGAAACTTTAATGTTCTTTTTCTTTCCGCTGTAACTTGATCAAAGTAGCCCAGCAGACCTTCAAGAAAAAATTCGCATCCGTTTTGAAATTTTCCCGGCTTAAGCTTGACGGTTTTTGTAATAATAATTCCAAGTATTAAAAAAATTAAAATGGCCAGCCAAGCGTTAACCATTGTATTTGTGATTGGAAAATTTTTAATTTGAAACAGTATTTCCGGCGCAAGCGTTGGTATATGCATATTATATTATTTCTATTCTTTTCCGTTGGGTGCGACCATTTTTTGATATTGTTGGCCGTATTTCTTTGCCTTTTTATAGATAATTTTTATTGAAATAAAGGCGGCGACAGCAAACCCAATAATTGTAAACAGCGGAGTTGAATTGTATTTTTCGTCAAAGTGCCCACCTATGAGAGTTAGCAGAACGACAGGGACTGCGATTGAAGCTCCAAAATCTCCAATTATGCGTAGTGCAAAAAAATAATACTGTTTATCTGTTGTTTTTTGATTATTACTGTTCATAATGCGGAACGCCAATATTTTACTATATTTTCTTGATGAAGTCAAGCTTTTAATGTGAATAATTTTTGAGCATTTTTAGTGGCTATACTGATAATTTGTTCACAACTTTTATCTTTAATTTCAGCGATTTTTTTTGCAACTTCTTCAACCATCCAGGGCTCGCACCTTTTTCCGCGATATGCCTGCGGAGCAAGATATGGCGCATCGGTTTCTATCAGAATGCGATCTAATGGACATTTTTTTACCACTTCAAGCAAATCAAAGTGGGGCTGTGCGTTTATTTTTTTTGCGGGAAATGTTATAACGCCTGTAAATCCGATGTAAAGTCCTTTGTCAAGATATTGTTTTGCGTTTTCCCAATTACTGCTATAACAGTGGACTACACCTTGAATTTGAGGGGCGGAATTAAGGATTGAGAGGGTCTGGCTGTGACCATCGCGCACATGAATTACAATCGGAAGTTTCAAGTCATTTGCAAGATCAATCTGCTTTCTAAATACTTGCTGTTGTTTTTTCAGAACAACGGCCATTGGCTTGTTTGCTGGCAGATGAAACAGATCTATTCCGCACTCCCCTATTGCGACAACTTTTTTTTGTTTTGCTAGTTGCGCGTAAAAATCATAATCAAAATCTTCCTCACGAGAAAGAAAAGATGATTCCTCTTCGTCAACATGCGTTGAGAAAAGGTGTATGGGATGAAGTCCGACTGTTGCAAAAATATTTTCATATTTATTTGCGAAATCAATTGCCTTTTGAGATGTATGCTTTTGAGTTCCAACAGCTATCATTGCGCAATTTTTTTCTTTACAGCGCGAAATGACTTCTTGGTAGTCGTCTTTAAATGCTTGAAAATGGATGTGACAGTGGGAGTCGATCATATATGTACAGTTAGTAAATTCATTCATAAATACAATAACAAAAACCAATTTTGCAATCGGTTCTGATTTTTTTATTTGCCTTGGCGCTTTGCTCATTACAACATTCACCTGGTAAAATTTCATTTGTAAAAACCGCGCCGTCAAACCCTCTGCAAGAGCACTCAGAATCATTTAAACATTTTGTTCCAATAATTTTATTGTCGGGTTTTAAACCGCATCCAGCTAATAACATAATAATTACTGCGCCAACAATTATTTTTTTCATTTGAAAATATTCTAATTAAAAAATTGAAATTATTGTGCTTTGTAAAAATTTTATAGCCGTTGGAATAAGCGGCAAAAGTAATTTAACTGGCTGGACAACTAATGGTGCCATTGAAGAATTAGCAAGCGATTCCATGAAGCCAAAGCTTAAAGGAAATCTAGAAATAAAGTATATGCTGACGCCAATTACGATTGTCCCTTCTATAACTCCAAATAAAGCTCCGAGCAGATGATTAAGCCCGCGTATAAAAGGCAACTTTGTAATAATGCCTAGAGCTCTTTCAATTATCCAAAAAATTAAACCCACTAGGCGGGCTATAATGATAAATGAAACAATAAACATTAAAACTTTTGAGAAATTGGTTGACCAACCCGTTATGTTTATAAGCCAGTCAGCTAAATGAGCGTAATATCTACTGGCTAAAAACAATCCTAAAAGCGTGCCAATCAATGATCCGATTGTATGTACCAGTCCAAACCATAGTCCAAACAGGCCAAATGCCGCTATTATGCAAATTATTGCGATGTCAAAGTATGACATATTATTAAATGTAATTTATTAGAAGCCCTCATACCTTGTTGCTTGTAGAAGCATAAGGGGTCTGTCGCCAAATACCATTTCTACTGCAATTCATAAATTTAGACCAAAATCGTTTCAAAATTTCTTGGCTTATCTTACAGATAGGCATCAAAATTTTTTATCAAGCGAA